>CAXTMX010000140.1:0-2017 GCA_964245585.1 uncultured Sphingomonadaceae bacterium | reverse complement strand
GATCTGTCCCGTCAGCACGCGCTTCGGCATTGCTACTTCCTTACTTCGCGGCCGCAGCGGCCGACTTGGCGCGCGCGGTCTGCTGGGTCTTGATGCGGGCGATGTCGCGACGGACCTCACGCACGCGGCTCGGCTTTTCGAGCTGGCTGGTCGCCGCCTGAAAGCGCAGGTTGAACGCCTCGCGCTTCAGCTCGCCCAGCGTCTCGGCGAGCTGGTCGTCGGACTTGCCGGCGACGTGGAGCCCGGTCGACTTGGTGTCTTTCTTCGCCATCTCATTCGCCTCCGAGGTGCGACGTGTCGCCCAGACGCGCCACCACCTTGACCTTGATCGGCAGCTTCATCGCCGCGCGGCTGAACGCTTCCGCCGCGAGCGGACCGGGCACGCCGTCCAGCTCGAACAGGATGCGGCCCGGCTTGACGCGGGCGACCCAGAATTCGAGCGCCCCCTTGCCCTTGCCCATGCGGACTTCGGCCGGCTTCGACGTCACCGGCACGTCCGGGAAGATGCGGATCCACAACCGCCCCTGACGCTTGATGTGACGCGTGATCGCGCGGCGCGCCGCTTCGATCTGGCGCGCGGTGATCCGCTCCGGCTCCATCGCCTTCAGCCCGTACGAGCCGAAATTGAGCGTCGCGCCGCCCTTCGCGTCGCCATGAATGCGACCCTTGAACTGCTTGCGGTGCGCGAACTTTTTCGGTTGCAGCATCTCTTAAATCCTCAGCGGCGCCAATTATCGACGATCGTCGCGCGCCGGACGCACGCCGGAAGTCTGCGCTTCCATCATCAGCTTTTCCTGCGCGAGCGGGTCGTGACCCAGGATCTCGCCCTTGAACACCCAAACCTTGACGCCGCAGACCCCGTACGCGGTGTGCGCCTGCGCCTCGGCATAATCGAGGTGCGCGCGCAGGGTGTGGAGCGGCACGCGGCCTTCACGATAGCTTTCGGTGCGCGCGATCTCGGCGCCGCCCAGGCGGCCGCCGCACTGCACGCGGATGCCGTCGGCACCCAGCCGCATCGCCGACTGCACCGCGCGCTTCATCGCTCGGCGAAACGCGATACGGCGCTCGAGCTGATCGGCGATCCCCTGCGCCACCAGCTTCGCGTCGATTTCCGGCTTGCGGATTTCGACGATGTTCAGCGACACGTCGGACGACGTCATCGAACCGATCTTCTTGCGAAGCTTCTCGATGTCGGTGCCCTTCTTGCCGATGATTACGCCGGGGCGCGCGGCATAGATGGACACGCGGCACAACTTGGCCGGACGCTCGATCACCACCTTCGAGATCGCCGCCTGGGGCAGCGTGTCGACGATGTACTTGCGGATCTTCAGATCCTCGAGCAGCAGCTTGCCGTAATCGGCGCCTTCCGCGAACCAGCGGCTGTCCCAGGTGCGGTTGATCTGCAGGCGCAGGCCGATCGGGTTGGATTTGTGACCCATTAGACGGATACCTCAACAACACCGTTCGGGCTGAGCTTGTCGAAGCCCTGCCCTTCTTCGGCCACGTCGGAAAAGAAAGTGCAGCCCTTCGACAAGCTCAGGGCGAACGGGGAAAGGGTGCGCATCACGCTTCTTCCTGCTCGCGGACGACGATGCGAAGGCGGCTGAACGGCTTCAGGATACGGGAGGACTTGCCACGGCCGCGGGTCGCGAAGCGCTTCATCGTGATCGACTTGCCGACCGACGCCTCCGACACGACCAGCGCATCGACGTCGAGGTTATGGTTGTTTTCCGCGTTGGCGATCGCGCTCGCGAGCACCTTGCGCGCCTCGACCGCCATGCCCTTCTTGGAGAAGGCCAGGATGTTGAGCGCGTCGCCGGCCTTGCGGTTGCGGATCAGCGCGGCGACCAGGTTCAGCTTCTGCGCCGAACCACGGATCTGCGTGCCGACCGACAGCGCTTCCTTGTCGCCGACCTTGCGCGGGGATTTGGGCTTGGACATCAGCGCTTGCCCTTCTTGTCGGCGGCGTGGCCGGGGAAGTAGCGCGTCGGCGCGAACTCGCCGAGCTTCATGCCGA
>CAXTMX010000139.1:0-2116 GCA_964245585.1 uncultured Sphingomonadaceae bacterium | reverse complement strand
GGCGTCAAGGTGACGCTGCGCCGCGAGCGGATGTACGAGTTCCTCGACCGCTTCGTCACGATCGCGCTGCCGCGGGTGCGCGATTTTCGCGGGCTCAACCCGAAATCGTTCGACGGGCGCGGCAATTACGCGTGCGGCCTCAAGGAGCAGCTGATCTTCCCCGAGATCAGCTACGACAAGGTCGACAAGACGCGCGGCATGGACGTGATCATCACGACCACGGCCAACACCGACGACGAGGCGCGCGAGCTGCTTCGGCTGTTCGGCTTCCCGTTCCCGCAGGAAGAGACCGAAGAGAAGAAGGCGGCTTGAAGCGGACTGTATCCCCGCGAAGGCGGGGATCCAGACCTATTGCTAACTGGACCCCCGCCTCCGCGGGGGCACGAGGAAGAACTTAAGTCATGGCGAAACTGAGTTCGATCAACAAGAACGAGAAGCGCAAGAAGCTGGTCAAGCAATATGCCGGCAAATATGCGCGTCTCAAGGCGATCGCGAACGACGAGTCCAAGGACGAGAGCGAGCGCTGGGAGGCGCGGCTGAAGATGGCCGAGATTCCCGCGAACGCAAACCCGACGCGCGTGCGCAACCGCTGCGAGATGACCGGGCGCTCGCGCGCTTATTATCGCAAGTTCCGGCTGTCGCGCATCATGCTGCGCGATCTGGCGAACAAGGGGATGATCCCCGGCGTCACCAAGTCGAGCTGGTAAGGAACGACGATGTCGATCAACGATCCGCTGGGGGACATGCTCACCCGCATCCGCAACGGCCAGCGCGCGAAGAAGGATTCGGTCCTGACGCCGGCGTCGAAGCTGCGCGCGCGCGTGCTCGACGTGCTCCAGCGCGAAGGCTATATCCGCGGCTATGCCGACGAGGCGCTCGGCGCGCATGCGGGCATCCGCATCGAGCTGAAATATTTCGAGGGCCAGCCCGCGATCCAGCATGTCGCGCGCATCTCTAAGCCCGGCCGTCGCGTCTATTCGGGCTCGCAGGATCTGCCGCGCGTGCGCAATGGCCTAGGCATCACCATCGTCTCGACGCCGCGCGGCGTGCTGTCCGACGCGGAAGCGCGCGACCAGAACGTCGGCGGCGAAGTGCTCGCGGAGGTGTTCTGATGAGCCGCATCGGGAAGAAGCCGGTCGCCATTCCCAATGGCGTGACCGCGACGATCGAGGGCGGCCTGCTCTCGGTCAAGGGCCCGAAGGGGACGCTGTCGCTGAACCTGGTGGGCGACGTCCATTATGCGATCGAGGACGGCGCGATTTCGGTCACGCCGGCGAATGACACCAAGCGCGCGCGCTCGTTCTGGGGAATGCAGCGCACGCTGGTCCAGAACCTGGTGCAAGGCGTGACCGAAGGCTTCACCAAGACGCTCGAGATCACTGGCGTCGGCTATCGCGCGAACAGCCAGGGCAAGAACCTGAAGCTGCAGCTCGGTTACAGCCACGACGTGGACTATCCGATCCCGGAAGGGATCGCGATCGCCACGCCCGACCAGACCACGGTCAACATTACCGGCATCGACAAGCAGAAGGTCGGCCAGGTCGCCGCCGAGATCCGCCGCTGGCGCAAGCCCGAGCCGTACAAAGGCAAGGGCATCAAATACCGCGGCGAGTATATTTTCCGCAAGGAAGGCAAGAAGAAGTAAGATGGCCAAGCAGCTCTCGCTCTTCGACCGGCGCCGTCGCCGCGTCCGCACCACGCTCCGCGCCGTCGGCGGCACGCGTCCGCGTTTGTCGGTGCACCGTTCGGGCCGGCATATCTATGCGCAGGTGATCGACGATGCGCAGGGGCGCACCGTCGCCGCCGCCTCGACGCTTGATAAGGATGTGCGCGGCCAGGCCGGCGCGACCGCCGCGGGCGCGACCTTGGTCGGCCAGCGGCTCGCCGAGCGCGCCAAGGCGGCCGGCGTCACCCGGGTGGTGTTCGACCGCGGTGGTTTCCTGTTTCACGGGCGCGTGAAAGCGCTCGCCGATGCCGCCCGCGAAGGCGGATTGGAGTTTTAAATGGCTGACGAGATCCAGAACGACGCCCCGCCGGTCGAAGGCGCCGCGCCCGACGCTCCGCCGCAGCGCGAGGGCCGCGGCCCCCGTGGCGGCCGTGGGCGCGGCCCCGGCGG
>CAXTMX010000138.1:0-2183 GCA_964245585.1 uncultured Sphingomonadaceae bacterium | reverse complement strand
ACGCCGTTGCCGATGCCGCGGCTGGTGATCTGCTCGCCGAGCCACATCAGGAACATGGTGCCCCCGATCAGCGTGATCACCGTGGTGATGCGGAACAGCATGCCCGGCTCGACCACCGCCGACATGCCCTGCGAAGCGCCCCACGTCTCGAGCCCGACGGCGATGAAATAGCCCTGGATCGCGGTGAGGAAGACCGTGCCGTAGCGGGTATACTGGTTGAGCTTCTTGCGCCCGCTCTCGCCCTCCTTCTTGATCGCGGCGAGCGTGGGGCTGAGCGAGGTCGCGAGCTGCACGATGATCGAGGCGGTGATATAGGGCATCACGCCCAGCGCGATCAGGCTCATCCGCTCGAGCCCGCCGCCCGAGAAAGTGTTGAAGAAGTCGAGCACGCCGCCCTTGGTCGTGTTGAACAGCGTCGCCATCGCGCGCGGATCGATGCCGGGCAGCGGCACGAAGCTGAGCAGGCGGAACACGATCAGCGCGCCCAGCGTGAACCACAGCCGTTTCTTGAGCTCGGTCGCCTGGGCGAACTTGCCCATGCTGATGCTGGAAGCCATCTGATTGGCGGCGGAGGCCATTCGTTACAACCCTTAAGAAGCGCGACGGTCGATCGCGCGGCTTTCATATAGGCTGCGGCGCCGTCGATGTAACCTGTCCCCGGCGAAGGCCGGGGAACAGGCATATCAGGCCTTGGCGGCGGCCTTCTTGGCTTCCTTGTCGGCCGCGCGCGCCTTCTGCACCGTGCGGTGCTTGGCCTTGGCCTTGTCCGCCGCAGGGACGATTTCGATCACCTCGATCGACCCGCCCGCCCGCTCGATCGCCTCGCGCGCGCTTTTCGATGCGCCGGCGACGCGGAAATTGAGCTTGGCCGAATAGTCGCCCTTGGCGAGGATGCGCACGCCGTCCTTGCCGCCGCGCGCGACGCCCGCCGCCTTGAGTGCGGCATGATCGATCGTGCCGTCGGTGGCGAGCGTGCCCGCATCGACCAGCTTCTGAATCGTGCCGAGATTCACCTCGGCATGGTCCTTGGCGAAGATATTGTTGAAGCCGCGCTTCGGGATCCGCATGTGGAGCGGCATCTGCCCGCCCTCAAAGCCGAAGATCGACACGCCCGAACGGCTCGTCTGGCCCTTCTGGCCGCGCCCGCCGGTCTTCCCAAGGCCCGAGCCGATGCCCCGGCCGACGCGGACGCGCGACTTGCGGGCGCCCTTGTTGTCGCGGATGTCGTTCAGTTTCATGTCCTGCACTCGCTTTCGCTTTTGTCGCGCTGTTCTTCCCCCTCTCCCCTATGGGGAGAGGGCCGGGGAGAGGGGCAGTCCTCTGCAACTCAACCCGACGATGTCATAGAGAGGCATGCCCCCCTCCCAACCCTCTCCCCGGTGGGGAGAGGGCTTTGTTACCCCTCGACCACTTCCACCATATGCTGCACCTTGCGGATCATGCCGCGCACCTCGGGACTGTCCTCGAGCTCGCGGACCTTGCGCATCTTGTTGAGCCCGAGCCCGATCAGCGTCGCGCGCTGGTCCTTGGTGCGGCGGATCGGCGATCCGGTCTGGGTGATCTTGATCTTGGCCATATCGCTTACTCCGTGACCGCCTCGGCTTCGGCCGCGGCTTCCGCCTTAGTCGCGATGCCCGAGCGCGACAGCAGATCGGCGATCTTCTTGCCGCGCCGCTGCGCCACCGACTTCGGGCTGGTCTGCTCGGTCAACGCGGCGAAGGTCGCGCGGATCATGTTGTACGGATTGTTGGTGCCGACCGACTTGGTCACGACGTCGTGGACGCCGAGGCTCTCGAAGATCGCGCGCATCGGCCCGCCGGCGATGATCCCGGTGCCGGCCGGCGCCGCGCGCAGATAGACCATGCCCGCACCGAAATGGCCGCGGCCGTCGTGATGGAGCGTGCGGCCCTCGCGCAGCGGCACGCGCACCATCGCCTTCTTGGCTGCCGCGGTCGCCTTGGAGATCGCCTCGGGCACCTCGCGCGCCTTGCCGTGGCCGAAGCCCGCACGGCCCTTGCCGTCCCCGACGACGACGAGCGCGGCGAAGCCGAAGCGCTTGCCGCCCTTCACCGTCTTGGACACGCGATTGATGTGGACGAGCTTCTCGACGAGCTCCTCGCCGCCATCCTCGCCGCCGCGATTGTTGTCGCGCCGGCCGCGGTTGCCGTCGCGCCCGCCGCGGC
>CAXTMX010000137.1:1884-2208 GCA_964245585.1 uncultured Sphingomonadaceae bacterium | reverse complement strand
TCGTCGCCCCCGCACGACGCGACCGACCAGCTCCTCGTTGGCGCCGACCCCGTACATGTCCGCGGTGTCGAGGAAGGTGACCCCGCGATCGAGCGCTAGGTTGATCGTCGCTACCGACTCCGCCTCGTCACGGCCGCCGTAGAAGTCGGACATCCCCATGCAGCCTAGTCCGAGTGCGGAGACTTCGAGCCCTTGGGAGCCGAGCTTGCGCGTGATCATTGGGTCGTTCCTTGGTGGATTCGAAGTCGGTCGCTCAACGTGCGGCCGCTCCGGTACGTTGCGGGAAAGCTGGGGAAGCGGTCGCGTGGGCGAAGCATACGTGCG
>CAXTMX010000137.1:0-1746 GCA_964245585.1 uncultured Sphingomonadaceae bacterium | reverse complement strand
CCGACCCCGTACATGTCCGCGGTGTCGAGGAAGGTAGACGCCGCCTCGCGGTCCCCGGGGTGCGCACCTGCGTTACGTGTCAGAGCGGCCGCGACCGGCCGTTAGCCGCCGCCTTCAATCGGCGAGGCAGCAAGGACAGTCAGCTGCGGTAATCTCCTCCGCATCGAAGCTGCGCCTCGTCTGACCAGACCCACAACTGGACATTCGCGGTCCAACCGCGCGCTCCCAACTTCGGCCGCTCATTCAGCATCCACAAAACGGTTGGTTTCGCGAGAGCTGGGCACCCACATTAACGTGCTGCATAGTGGCGGGGTGGCGGCCTGACGCGAGCAGGGTGTGCGGCGCTGCCGGCCTGGTACGGTATTGCGGCGTTCAATGGCCGGCATCGGCTTCGTCGGGCGCAGCTATCCTATGGCAGTACGTCGTTCGTGGAAGATCAGGCGGCCGATGTTGTAGGCGAGGTTGGCGAGCGTGATCTTCGCCTCGGCGCGCGCGATGCCGATGGTGCGGATGAACAGCCCCATCTGGTCCTTCTGCCGGGCGAACACATGCTCGATGCGGGCACGAACGGTGGACCTGGCGGCATTGGCGCGCGCGGCGCGTGGCGGCATTGGTCTGCCCGGGGGCTTCTTGCGATGGACGCGGCTGACGCGGCCCATCGACTTGAGCCAAGCCTCGTTGGACCGGCTGCGGTAGGCGGTGTCCGCCCAGACGTCGGATGCGGTGTTGTCGTTGGTCACCACGTCGCGCAGCATGCGACCGTCGAAGCGGGCGGCATCGGTGACCTTGCCACGTCGGATGAAGCCATAGCGCCGGCAGATCGCGATGCTGCTCTTGTAGCCAAAGCTCGGAATGGCGATGTCGATCCCGGGCCTGCCGTCGGGCAGGACCCGTGCCTTGGCGAACTTCAGCGTCCAGCGCGCGTCGGTGTCCTTCTGCACGGCCTTCGCTGGCTGATCGGGCCAGATCTCGGTCGCGCTCTTGCCCGCCTTGATCGCTTCCTTCTCCGCTGCGGTGTTGCGCTGCTTGGGCGCGGCCACCAGGGTCGCATCCACGATCTGCCCTCCCATGGGCAAATAGCCGCGCTCGCGCAAGCGCCGGTCGAAAGCGGCGAACAGCGCGTCGATGGCGCCAGCGCGGGTCAGCTTCTCGCGAAACAGCCGGATCGTGTTCTCATCGGGCGTCGGCGCGCCCAGGTCGAAGCCGAGGAACCGCAGCCAGCTCAGCCGATCGCGGATCAGGAACTCCATACGTGCGTCGCTCACCGTGTTCTGCGCCGCCAGGATCAGGATCTTGAACATCGCCACCGGATCATAGGGCGGCCGACCGCCCTTGCCGCTGTCACCATAGGCCAGCGCCTTCTCCAACGCCGGGCGGAATACCGCGAAGTCCACCACCCGGCCCATCGTCTCCAGAGGGTCGCCACAGTCCGACAGCCGCTTCAGTTGGTCCGATAGCCCGAACAAGCCCGCCTGACGCATCTGCCACCTCCGGTCAGGCCCACTGAATCACCTCCGGCCAGATCACGCCAGGGTTATTGGAGGTGCCCAGGTTAGCGGCGGTACCGGTGATCATAACGATAGCCAAGATCACTAGAGACTCAGCGAGATCAGCTAGCATGGTAGCGAGAGATCAGTAGTGCACAACCTTGTTACATGTTCGAGATGCGAAATTGTAAGCAGTTGCGCGTGCGTACCTCACCGTGATTACTTGTGACGAATGTCACGTTATGTCATGAGTATAGCT
>CAXTMX010000136.1:0-2213 GCA_964245585.1 uncultured Sphingomonadaceae bacterium | reverse complement strand
TCATCACGGCGACGATCTTGGCGACCGGTCCCTGGACGGATTCGAGCACCTGCTGGAGCGGCTGCTCCCACGGCATGCCCGATCCGGCGGCTTGCGCGGATGATATGAAGGCGAGGTCGAGGCCGATCGCGGCGCCGATCAGGAAGATGGTGGCGCGCGAAGGTAGCTTGAAGAGCTGCATGGTCATTCTCCTTGGGGGTGGGGCTGCAAGAGGTCGGCGAGCGCATAGGCGTCGGTGTCCGGGTCGAGCCCGACGACCTGATCGACGGTGCTGACGCGGCGGTCGACGCCGCGCCCGGCAATGAACACGATGACGTCGATCGTCTCGGCAATGAGCCGGCGCGGCACGCTGACCACCGCCTCCTGCACGAGGCTCTCGATCCGGTAGAGCGCGGAGAGCGCGCTGTTGGCGTGGACGGTGGCGATGCCGCCGGGGTGACCCGTGTTCCACGCCTTCAACATGTCGAGCGCCTCGGGGCCGCGCACCTCGCCGACCACGATGCGGTCGGGCCGCAGACGCAGCGTCGAGCGGACCAGATCGGTCATCGAGGCGACGCCGGGACGTGTGCGGAGCGCAACCGTATCGGGCAGCGGGCATTGCAGCTCGCGCGTGTCTTCTATCAGGATCACGCGCGCATTGACCCAGGCCATCTCGGCGAGCAGCGCGTTGGCGAGCGTGGTCTTGCCCGAGCTCGTGCCGCCGGCGACCAGGATGTTGCTGCGCTGGGTGACCGCCTTACGGAGCAGGTCAGCGGCAGACTCGGACATGATGCCGTCGGCGATATAGTCGTCGAGCGTGTGCAGCCGCTCAGCGGGCTTGCGGATCGAGAAGCACGGCGCCGGCGATACCGGGGGCAGCACGCCTTCGAACCGCTCGCCCGCCCGCCCCTCGGCATGGGGCGGCAGCTCGGCCGAGACGATCGGCGCGCCGTCGTGAGCCTCGGCGCGGGCGTGCGAGGCGACCAGCCGGATGATCCGCTCGACCTGCTCGGTCGCGATGCGGACTTCGGTATCGACCCGCCCCTCGCCAAGGATGTCGACCCGGAGCGCGCCGTCGGGGTTGACCATGATCTCGACCACGCGCGGATCGGCAAGCGCGGCGGCGATCGCCGGCCCCATCGCGCTGCGCAGCATCGTGCGCCGCCGGTCCTGCGATACCGAGCCGGTCATCGCTCGGTGTCCGCGGTGAGCGTGCGCTTGCCGCCCGCGACCTGACGTCCGACTTGCGCGATGAAGGCCTCGAACCGTTCGCGGGCCACCGCCCGGCCGGCGGCATCGTTCTCGGCAAGCGGGGCGTGGATGGCCAGCTCGTAGCGGACGAACAGCGCCAGCGTCTCGATCAGGACATGGCCGTCGCGCTCGATGCGCCCGAGCGCGGTGGTCATCCGGTCGAGCCTGATCCCGAAGCGGTCATCCAGCTCGGATGCGCCGCGCCGATTGAGCCAGGCCGCGACTGCGTCGGCGAGGATCGCCGACTTGGAGGCGCCAGGCTTGGCCGCGAGCGCCTCCAGCCGGTCGCTGAGCGGCTTGGGCAGGAACAGCTGGTGGCGGACCCTCTGAGGCATCGTCAGAAGCCCGGCAGCAGGTCTTGCGCCGCAGCGCGGCCGGCATCGACGCCATAGGCGGCGCGGGCGACGGTCACGGCCCGGGCCTGGTCCATCGCGCGCTTGTCGGCGGCGGGAGCGGCCTCATCGTCGCCGAGCCCGAGCGGGTCAACCGTCGCCGGTTCGCGCTCGGCAGGTTTGTCGAGAGGTTCACCGGGGTGACGCGCCTGTTCCAGCCCACCGCCCGTCTCGTTGGCGTCCGGCTCGTCGGCGGCGATCAGGCGGGCATCGACAGTGCGCGCTAGGCCGCGCCAGTTGTCATCGCGCGCGGCGGGGCGGTCGGCATAGGTATCGCTTCCCAACGCCGGTGGCGGCAGCACGCGCGGGGTGAACGCGCCGTCCTCGTAGTAGCGCAGCTTGGTCGCGCGGATCGGCGGCGTGCCGGCAACCAGCACCAGCTCGTCGGTCGGCGGCAGCTGCATGACCTCACCCGGCGTCAGCAGCGCGCGGGCGGTCTCCTGTCGGCTGACCATGACATGGGCCAGCCACGGCGCGAGACGGTGACCGGCATAGTTGCGCATCGCACGCTGTTCGGTCGCGGTGCCAAGCGCGTCGGACACGCGCTTGGCGGTGCGCTCGTCGTTGGTCGCGAACGCGACGCGGACGTGG
>CAXTMX010000135.1:0-2217 GCA_964245585.1 uncultured Sphingomonadaceae bacterium | reverse complement strand
AGCTCGACGGCACCATCCAGAACGACATCCTCAAGGAGTTCATGGTCCGCAACACCTATGTCTATCCGCCTGCGCCCAGCATGCGGATCATTTCGGACATCATCGGATATACTTCGATCAACATGCCGAAATTCAACAGCATTTCGATTTCCGGGTATCACATGCAGGAGGCCGGGGCGACCCAGCTCCAGGAGCTCGCCTTCACCATCGCCGACGGGCGCGAATATGTCCGCGCCGCGATCGCCAGCGGGCTCGACATCGACGCCTTCGCCGGGCGGCTGAGCTTCTTCTTCGCGATCGGCATGAACTTCTTCATGGAGGTCGCCAAGCTGCGCGCGGCGCGCAAGCTGTGGCACCGGGTGATGACCGATCTCGGCGCGAAGGACGAGCGCTCGAAGATGCTGCGCACGCATTGCCAGACCTCGGGCGTGTCGCTGACCGAGCAGGACCCCTATAACAACGTCATCCGCACCACGATCGAGGCGATGGCCGCATCGCTCGGCGGGACGCAGAGCCTGCACACCAATGCGCTCGACGAGGCGGTCGCGCTGCCGACCGACTTCTCGGCGCGGATCGCGCGCAACACCCAGCTCGTGCTGCAGGAAGAGAGCGGCATCACCCGCGTCGTCGATCCGCTCGGCGGCTCTTACTACGTCGAGGCGCTGACGAGCGAGCTGGCGGACAAGGCGTGGGCGCTGGTCGAGGAAGTCGAAGCGCTCGGCGGGATGACCGCGGCGGTCGCGAGCGGCATGCCCAAGCGGCTGATCGAGGAAGCCGCCGCAGCCCGCGCGGCGCGGGTCGATCGCGGCGAGGACGTGATCGTCGGGGTCAACAAATATCGGCTCGGCGAAGAAGATCGGCTCGAGATCCTCGACATCGACAACGTCAAGGTGCGCGAAGGCCAGGTCGCCCGCCTTGCCCGCGTCCGCGCCGCGCGCGACGAGGCGCAATGCACCGCCGCGCTCGACGCATTGCGCGAAGGCGCGCGCGGCAGCGGCAATCTGCTGGCGCTGGCGATCGACGCCGCGCGCGCCCGCGCCACGCTCGGCGAGATCAGTTCAGCGATGGAGGACGTATTCGGCCGCCACGGCACCTTCCCTACCCCGGTTTCGGGGATCTATGGCGGCGCGCATGCCGGCGACGCGCGCTGGGCGGCGCTGACCGACGGGGTCGGCGCGATCGCGCGGCGCAAAGGGCGGCCGCCGCGGATGCTCGTCGCAAAGATGGGCCAGGACGGGCACGATCGCGGCGCCAATCTGGTGTCGTCGGCGTTCGGCGACATGGGGTTCGAGATCGTCGCCGGGCCGCTGTTCCAGACGCCGGCGGAGGCCGCGGCGCTGGCGATCAGGCACGATGTCGATCTGGTTGGCGCGTCGAGCCTCGCCGCGGGGCACCGCACGCTGATCCCCGAGCTGATCGGCCACCTGCGCGACGCGGGACGCGGCGACATCCGCGTCGTCGCCGGCGGCGTGATCCCGGCGCAGGACTACGACATGCTGCGCGACGCGGGCGTGTCGGCGATCTTCGGGCCCGGCACCAACCTGGTCGCCGCGGCGGGCGAGGTGCTGCGCCTGCTCGGCCATAACATGCCACCGGCGGAGGCCGCCGAATGATACCGCCGTTCGACAAGATCCTGATCGCCAATCGCGGCGAGATCGCCTGCCGCATCATCCG
This sequence comes from uncultured Sphingomonadaceae bacterium, assembly GCA_964245585.1. Classification (GTDB taxonomy): domain Bacteria; phylum Pseudomonadota; class Alphaproteobacteria; order Sphingomonadales; family Sphingomonadaceae; genus Solisphingomonas. The sequence goes on along the minus strand of CAXTMX010000135.1, from coordinate 543 downwards.
CACCGCGAAGGCGATGGGGATCAAGACGGTCGCGGTCTATTCGGATGCCGACGCACGGGCGCCGCATGTGAAGATGGCGGACGAGAGCGTGCGGCTCGGCCCGCCGCCCGCGTCGGAGAGCTATCTGCTCGCCGACGCGCTGCTGCTGGCGTGCCAGGAGACCGGCGCGCAGGCGGTGCATCCGGGCTACGGCTTCCTGTCCGAGCGCGAGAGCTTCGCCCGGCTGCTGACCGACAACGGCATCGCCTTCATCGGGCCGCCGCCGAACGCCATCGCGGCGATGGGCGACAAGATCGAATCCAAGAAGCTGGCCAAGGCCGCGGGCGTCAATGTCGTCCCCGGCTTCCTCGGCGAGATCGCCGACACCGACGAGGCGGTCCGGATCGCCGCGGATATCGGCTATCCGGTGATGATGAAGGCGTCGGCCGGCGGCGGCGGCAAGGGCATGCGCCTCGCTTATTCCGAAGCCGACGTGCGCGAGGGCTTCGAGGCGACCAAGCGCGAGGGGCTCGCCAGCTTCGGCGACGACCGCGTGTTCATCGA
>CAXTMX010000134.1:0-2437 GCA_964245585.1 uncultured Sphingomonadaceae bacterium | reverse complement strand
CTCCCCTGAAGGGGAGGGGCTGTTCGAGGGCGTGCTCGGTCATACCGCACCCCCCAGCCACGCATCGGCATCGCGCTCGAACGCCTCGCGCACCTGCGCGTCGCCGATCCGCGCGAGCGCGTCGCCGACGAACGCGCGGGTCAGCAGCGCCTTGGCTTCGGGCGGGGGCAGGCCGCGGCTGGCGAGATAGAAGAGCGCCGTCTGGTCGAGCTGGCCCACGGTCGCGCCGTGCGCGCATTTGACGTCGTCGGCGAAGATCTCGAGCTCGGGTTTGAGATTCACGGTCGCGGTGCGCGCGAGCAGCAGGCCCTTGAGCGACTGGACCGCGTCGGTCTTCTGCGCGTCGCGTGCCACCTCGACCCGCGCCGCGACCGACGCGGTGGCGCGATCGTCGGCGACCGAGCGCCACACCTGCCGGCTCGCGCCATGCTGCGCAGCATGGCGCAGCACGATATTGCTGTCGTGGCGCTGTCGGGCTCGTCCGAGCAATGCGCCGCCGGCCTCGACGAACGCATTCTGCCCCGCAAGATTGGCATGCAATTCGAGGCGCGTGTCCCCAGCACCTGCAGCAAGCGTGACACTCGTCAGGCTCGCGCCTTGCGCGACCTCGGCATGGTCGATCAGGCTGGTAAAGCCGGTGCGCGAGAGGATGCGCCGCGCGAGCATCAGCCGGGCCGAGCGCGCGAGGCTGACGGTGGCGCCGCGATTGGCCCAGCCGGTGCCGACGAAGGTCTCGACGACGCTCGCCTGCGCGTCCTCTTCGAGCACGATCTCGGCGGCGAGGTGGTTCGCGCCGCCGGTCGACAAATGGACGAGCTCGATCGTGCCGGGTGCGGCATGTTCGCGGCCGAGATAGAGTCGCCAGCCGGCCTTGCCCGCGAGAGCGGCGAGCGGATGCGCGGTGGCGGCGGCGATCGTGGCGATTTCGACCGGACCGGGATTGCTGGCGTCAGGCCGATACTCGCCATCGAGGAACAGCAGCCGCGGTCCGCCGAAACCTGCTCCGTCATAATGGCTCTCAGCGGGATGACGGGGCGATTCGGCGAGTGCCGGCAACGCGGACAAATCCGACCAGCGCCATTCCTCGTCGCGCGTCGAGGGCAGGTCGAGCAGGCTCACGCCGCCGCTTCCTGGCCCATGTCGCCATAGCCCTCGCGCTCGAGCTCGTGCGCCAGCTCCGCGCCGCCCGAGCGCACGATGCGGCCGCCGGCGAGCACATGGACGAAATCGGGGCGGACATAATCGAGCAGGCGCTGGTAATGCGTGATCAGCAGCACCGCCTTGTCGGGCTTGCGCATGATCTGGTTGATGCCGTCGCCGACGGTGCGCAGCGCGTCGATGTCGAGCCCGCTGTCGGTCTCGTCGAGGATCGCCAGCTTGGGATCGATGATCCCCATCTGGACCATCTCGTTGCGCTTCTTCTCGCCGCCCGAGAAGCCGACGTTCACCGGCCGCTTGAGCATGTCCATGCTGAGGCCGAGCCCGTCCGCTTGCTCGCGCGCGATCTTGAGGAACTGGCCGCCGGACAATTCGTCCTCGCCGCGTCCCTTGCGTTGCGCATTGAGCGCCGAACGCAGGAACTGGACGTTCGACACGCCGGGGATCTCGACCGGATACTGGAACCCGAGGAACAGCCCCGCCGCGGCGCGCTCGTGCGGCGCGAGGGCGAGGAGATCGAGCGGTTCCCCCCCTCCGTTCGTGTCGAGCGAAGTCGAGACACGTGGCGTTTCGCTTGCCGCACGTCCCTCGACTTCGCTCGGGACGAACGGAGGCGGGGTGAATGTGACCGAGCCCCCGGTCACCTCATAGCCGGGCCGCCCGCCGAGGACATAGGCCAGCGTCGACTTGCCGGCACCGTTGGGCCCCATGATCGCATGGATCTCGCCGGCGTTGACCGAAAGGGTCAGGCCCTTGAGGATCGGCTTGCCGTCGACGGCGGCGTGAAGGTTGGTGATGTTCAGCATATTAAAAGCCGTTCGTTTCGAGCAGCATCGAGCTTGTCGGGATGGGTCCGTCGAGAAATGCCCCAAGACGGGGTCTCGACTTCGGTTCTCGACAGGCTCGAACCTGCGCTCGACACGAACGGAGCGGGGCGAAAATCATCCCACGCCCCCCTTGAGCGAAATCCCGAGCAATTTCTGCGCCTCGACCGAAAGCCCCCTCCCCTTCAGGGTAGGGGTTGGGGTGGGGGCGCCGATCGGGCGCGGCGTCGAGGATGGCGAGCAGCATCGCGCATACGCCCTCGACGTTGCGCATGACGTCGTCGTTGGTAACGCGGACGACGCGATAGCCGAGCGCCTCGAGGCGCGCATCACGGCGACTGTCCGCTGCGGAATCGTCGTGCGTCCAGCCGTCGACCTCGACGATCAGGCCTTTGGCGGGACAGAGGAAATCGGCGATCGCCGAGCCGATCACGGCCTGGCGGCGGAATTTGTAG
>CAXTMX010000133.1:0-2579 GCA_964245585.1 uncultured Sphingomonadaceae bacterium | reverse complement strand
ATATAGCCCCAGCGGGGCACGTAGCGGTGGGCCAGGCGGCGATGGACGATGACGTCGTGGAAGCCGAAATAGATCGCGCCGTATGCGGCGATGCCTGCCCCCACCCAGGCGTAGCCCGCCCCCCAGCCGAGCCGCACGCCGGCGAGCAGCAGCAGGATCGAGGGACAAGCGAAGATCACGGCATACCAGTCGTTGGCCTCGAACGGGCCGTGGCGCGCGCGGTGGTGGCTGGCGTGGAGAAACCAGCCGGGGCCATGCATCACCCAGCGATGCGCGGCATAAGCGACGCCCTCCATCGCGGCGATGGTGGCGACGAACAGGAGCAGGCCGAACGCGGGGTGCATCGGGAGGATATAGCGTCTATCGGGGCACGACGCATCCCGTTCAGCCTCCGACGGAGAATTGATATGACGCGTTTGCCGATTGCCTTCGCTGTCGCGGCGCTGCTGACCGCCTGCACCACGGTCTCGACCGAGGCGCGGGTCCGCGAGAAGCTGCTCGAGGCCGGGCTGAAGCCGCGCATGGCGGAATGCGTCGCGCCGCGGCTCGTCGATCGGCTGTCGCTCGCGCAGCTGCGCAAGCTCGGCCAGCTGGCGAAGCTGCCGCGCGAGCGCGACGTCGGGCAGATGCGGATCGAGGATTTCCTCGCGCGGCTCAAGGCGCTCGGCGATCTCGAGATCGTCAGCGTCGTCACCCGCGCCGGCCTCGGCTGCGCGATCGCCGGTTGAGCGTCGCGGCGCGCTGTGCTTTAGGCCGGCCATCCCGATTCACGCGCGAAGGCGGTCCCACCTCATGAACATCCACGAATATCAGGGCAAGGAAGTGCTGGCGAAGTTCGGCGTCGCGATTCCCGCCGGCTTCGCCGCGCTGAGCGTCGACGAGGCGGTCGCCGCGGCGAAGAAGCTCCCCGGGCCGCTGTACGTGGTCAAGGCGCAGATCCATGCCGGCGGGCGCGGCAAGGGCAAATTCGTCGGCGCGGCGCCTGACGCGAAGGGCGGCGTCCGCCTCGCCAAGTCGGTCGAGCAGGTCGGCAAGGACGCCGGCGAGATGCTGGGGAGCACGCTGGTCACGATCCAGACCGGCGATGCGGGCAAGCAGGTCAACCGCCTCTACATCACCGACGGCGCCGACATCGCCAAGGAATATTATCTGTCGATGCTCGTCGATCGCGGCACCGGGCGGATCGCGATGATCGTGTCGACCGAGGGCGGCATGGACATCGAAACGGTCGCGCACGACACGCCCGAGCGCATCCGCACGATCCCGATCGATCCGGCCGAGGGCTTCCAGCCGCACCACGGCCGCGCGGTCGCCTTCGCGCTCAAGCTCAAGGGCGATCTCAACAAGCAGGCGGTCAAGCTCGCCGGGCAGCTGTACGAGGCGTTCGTCGCGACCGACATGGCGATGCTCGAGATCAATCCGCTGGTCGAGACGGCGGACGGCAAGTTGCTCGTGCTCGACGCCAAGGTCAGCTTCGATTCGAACAGCCTCTACCGCCATCCCGACATCCTCGGCTTACGCGACGAGACCGAGGAGGATCCGGCCGAGATCGAGGCGTCCAAATACGACCTCGCCTACATCAAGCTCGACGGCAATATCGGCTGCATGGTCAACGGCGCGGGCCTGGCGATGGCGACGATGGACATCATCAAGTTGAACGGCGCGTTCCCGGCCAACTTCCTCGACGTCGGCGGCGGCGCGAGCAAGGAGAAGGTGACCGCGGCGTTCAAGCTGATCCTCGCCGATCCGGCGGTGAAGGGCATTCTCGTCAACATCTTCGGCGGGATCATGAAGTGCGACATCATCGCCGACGGCATCGTCGCGGCGGCCAAGGAGGTCAATCTGTCGGTGCCGCTGGTCGTGCGGCTCGAGGGCACCAATGTCGACCAGGGCAAGGCGATCCTCGCCGGCTCGGGCCTGCCGATCGTCTCGGCCGACGATCTCGGCGACGCCGCGCGCAAGATCGTCGCGCAGGTCAAGCAGGCGGCGTAACGTCCCTAGCGACAATCTGAAACACCCTTTTTCCGTTCGGGCTGAGCTTGTCGAAGCCCTTCTTTTCCTGCTGCAAAGGGAAGGAAGGCCCTTCGACAGGCTCGGGGCGAACGGTGGGGGATCGGTTCGCTCGAACTGCTCAGCGCACCGTGAACATCACCTGGTCGATCGTCTTGCCGGCGAAATCGAGCAGCGCGAGGCGGTGCACGCCGGGGCCGGCGAGCAGCAGCGGGCCGGCGTCGGCGGGGCCGAGGTCGCGCCGGTCGAGGCTGAGGCGCATGCCCGCTGCCGCGCCGGCGACGGCGACGCGCAGCCGCTGGCGCGCGATCGGGATGTCCGGATCGAGCGCGTAGACCGTGCCCGACACCGGATCGGCGATGCGCGGGCGGCGTGCCGCGCCCGGTGCCGGGTCGAGCGCCGGCTGGCCGGTTCCGGCGAGGAAATAATCGGCGCGCGGCGGCTCGATCGCGCCGGCGAAGCGCACCGGCCGCCGCTCGACCCCGGCGGGCATCGGCGGGGCGCGGCCAGGGCGGTCGCGGTGCAGCGCGAGCATGATCTCGCGCCACACCGGCGCCGCGCCGCTGGTG
>CAXTMX010000132.1:0-2600 GCA_964245585.1 uncultured Sphingomonadaceae bacterium | reverse complement strand
CGTCGCGGCGGTCGACTGCAGGTCGCGCGCGGTCTTGAACGTCACGATTCCCGAGATCGAGATGTACAGGCCCAGATCCAAAGCCTCGGCGGCGAAATCTGCGCTCGCGGTGAAGCAGTGGATCACGCCGGTGTAAGCGCCCTGCTCCATCTCTTCGCGCAGGATTGCGGCGGTATCCTCCTCGGCGTCGCGCGTGTGGACGATCAGCGGCAGCCTCGTCTCGCGCGCGGCCGCGATATGCGCGCGGAAGCTCGTGCGCTGCCGCTCGCGGTCCGACTTATCGTAATGATAATCGAGCCCCGTCTCGCCGATCGCGACGATCCGCGGATGCGCCGCGCGCCCGACGAGCTTGGCGGTGTCGACATGCGCGTGCTGGTCGGCCTCGTGCGGATGGATACCGACCGACGCCCACACGTCAGGCTCGCGCTCGGCGGTCGCGACGACAGCATCCCACTCGCTCTCGCGCGTCGAGATGTTGAGCATCGTCGAGACGCCCCGCGCGCGCGCCAGGCCAAGCACCTCGGCCTGCCGCTCGATCAGGCCCGGATAATTGAGATGACAATGGCTGTCGACGAACATGGCGGCGAGATAGGGGTTTGGAGAGCCGCCGTCACCTCCCCTTGTCGCTAGAGCTCCAACCGCGGAAACACCCCCTGCGGCGGCGGCAGCGCCGTGCCCGGAATGAGCGGCATGGCCAGTGCTGCGAAATCGCGCGCGCCCTCCCCCTGCCCGAGCTGATCGAGCAATCGATCGCAAGCCGTTGGAATCGCCCAGCGCGCCAGGATCGCGAGCACCCGGATCGCCTCGGATGTCTGGTATAGGATCGCGTCCGCCCGCACCGGATCGGCCTTGCGCACCGCCCAGGGCGCCATCTCGGCGAAATAGCGGTTGGCCTCCCCCACTCCCTCGGCGATCGCCTCGAGCGCGCGGTTCAGCGCCAGTTCTGCCATCGCGGCATCGATCCGTGTGGCCAGCGGGCGCAGGTCGAGCTCCAGGGCGCCGCCGCCCGGCGGCACCTTACCCTCGCAATTCTTCGCGATGATCGAAAGACAGCGCTGTGCCAGGTTGCCGAGCCCGTTGGCGAGATCGGCATTGGCACGCGTCACGATCGCCTCGTGGCTATAGCTGCCGTCCTGCCCGAACGCCACCTCGCGCAGCAGGAAGTAGCGCAGCGCATCGACCCCATAGCGTTCCGCCATCGCGATCGGATCGGCGACGTTGCCGAGCGATTTCGACATCTTCTCGCCGCGCTCGAGCAGGAAGCCGTGTCCGAACACCTGACGCGGGAGCGCGATGCCCGCCGACATCAGGAACGCCGGCCAATAGACCGCGTGAAACCGCACGATATCCTTGCCGATGACGTGCAGGTCGGCCGGCCACCGGCGCGCGAACGCCGCGCCGTCGTCGGGATAGCCGACGCCAGTCAGATAATTGGCGAGCGCGTCGACCCACACGTACATCACATGCCCCGGGCTGTCGGGCACGGCCACGCCCCAGTCGAAGCTGGTGCGCGAGATCGACAGGTCCGATAGCCCGCCGCGCACGAACGACGCGACCTCGTTGCGCCGCCCTTCCGGCCGGATGAAGTCGGGCTGGCTCTCGTAGAGATCGAGCAGCGGCTGCTGGTACTTCGACAGACGAAAGAACCAGCTTTCCTCGACGGTCCACTCGACCTGGGTGCCCTGCGGCGAGAGCCGCTTCCCCTCCTCCCCGTCGATCAGTTCCTTCTCATCGTAGAATGCCTCGTCGCGCACCGAATACCAGCCCTCGTAGCGCCCGAGATAGATGTCGCCACTGGCCGCCATTGCCCGCCACAACGCCTGGCTCGCGGCATGGTGCGCCGGCTCAGTAGTGCGGATGAATCGGTCATGTGAGATGTTGAGGACGCGTGCCATCTCCTGAAAATAAGACGACATTTCGTCGGCTAGCGCGCGCGGCTCGACGCCCCGGTCGCGCGCCGCCTGGGCCATCTTGAGCCCATGCTCGTCGGTCCCGGTCATGAAGAACACGTCGCGACCGGCGAGCCGCTGATAGCGCGCGATCGCGTCGGCCGCGATCACCTCATAGGCATGGCCGACGTGGGGGCGGCCGTTGGGATAGCTGATCGCGGTGGTGATGTAGAAGGGATCGGGCATCCGAACGATATCCAATACGTCCGCTCGTCCTGAGGAGCCATTGAGCCTGTCGAAATGGCGTCTCGAAGGACCCTTCGATACGGGCCTTCGGCAGGCTCAGTCCCTACTCAGGGCGAACGGGGAATGTGTTGCGCTGCCGCTCTAGCGGCTGCCGGTCCCGGAGCAAGCCCGGCGAGTAATCCCGCAAGCTCGAACACCGTCGCCTGCGGGTCGAGCGACAGCCGCACCGCGCTCTCGGCCAGCGTCCGTGCCTTCTCCCAGCGCGCGATCGCGTCGGCGAGCGCTGCGCCGTGGCGCTGCTTGGCGATCGCCGCGATCCGCCCCGGCGCACGCTCGAGGAACATCTCGTAGCGCGCCTGCGCGGCATTGCCGGAGAGCTGCCGGGCGAGCGCGCTGCGCCGGCTATTGTCCGCGTCCCCCTCGGCGATCAGCGTATCGAGCGCCGCGTCGAGTGCGGCGAGCTGC
>CAXTMX010000131.1:0-2735 GCA_964245585.1 uncultured Sphingomonadaceae bacterium | reverse complement strand
GCCGGGCGCGTCCGCGAGGATCTCTACTATCGCCGCGCGGTCGTCCAGGTCACCGTCCCGCCGCTGCGCGACCGCCTCGGCGACGTCCCCGCACTCGCGCGTCACCTGCTCGCGCGGATCGCCCAGCAGCCGGGCCTGCGCGGGCTCGGCATCACCGACGAGGCGCTGGGCCTGCTGATGTCCTATGGCTGGCCCGGCAACGTCCGCCAGCTTCAGAACGCCCTGTTCCGCGCCGCGGTGCTGTGCGACGGGCACGCGCTGACGATCGACGATTTTCCGCAGATCGCGCAGGAGGCGCTGGCGCCGTCGACGGGCCGCGTCGGGCTCAGCGCCTCGTCGGCCAATACCGCGCTCGCCGGCGGCCAGGGCGTGTCGCTGTACGAGCCGGACGGCCACATGCGCTCGCTCGATCAGATCGAGGCCGACGTCATCCGCCTTGCCATCGGCCATTATCGCGGCCGCATGAGCGAGGTCGCCCGCCGCCTCGGGATCGGCCGCTCGACGCTCTACCGCAAGCTCGGCGAGCTCGGCATGGACAACGCCGCCTGATCAGGCTCCCGGCGTCAGCGCCGCGTCGCGCAGCCCCCGCCACACGCGCAGCGCCTGCACCGTCTCGGGCACGTCGTGGACGCGCAGCAGCTGCACCCCCTGCGTCGCGCCGAGCAGCGCCAGCGCCACCGATCCGCCGAGCCTTCGCTCGACCGGCGCCTCGCCCGACAGCGCGCCGACCAGCCGCTTGCGGCTCGCGCCGAGCAGCAGCGCGCAGCCGAGCCCGTGAAACAGCGCGATCCCGTTGAGGATCGCAAGATTGTCGCGCAGCGTCTTGCCGAAGCCGATGCCCGGATCGACCACGATCCGCTCGCGCGCGATCCCCGCCGCCGCGGCCGCTGCGATTCGCTTGCTTAGCCAGTCGTAGACCTCGAGCAGCACGTCGCCGTAGCGCGGATCGGCCTGCATCGTTTCGGGCGGACCCTGATGATGCATCAGCACCACCGGGCAGCCGGCGCGCGCCACGACCTCGGCCGCACGCGGGTCGAACGTCAGCCCGGATACGTCATTGACGAGCCGCGCTCCTGCCGCGAGCGCCGCCTCCATCACCGCCGCCTTGCGCGTGTCGATCGACAGCGCGGTTCCGCCGGGCGCGAGCCGCTCGATCACCGGCACGATCCGCGCGATCTCGTCGCCTTCCCACACCGCCGCCGCGCCGGGCCGCGTCGATTCCCCGCCGATGTCGACGATCGCCGCGCCGTCGGCCGCCATCTGCACCGCCGCCGTGGCGGCGCCCGCGGGATCGCCGGCATGCGCGCCGCCATCGGAGAAGCTGTCCGGCGTCAGATTGAGGATGCCCATGACCTGCGGCTGATCGAGCCGCACGACGCGCTCGCCGAGCGTCAGCGCCGCACGCGGCCCCGTCAGGCGGGCCAGCGTCGCCTGCGCCTGGTCGGCCAGCTCCGCCGGCAGGGACTCGATCGCGGCGTCGATCCGCTCGATCGGGACCAATTCGATCCGCGTCCGCTTGGCCCCGTCGGCGACGATCAGCTCGACCGCGGAGAACCACGTCAGCCCCCCGGCCAACCGCAGCACCCGCCCGTCGAGATCGAACGGCGCATCGACGAACGCGGTCGGGCGCAGATAGATACGCGTCTTTTCGATCACCCTACCCCGTTCGCCCTGAGCCTGTCGAAGGGCTTTCCTTCTTTCTTCCGCCAAGAAAAGGAAAGGGCTTCGACAGGCTCAGCCCGAACGGATGTGAATCAAGCCTCCCCATGCTGGAGCAGATAGCGCTGGCGCAGATCGTCGAGCAGCACCAGACCGTCGGCTCCCTCGACATGCCAGAAGGTCCAGCCGTTGCACGACGGCGCGCCCTGCAACAGCGCGCCGAGCTTGTGGATCGAACCCGCCTGCTCGCCGTGCGCGATCGACGAATCGGCGCGTACGGTCGCGTGCCAGCGCCGCTTGGCGTCGGTCAGGATCGCGCCTGGCGCGAGATAGCCCGCCTCGACCAGCGCGCCGAACGGCACCTTCGCCTGCGTCCGCTTCGACACCATCACCGTCATCGCGCTTTCGTCGAGCGGCAGCGTCGCGGCGATCCGCGCGCGCGCGACCTGGCAATATTTCGCCTCGCGCTCGATCCCGATCCAGCGCCGCCCGAGCCGCGTCGCCACCGCACCGGTCGTCCCCGTGCCGAAGAACGGATCGAGCACGATGTCGCCCGGCTTGGTGGTCGCGAGCAGGACGCGATAAAGCAAGGCTTCGGGCTTCTGCGTTGGATGCGCTTTGAGCCCGTCCTGCTTGAGCCGCTCCGCGCCGCCGCAGATCGGCAGCACCCAGTCCGAGCGCATCTGCAGCTCGTCGTTGAGCGCCTTCATCGCCTGATAGTTGAAGGTGTAGCGCGCCTTCTCGCCCGTCGACGCCCAGATCAGCGTCTCGTGCGCGTTGGTGAAGCGCGTGCCCTTGAAATTGGGCATCGGATTGGCCTTGCGCCAGACGATGTCGTTGAGGATCCAGAACTTCTCATCCTGGAGCGCGGTGCCGACGCGAAAGATATTGTGGTAGCTGCCGATCACCCACAGCGTGCCGTCGGGCTTGAGGATGCGCCGCGCCTCGCGCAGCCAGGCGCGCGTGAAGCGGTCGTAGACCTCGAACGTGGCGAACTTGTCCCAGTCGTCGTCGACCGCGGCGACGCGCCCGCCCTCGGGCCGGTAGAGATCGCCGCCGAGCTGGAGGTTGTACGG
>CAXTMX010000130.1:0-3036 GCA_964245585.1 uncultured Sphingomonadaceae bacterium | reverse complement strand
AGCCGCCCGGCGCCATGCCGAGGTCGACGACGCTCTTCGCACCCTTCAGAAAGCCAAATCGCTCGTCCAGCTCGATGAGCTTGTACGCCGCGCGGCTGCGATAGCCCTCGGCCTTGGCGCGGCGGACATAGGGGTCGTTGAGCTGGCGCTCGAGCCAGCGGTTCGACGAGACGGTGCGGCCGCGCGCGGTGCGCACGCGCTGGCGCCCGCCCGAGCCGCCCCTGCTCACGCCCCCCGCCTCATCGTCGGTCGCGCGCCATCAGCAGGCGCAGGATGCCCTCGCGGATGCCGCGGTCGGCGATGCCGAGGCGCGCGGCCGGCCAGATGTCGATGATCGCGTCGAGGATCGCGCAGCCGGCGACCACCAGATCGGCGCGCTCGTGGCCGATGCACGGCAAGGTCGCGCGCTCGTCGATCGTCATGCCCGAGAGCCTGGCGCAGATCGCGCGCATCGCCTCGACCGGCACGACCATCCCGTCGACCGCGCGGCGATCGTAGGACGGCAGGCCGAGATAGACGCTGGCGAGCGTCGTCACCGTGCCGCTGGTGCCGAGCAGGCGCGGCGCCGTCGTCGCCGGCAAGGTCGTGGCGAAATCGGCGAACGCAGCCGCGACGCGCGCCTTCATCCGCTGGTAGAGCGCGCGCAGCGTCGCTTGGTCGCCGCGCCCGCCGGGCTCGCTTTCGCTCAGCGACACCACGCCCCACGGCGCGCTGAACCAGGCGAGGATGCGCGGCTGGGGCCCGCGCGTGTCGATCAGGATCAGCTCGGTCGATCCGCCGCCGATGTCGAAGATCAGCGCGGGATCGTCGCCCTGCTCGAGCAATGCCTGGCAGCCGAGCATCGCCAGGCGCGCTTCCTCCTCGGGGGCGATCACCTCGAGCGCGATCCCGGTCTCGGCGCGAACCCGCGCGACGAACGCGCCGCCATTCTCCGCGCGGCGACAGGCTTCGGTCGCGACCGAGCGCACCAGCGTGACGTGGCGGCGGCGCAGTTTCTCGGCGCACACCGACAATGCGGCGATCGCGCGATCGATCGCCGCGTCGCTCAGCCGGCCGCTCGCCGACAGGCCCTCGCCGAGCCGGACGATGCGCGAGAAAGCGTCGATGATGACGAAATCCTCGCCGTGCGGACGCGCGATCAGCAGGCGGCAGTTGTTCGTGCCGAGATCGAGCGCGGCATAGGTGCGGCGCACGCCCCGCGGCGCCGGCGAAGGCGGCCGGGACGCGCTGCCCGGCGGAGTGTCGGCGGCCCGCTGCGCCATTTCGCACGATCTTCTTCGCGTCTAGTCCCGGCGGAAAAAGCCGCCGCTGCTTGGGGCTGAACCTATCGGGTGAAGCGCCGGCCGGCAAGCGCGCGGCGTTGACAGCGAAACGGGCGGAACCTAGAGGGCGCGCTCCGCCTTGCCCCGTCGTCTAAAGGTAAGACTACGGACTCTGACTCCGTTAATTGAGGTTCGAATCCTCACGGGGCATCCGGCGGCCGCCGCTTCCGCCCCTCGGGCCCACCCGCTATGGCGACATCATGACCGCCGCCGAGACCGCACTGACGCTCGCCCGCGCGCAGTTCGCGTTCACCGTCTCGTTCCACTTCATCTTCCCCGCCTTCTCGATCGGGCTCGCCAGCTTTCTCGCCGTGCTCGAAGGGCTGTGGCTGGCGACGGGCAAGCAGGTGTTCATCGATCTGTTCCGCTATTGGGTGCGCATCTTCGCCGTCGCATTCGCGATGGGCGTCGTCTCGGGCATCGTCATGTCCTACCAGTTCGGCACCAACTGGTCGGTATTCTCGGACAAGGCCGGTCCGGTGATCGGCCCGCTGATGGCCTATGAGGTGCTCACCGCCTTCTTCCTCGAGGCGGGCTTCCTCGGCGTGATGCTGTTCGGGATGAAGAAGGTCGGGCCGGGGCTTCATTTCGCCGCGACCTGCCTGGTCGCGCTCGGCACGTTCATCTCGGCCTTCTGGATTCTCTCGGCCAATAGCTGGATGCACACGCCCGCGGGGTGGGAGGTCAACGCCGCAGGCCAGTTCGTGCCGGGGCCATCGTGGTGGACGATCGTCTTCAATCCGAGCTTCCCCTATCGCCTGGTCCACACCGTGACCGGCGCGTACCTCACCACCGCGCTCGCGGTCGGCGGGGTCGGGGCGTGGCATCTGCTCAAGGGGCGCGGCGACCTGCCCGGCGTGCGGGTGATGTTCTCGATGGCGATGTGGATGGCGGCGTTGGTGGCGCCGCTCCAGCTGGTGGCCGGCGACGTCCAGGGGCTCAACACGCTGGAGCTTGAGCCCGCCAAGATCATGGCGATGGAGGGACATTACACCAGCCATCCGCACGGCGCGCCGTTGATCCTGTTCGGCATCCCCGACGACGAGAAGGGCGAGATGCGCGCCGCGATCGAGCTGCCCAAACTGTCGTCGCTGATCCTCAAGCATGATCCGAACGCGCCGCTTGCCGGGCTCGACACGGTGGCGAAGGCGGATCGGCCGCCGGTCGCGATCCTGTTCTGGTCGTTCCGCCTGATGGTCGGGCTCGGCCTGCTGATGATCCTGCTCGGGCTGGTCAGCCTCGCGGCGCGGGTAAGCGGCAAGCTCTACCAGTGGCGGCTGCTCCATCGCTTCGCCTTGGCGATGGCGCCGGCCGGCTTCGTCGCGGTGATCGCCGGCTGGGTGACGACCGAGGTCGGGCGCCAGCCGTGGGTGGTCTACGGGCTGCTGCGGACGCGCGACGCCGTCTCGCCGATCGCCACGCCGGGGGTCACGGGATCGCTGATCGCGTTCGTCGTCGTCTATTTCGCGGTATTCTCCGCGGGCACCTGGTACATCCTGCGCCTGATGGCCGATCCCCCGCACCCGGGCGAGCCCGACGCCGTGATCGCGCCGATCAGGACGGCGGGCATCACGCCGGCGCCGGCGGTGGAGGCGCTGCGCCTCGAGTACCGGCGGGCCTACGCGGACGTCTTCGCCGGGGTCCTGCGCGACGCGGGCACCGAGCGGCCGGCGCTGACCGCCGCGGCGCTCGTGGGCGCCCTGGGCGAGGCGCT
>CAXTMX010000129.1:0-3042 GCA_964245585.1 uncultured Sphingomonadaceae bacterium | reverse complement strand
GTCTCCCTTCGGCGGGGGCCGCCTTGTTGGATTAGTCCAATTGGTGCGTAACAGTCCTTATGGACAGCCATAAGCGCAGTACTCAGCTTGAACGGCTTGAGGTGGTCGAGACCGGTCGCCGGCGGCGCTGGTCGGTTGACGAGAAATTGCGGATCGTGACCGAGAGCTTACAAGCGCCGCGCGCGATATCGTCGACAGCAAGACGCCATGGCATATCGCGTTCGTTGCTGATGACATGGCGGCGCTCGTTCGGTCCCGAGCCGACGAGCCCTCAAAGCGAGCAATCCGGCTTTGCACGGGTCGTCCTTGCCGCTGAGGTCGAGCCGGCGGTTGCTGCCACGCCGACGAGTGGGCAGATGGTAATCGTCGTTAGCAGGGATCGTCGGGTGATTGTCGATGCCGGCGTCGATGCTGCCGCCCTGGCGCGGGTGCTCGCGGTTCTGGAGCGCCGATGATTCCGGTGCCGACAGGCGTGCGGATATGGGTCGCCACCGGTACGACCGACATGAGGAAAGGCATGCAGGGCCTGGCTTTACTTGTGCAGGAAAGCCTTGGTCGCGATCCGTTCGCCGGAGATGTCTTCGTGTTCCGTGGACGCAGCGGTTCACTGATCAAGGCCTTGTGGCACGATGGAATTGGATTGTCGCTCTACGCCAAGCGATTGGACCGTGGGCGTTTTGTCTGGCCGGTGACGGTGGGCGGTGTGGTGGGGCTGACCGCGGCGCAGATGAGTTATTTGCTGGAGGCGATCGACTGGCGCAATCCGCAGCACACGTGGCGGCCACAGAGCGCAGGCTAGGCTTAAAAATGTTCTGAGGCGCGGAAGAAAAGACGCCTCAAATGGCCCCTTTTGTGATTCCATCAAGGCCATGGGTGATGGCCTTGAATCGCTGCCAGACGACATCGAATCGCTGAAAGCGGCATTGATCTTTGCTCGCGCGGAGGCTGCGACTGCCCGCGCCCGGCAATCCGACGACCAGGCACTGATCGCCCATCTGAAACTGCAGATCGAGAAACTCAACCGCGACCGCTATGGCCCACGCTCGGAGCGTACTGCGCGGTTATTGGATCAGTTCGAACTGACGCTGGAGGAGTTGGAGAGTTCGGCGACGGAGGACGAACTCGCCGCCGAAATGGCCGCGGCCAAAACCACGAAGGTGGCGTCGTTCGCGCGCAAGCGGCCGTCACGCCAGCCGTTCCCGGAGCATCTGCCTCGCGAGCGGGTGATCGTGCCGGGACCTGTGGCGTGCGCCTGCTGTGGCGGCGCGCGGCTATCCAGGCTCGGCGAGGACATCACCGAGACGCTGGAGGTGGTCCCGAAATCCTGGAAGGTGATCCAGCACGTCCGCGAGAAGTTCACTTGCCGTGATTGTGAGAAGATCAGCCAGGCCCCGGCGCCGTTCCATGTGCTTGCCCGCGGCTGGGCGGGCCCCAGCCTCTTGGCGATGGTGCTGTTCGAGAAGTTTGGTCAACATCAGCCGCTGAACCGGCAAGCGGAGCGCTACACCAAGGAGGGCGTGCCGATCAGTCTGTCGACCCTGGCCGACCAGGTCGGCGGCTGTACGGCGGCGCTGGCACCTTTGTTCAAGCGCCTCGAGGCCTATGTGCTGAGCGCCGAGCGATTGCACGGAGACGACACCACGGTTCCGGTCCTGGCCAAAGGCAAGACCGACACCGGCCGGATCTGGGTCTATGTGCGCGACGACAAGCCTTTTGGAGGGCAGGCCCCGCCGGGGGCGGTGTTTTATTACTCACGCGATCGTGCCGGCGAACATCCTCAGGCGCACCTGGCCAGCTACAGCGGAATCTTCCAGGCCGATGCCTATGGCGGCTATGGCAAGCTTTACGACCCGGGCCGCAACGCAGGTGCGATCCTGGAAGCCGCCTGTTGGGTCCACGCCCGGCGTCCTTTCTTCGTGATGGCCGATCTGGCCGAGAACGCGCGTCGCAAGGCCCAAGGCAAGAAGCCGGCAGTGATCTCGCCGCTGGCGCTGGAAATAGTCCGCCGGATCGATGCCCTGTTCGAGATCGAGCGGACCATCAACGGTCAGAGCGCCGAAAAGCGCTGGGCAGTTCGCCAGGAACTCAGCGCGCCCCTGGTCGCCGATCTGGAAGCCTGGATGCGCCAGCAGCGCGCCAAGCTGTCGCGCAACAACGACGTCGCCAAGGCCATGGACTACATGCTCAAGCGCTGGAGTGCGTTTACCCGCTTCCTCGATGACGGCCGCATCTGCTTGTCAAACAATGCGGCCGAGCGCGGCGTGCGCGGCATCGCCTTGGGTCGGAAGTCTTGGCTGTTCTGCGGCTCGGATCGCGGCGGCGAGCGTGCCGCGGTGATGTACAGCCTGATCGTCACCGCCAAGATGAACGACGTCGACCCGCAAGCCTGGCTCGCCGACGTTCTGGACCGCATCGCCGAGCATCCTGTCCAAAGGCTCGACGAGTTGCTGCCATGGAATTGGCGCTCCGCCAGCAGGAACGTTGATCAAGCCGCCTGAATCGAAAATGACCCGCGCGCGGTCTTCGCCGGATGCTTACCGATCATTCCTCATTCAACGCCTTCAATGGAAGGTGGGGCCGAAACAGCGCTTACGCTTGAACTGCTTGGCATGGGCACATGGGCATAGCGGCCCGCCATCATCGCTGCAGCCTTGGCGACGCGGGAATAGGACTGCCGCAGCTTGACGCCAAGCCGTTTGTGCCGGTGGCTTAGGTCGCTGCGCTCGTGCGGGAAGGTATGCTGGAAGAACTCCTCGCCGGTGAAATACTGGAAATACGGGTCATGGACCCAACGCTCGCACACGCCCTCATCGGATAGCCCATAAATGTGCTTGAGCAGCAGAAGCCCGGTCACGAAACGGATCTCTATTCCCGGTCGGCCATGCTCGCTGTAGAGCGGCGCGATCTCGCCGTCGATCCAGTCCCAATCCATCTTGCCGGCGTGCAATACCAACTCGTGCTTGAGGTTGATGATCTGGTCCAGTCGTGCCGGGAACAGATCGTGATCCCGTCATCCAGTGCTTCTTCGGCCGCATCATCCCC
>CAXTMX010000128.1:0-3175 GCA_964245585.1 uncultured Sphingomonadaceae bacterium | reverse complement strand
CGACCACCTTGATCTTGGGATCGAGGATCTTCTTGGTCTCGACCACCATCTTCCATTCTTCCTTGGTGAAGCCGTCGTCGAGGAACACGTCGATGTGCGGGATCACGTTGAACGCGATCTGCTTGGTGAACTTGCTCGGCTCGGCCTGATCGCCGACGAAGATGTTGCGGCTCTGCTCGAACAGCTCGTCCATCCCCGCCTTGCCCGCGCCCGAGACCGACTGGTAGGTCGAGACGACGACGCGCTTGATCGTGGCGGCATCGTGGAGGGGCTTCAGCGCCACCACCATCTGCGCGGTCGAGCAGTTGGGATTGGCGATGATGTTGCGCTTGAGATAGCCGTCGATCGCCTGCGGATTGACCTCGGGCACGATCAGCGGAACGTCGGGGTCCATGCGGTAGAGCGACGAATTGTCGATTACCGTGCAGCCAGCCTTGGCGAAGCGCAGCGCATGAGCCTTGGTCGCCTCCGATCCGATCGCGAACAGCGCCATGTCCCAGCCCGCGGGATCGAAATGCTCGATGTTCTGGACCTTGAGCATCTTGCCGGTCTCGCCGAACTCGATCTCGTCGCCCTGGCTGCGCGACGAGGCGACGACCGCGATCTCGGCGATCGGGAATTCGCGCTCGGCGAGGATGTTGAGCATCTCGCGCCCGACATTGCCCGTCGCGCCTGCGACCACCACCCGATACGCCATGCCACTTCGCTCCAATGAATGAGCCGCGGATTGGCGCGCGGCAGCCATTTTGTCCAGCAATCAGGGCCGGTTCTTCGCGGTCCGGTCTAAAAACGCCTCGATCGTGCGCCAGACGTGCACTTGCACGCCATCGCCCGATGGCGCGTGCGTTTTGCCCGGATAGACCATCATCTCGAACGGCCGCGCCGCCGCCTGGAGCGCGGCGAACAGCGCGGTCGAGTTCTCGAACACGACATTGTCGTCGGCCATGCCATGCAGCACGAGCAGCGGATCGTCGATCTCGGCCGCGGCGGTCAGCGCGTCCGACGCGGCATAAGGCTTGGGATCGATCGCCGGATTGCCGAGATAGCGCTCGGTGTAGTGCGTGTCGTACAGCTCCCACCGCGTCACCGGCGCGCCCGCGACGCCCGCCGCGTAGGCATGCGGCGCCGCCTCGAGCAGCCGCAGCGTCATGTAGCCGCCGTAGGACCAGCCGTAGACCGCGATCCGCGCGGGATCGACGAACGGCTGCGCCTTCAGCCAGCCAAGCCCGGCGAGTTGGTCGGCGACCTCGGTCTGCCCCATCGCGCGATGGATGGCATCTTCGAACTTTTTGCCGCGATCGGGCGTGCCGCGCCCGTCGATCGAGAAGACGATCCAGCCTTGGGCGACGAGATACTGCTGGATCAGCGGCTGCCAAGCGCGCGTCACCTGTCGGCCCGCGCCCGGACCGCCGTAGACGGTGACCAGCACCGGATAGCGCGTGCCCGGTGCGCGCGGCGGGCTCAGCAGCTTGTAGTGCAGTTCGGTGCCATCCTTCGTCTTCATCGTGCCGAAACTCGGAACCGCGTGAGTCGCGCGATACGGCGCGTAGGGATGGCTGGCATCGAGCTTGTTCTCCTCGATCCACGCGATCCGCTGGCCCGACGTGTCGGCGAGATAGACCTGCGGCGGCTGGGTCGGCGACGAGTGGAAGATCAGCGCGCGTGTCGCCGCTTTGTCCATCACCACCTGGTCGTTCCACCAGCCCGCATCGGTGATCCGGCGCGGCTCGCTTGGCCGGTCGAGGTCGACCGCATAGAGCTGCTGCTCGAGCGGCCCGTCCTTGTTGGCGAGGAAATAGGCGATCTGCCCCGCCTCGTCGACGCCGACGAGCCGCTTCACCGCCCAATCGCCGTGGGTCAGCTGCGTCCAGCGTCCGGCGCGCCAGCGATAGAGATGCATGAAGCCCGAGCGCTCGGAGCTCCACAGGAGGCTGCCGTCGTCGAGCGCCCGGAGATTGTCGTGAAGGTTGATCCAGCTCTTGGCGGTCTCGCTGAACAGGATCGTCGACGCGCCGGTCGCCGGATCGACGCGCAGCAGATCGAGCCGCCGCTGGTCGCGGCTCTCGCGCTGGACCAGCAGCGCCGCGCCGTCCGGCGTCCAGCCGACGCGGGCGAGGTAGATGTCGGGGTCCGCGCCGAGATCGGCCTTGACGCGGGCCGATCCGTCGGGCGCCATAATCCACAATTCGATCGCGGCATTCGGCGTGCCGGCCGCGGGATAGCGCTGCTCGTACAGCGTCGTGCCCTCGGCGCCGATCGCGGCGCGGGTGACTGGCTTGACCTTGCTCTCATCGACGCGCGCGACCGCGACGCGCCGATCGTCGGGCGACCACCAGTGGCCGGTGGTGCGGTCCATCTCCTCCTGCGCGACGAATTCGGCCGAACCCCAGCTCAGCGTCCCGCCGCCGTCGGTCGTCAACGCTCGCTCGCGACCCGTAGCGCGCTCGATCACGACGAGATTCTGGTCGCGCACGAACGAGACGTAGCCGCCCGCTTCGCTGACCTGCGCATCGACCTCGGTCGTCGGAGTATTCGTCAGCCGGCGGATGTCGCCGTGAAGCGTCGCGAGATAAAGATCGCCGTCGATCGGCACGAGGATCGCGCCGCTATCGGGTGCCCAATCATAGGCGACGATGCCCTTGGTGCCCCCGATCCGCGCGCGCTCGCGGCGCATCTTCTCCGCCTCGGAAACTTGCGCGCCCGAGCCGATCTTGGCGGAATCGACGAGCATCCTCGCCGCCCCGGTGGCGGTGTCGACGCCCCACAGGTCGAAGCGTTCGCGATCGTCGGCGCGATTGCGCAGCAGCGTCGCCAGCTTGCCATCGGGCGACAGCTTGAGCTGGCGCGGAGTCGGCCCCGACAGCGCGGGGCTGGCGAAGATGCGCTCGAGCGTGAGGCGCTCGGCGGCGGCGGGCTCGGCGATGGTCATGGCGATGAGCGCGAGGAGAAGCTTCATAGCTTCTCATAGCCCATCGTCATCCCGGCGAAAGCCAAGATGACGGGAGGTTTACTCCTGCGCCGCCTTCTCCGGACGCGGATCGCGGCGCTCGGCAATGCGCGCCGACTTGCCCGTGCGGCCGCGCAGATAATAGAGCTTGGCGCGGCGGACGACGCCCTTGCGCACCACCTCGATCGAATCGATGTTGGGCGAATAGAGCGGGAAGACGCGCTCGAC
>CAXTMX010000127.1:0-3198 GCA_964245585.1 uncultured Sphingomonadaceae bacterium | reverse complement strand
CGATCCCCGGCGGGTGGGGCACCGCGGTCAACGTCCAGGCGATGGTGTTCGGCAACATGGGCGAGACCTCGGCGACCGGCGTCGCCTTCACCCGCGATCCGGCCAAGGGCGATCGCGCTTATTACGGCGAGTTCCTGATCAATGCGCAGGGCGAAGACGTCGTCGCGGGCATCCGCACGCCGCAATATCTGACCAGGGCGGCGCGCGAGGCGGCCGGGGCCAGGCCGCTGTCGATGGAAGAAGCGATGCCGGCGACCTTCACCGAACTCGCCAAGGTGTTCGACCTCCTCGAGACGCATTACCGCGACATGCAGGACATCGAGTTCACCGTGCAGCAGGGCAAGCTCTGGATGCTGCAGACGCGCTCGGGCAAGCGCACCGCCAAGGCCGCGCTCAAGATCGCGGTCGACATGGCCAACGAGGGGCTGATCTCGGAGCCGGAGGCGGTCGGCCGGGTCGACCCGGCCGCGCTCGACCAGTTGCTCCACCCGACGCTCGATCCCAAGGCAGCGCGCGACGTGATCGCCAAGGGCCTGCCGGCGTCGCCGGGCGCGGCCTCGGGCGGAGTCGTGTTCGACGCCGAGACGGCCGAGAAGCGCGCCGAGATGGGCGAGGACGTCATCCTCGTGCGCGTCGAGACCAGTCCCGAGGACATCCACGGCATGCACGCCGCCAAGGGCATCCTCACCGCGCGTGGCGGGATGACCAGCCATGCCGCGGTGGTCGCGCGGGGCATGGGCCGGCCGTGCGTGTCGGGCGCGGGCAGCCTCACGATCGACGCCAAAGCCAAGACCTTGCGCGCCGGCGGGCGCGAGCTGCGCGAGGGCGACGTCGTGACGATCGACGGCGCCACCGGCGAGGTGATGGCCGGGCGCGTCGCGACCGTCCAGCCCGAGCTGTCGGGCGATTTCGCGCAGCTGATGGTCTGGGCCGACAAAGTGCGGCGCCTTAGAGTGCGCGCCAACGCCGAGACGCCGGCCGACTGCCGCGTCGCGCGCGAGTTCGGCGCAGAGGGCGTCGGGCTGTGCCGCACCGAGCATATGTTCTTCGAAGCCGCGCGGATTGCGGCGGTGCGCGAGATGATTCTCGCCGAGGACGAACAGGGCCGCCGCGCCGCGCTCGAGCGGCTGCTGCCCGAGCAGCGCGCCGACTTCGCCGAGATCTTCGCGATCATGGCCGGGCTGCCGGTGACGATCCGCCTGCTCGATCCGCCGCTCCACGAATTCCTGCCGACGCGCGAGGAGGAGTTCGCCGAGGTCGCGGCCAACGCCGGGGTCGGCGTCGAGGTGCTCAAGCGGCGCGCCGCCGAACTGCACGAGGTCAATCCGATGCTCGGCCATCGCGGCTGCCGCCTGGGCGTGACCTATCCCGAGATCTACGAGATTCAGGCGCGCGCGATCTTCGAGGCGGCGGTCGATGTCGCGGCGGCGAGCGGCGATGCGCCGATCCCCGAGGTGATGGTGCCGCTGGTCGGCACGCGGCGCGAGCTCGAATTGATGAAAGAAGTGATCGATAAGGCGGCCGCGGAGGTGTTCGCCGAGAGAGGCCGCAGCGTCGAATATTTGGTGGGCACGATGATCGAGCTGCCGCG
The DNA here is from genome assembly GCA_964245585.1 of uncultured Sphingomonadaceae bacterium. Classification (GTDB taxonomy): domain Bacteria; phylum Pseudomonadota; class Alphaproteobacteria; order Sphingomonadales; family Sphingomonadaceae; genus Solisphingomonas. Next base: position 1,607 of record CAXTMX010000127.1, on the reverse strand, counting down.
CGCCGCGCTCAAGGCGGGCGAGATCGCCGAGGTCGGCGAGTTCTTCTCGTTCGGCACTAACGATCTCACCCAGACCACGCTCGGCGTCAGCCGCGACGACGCCGCGCGTTTCCTCACCACCTATGTCGACAAGGGCATTTATGCACGCGACCCGTTCGTCAGCCTCGACATCGAGGGGGTCGGCGAGCTGATCGCGCTAGCGGCCGAGCGCGGCCGCACGACGCGCCCGGACATCAAGCTCGGCATCTGCGGCGAGCATGGCGGCGATCCGGCGTCGATCGCGTTCTGCGAGTCGATCGGCCTCGATTACGTCTCGGCCTCGCCCTATCGCGTGCCGATCGCCCGGCTCGCTGCGGCCCAGGCGGCGCTGCGCGCCGACTGAGGTTCAGCCGTTGGGCGAATAAGCCGTCGGGGTATCGCGTACGACCGTCACGGGCGGGTCCGCGACGACCGGCGTCACGACCGCATGGCGCTCGAGTTCCGCGATACGGGCCTGGGCCACGTCGAGACGCTCCTCGACGGTCCGCCGCCGGGCACGCTCATCCTCGGCTTCGCGCTTCCAGCGCTTTCCGCCGGACCGCGACGCCAGCCCGAGCAGCCAACCGAGCAGCAGCACGAGCGCGAGAATTGCCCATTGGTTGGTGGTGAAGCTCATGTCGTCCGCCTCCTGTTATGGAGGGCTGAACGGCGGGGCGGCGGGGTACGTTCCGCCACGCGCCGTTCCGGGCGTTATTTCGGCGAGATCAGCGCGTCGGAGATCGAGCAGGCCGCCGGGCCGAGAATGACCACGAACAGCACCGGCAGGATAAACAGGATCAGCGGCACGGTCATGATCGCGGGCAGGCGCGCCGCCTTCTCCTCGGCGCGCATCATCCGCTCGTTGCGGAATTCGGCGGAGAGCACGCGCAGCGCCGACGCGAGCGGCGTGCCGTACTTCTCGGTCTGAATCATTGTCGTGACGACGCCGCGCACCGCGTCGAGATCAACCCGGCCGGCGAGGTTCTCGAACGCCGAGCGCCGATCGGTGAGGAAGCCTAGCTCGATCGACGTCAGCGTGAATTCATCGCCGAGTTCGGGATAGGCGCGGCCCAGCTCCTTGGCCACGCGGGCGAAAGCGGCGTCGACGGTCAGGCCGGCCTCGGCGCAGATCACGAGCAGGTCGAGCGCGTCGGGGAGACCCTTGCGCACCGCCGCGGTACGCTTGGTGACCATATTCTTGACGATGATATCGGGCAGCTTGTAGCTGAATACGAGCGCGCCCGCCGCAAGCGCGTTGCGCTTGAACGGCGACCATTCGGGGAACCAGCCCATCAGATAGATGCCGACCGCCATGCCGCCGCCGATGATGATCGGGGAGAACAAGCGTCCGAAGATCACCGCGACGGCGGCATCCTTGGAACGGACGCCAGCCTGGGCCAGCCGCTTCTGCGCCGCCTTGAGCTGCTCTTCCTGGAGCACCTTGATCGAGGACAGGAACGACCGCATCCGATCGGTCGCCTTGCGCTTCTGCACGATCGTCGCGGCGCGGCGCTTGGTCGAGGCGGTGATGCCCGCCTTGAGCTGCTCGCGCCGCTCGTTGAGCGCCTTGACGCGCTTGGCCATCGGGT
>CAXTMX010000126.1:0-3464 GCA_964245585.1 uncultured Sphingomonadaceae bacterium | reverse complement strand
GCCTGGTGCGCTGTCCGCAGGGCCGCGCCAAGCATTGCTTCTTCCAGAAGCACGACGCCGGCAGCTTCGGCGATCACGTCAAGCATGTCCCGATCCGCGAGAAGGACGGCCACGACGAGCCCTATCTCTACGTCGCCGACGAGCCCGGTCTCCTGACCTGCATGCAGATGGGCACGATCGAGTTCCACGGCTGGGGGTCGAAGGTCGCGAATGTCGAGCTGCCCGACCGCATGGTGTTCGATCTCGATCCCGACGAGGGGCTCGATTTCGAGGCGGTCAAGACGGCCGCGGTCCAGCTGCGCGACGTGCTCGGCGAGATGGGACTGGCGACTTTCCCGATGCTCACCGGGGGCAAGGGCGTCCACGTCGTGGTTCCGCTCGACGCATCCGCCGACTGGGTCCGCGTCAAGGATTTCGCCAGCCGCTTCTCGCGCGCGATCGCGGGCGCGCACCCCGACCGCTTCACCGCCAACATGAAGAAGACCGAGCGCACCGGGCGCATCTTCCTCGATTGGCTGCGCAACCAGCGGGGGAGCACGGCGGTGATGCCTTATTCGGTCCGCGCGCGCCCCAATGCGACGGTGGCGGCGCCGATCAGCTGGGACGAGCTGGCAGCCGCCAAGCAGGCGGCGCGCTTCACGATCAAGGACGCCGCCGAGCTGGTCGAACGCGCGACGTCACCCGCGCTCAAGGATTGGGGCAAGGCCGATCAGGCGCTGCCCGACCTCTAATACCCCATCAGCGCAAGCACTTCGCGCCGTGACCTCTCATCCTCGCGAAACACGCCCATCATCCGGCTGGTGGTCATCCCGACGCCCGGCGTGCGTACTCCGCGCGCGGTCATGCACGCATGGCTCGCCTCGATCACCACCGCGACGCCGTGCGGCTTGAGCACGTCCCACACGCAATCGGCCACCTGCGCGGTCAGCCGCTCCTGCACCTGGAGCCGCCGCGCGAACCCGTGCAGCACGCGCGCGAGCTTGGAGATGCCGACGACGCGATCGCGCGGCAGATAGGCGATCGCCGCCTTGCCGATGATCGGCGCCATATGATGCTCGCAATGCGAATGGAACGGGATGTCCCTGAGCAGCACGACCTCGTCATAGCCGCCGACCTCCTCGAACGTGCGGCTGAGGTGGGTCGCGGGATCCTCGGCGTAGCCCTGGCAATATTCCTTCCACGCGCGCGCGACGCGCTTGGGGGTGTCGCGCAGCCCCTCGCGATCGGGATCGTCGCCGGTCCAGCGCAGCAGCACGCGGATCGCATCCTCGATTTCCTTCGGTACCGGCAATTTGCCCGGCGCTTCGACCAGATCACCCACGCTTCGCCCCTTCCTGTCCGTCGATTGTCGAGGCCGACGGCTGATTTCCTCGCGCCACTGGCGCCGCGCCCGATCCAATCTGGCATGCGCCCGCATCGCTGTCGACGGCATGGTGGCCCCGGAGGGACTCGAACCCCCGACCTGCGGTTTAGGAAACCGTCGCTCTATCCACCTGAGCTACGGAGCCAGGGGCGGAAGCCCTAAAGATCGGCGGGTTCGCCGTCAACGCGACACACGCGGATGCAGCGGCCCGGCATCATGGGGTGGAACTCGCGCGCCCCGGACTTGGTTCGTATCGAACGCGAAGGAGACTGCCATGACCGCCGACCGATTGCATCACCCGCTTCCCGCCAGCGACGACGCGCGACACGACCGCATTCCCGAAACGATCGAGCGCGAACGCCCGCGCGGCGACGACGATCCTGGCGCGGTCAACCGCGGCCAACGCGCAGGATCCGGCAGCGGCGCCGCCGCCGGCAGCGGCTCAGGTGCGGGCGGCGGGGGCAGCGCGGAAGACTTCGACGACGATCTCCCCGCCGGCGGGGGTCATGACGCCCAAGGCCAGGAAGACGTCGAGGACCGCCCCGGGGTGAGCAAGGTCACACCGGAAGATTATCCCGATCCGGCCCGCAACGACGGCCACTGATTTAGCCAGCGGCCGTCGGTCAGTTGTCCCGACCCGGCGGCCGCACCGGAAACGGCAGCGGCGCCACCGGCACGCCGTCTTCGATCAAGCTGCGAGCTTCCTCCGCCGTAGCCTGGCCATGGATCGGCTTGTGCTCGGCTTCGCCCAGATGGATCGCGCGGGCCTCGTCGGCGAACCCCGGACCGACCCAGGTCGAGCCCTCGAGCGCCTTGCCCTGCGCCTGGGCCAGGGCGCTGAGCATCGCCTTCATCTTCTCCGGGTTGGGTGGCGTCGCGCGATTGCCCTTCGCCGCGATCCGCGATGCGCTCGGCACCCGCTCGACCGACGGATCGCCGCACAGCGGGCACGAAACCAGGCTGCGGGCGAGTTGGTCCTCATAGTCGCCGCTCGATCCGAACCACGCCTCGAACACATGCCCCGCGCCGCACCGCAGATCGAACACGATCATGATGCGATCTCGGGCGCGGCGATGGCGCGCCGGTGGCGCAGCGCCGGGATGCGCGCACGCACTTCGGCGACCCGCACCGGATCGATCTCGACGATCGCCAGCCCCGGCGCGTCCCCCATGTCGAGCAGCACCTCGCCCCAGGGGTCGATCGCGAGCGAGTGGCCGTAGGTGTCGCGCCCGTCCTCGTGCCGCCCGACCTGCGCCGCGGCGACCACGAACGCGCCGGCCTCGATCGCCCGCGCGCGCAGCAGGACGTGCCAATGCGCCGCCCCGGTCGGCACGGTGAAGGCCGCAGGCACGGCGAGGATCGTCGCGCCCGCATCGCTCAGCGCGCGGAACAGGTCCGGGAAGCGCAGGTCATAGCAGATCGTCAGGCCGAGCCCGCCCCACGGCGTCCGCGCCACCACCGCCGCCGTGCCGGGCGCATAGGCCGCCGATTCGCGCCAGCTCCCGCCGGCGGGCAGATCGACGTCGAACAGATGGATCTTGTCGTAGCGTGCGCGAATCGCGCCGGCCGCGTCGATCAGGAAGCCGCGATTGGCCAGCCGGCCGTCGCCGCCGCGCTTGACCGCGAGCGATCCGAGATGCACCCAGATGCCGTGCTCGGCCGCGGCGGCGCGCACCGCCGCCAGCACCGCATCTTCCTCCTCGAACAGCATATGCGCGGCCGCCCGCGCGCGATCCCGATCGAGCAGCCCGCTCATCTCGGGGGTGAACAGGATGTCGGCCCCGCCCGCCTTGGCCTCGCCGATCGCCGCGACAAGCAACTCGGCGTTGGCGGCCGGATCGATCCCGGTCGTGGTCTGGAGAACGCCCGCGCGCATCAGCTCGCGAGCAGCGCGTCCAGCCGGCCTTCCCGATCGAGCGCGGCGAGATCGTCCGAGCCGCCGACGTGACGCCCGCCGATGAAGATCTGCGGCACCGTCGAGCGGCCGCCGGCGCGATCGATCATCTCCACGCGCTTCGGGCCGCCCATGCTGATGTCATGTTCCTCATAGCGCACCTGCTTGCCGTCGAGCAGCCGCTTGGCGCGCGTGCAATAGGGGCAG
>CAXTMX010000125.1:0-3506 GCA_964245585.1 uncultured Sphingomonadaceae bacterium | reverse complement strand
GCGTGAATCGGCGAAGCGCAGCCGTGATCTGGGCCAGGGAGCGAGGCTTGGCCGGATACTCCGGAGGCTAGGAACGCGGGACGACGTGGAAAGCCGCCGACGAGCTCCCGCATCTCGGCCACCCGTGACAATCCTTTACTGAAAGAGCAAACCGCGAGGCGACCGTTCATCGCAAGAGCGTTCGGTCCGTGCCCGTCGAGACACGACGTGGGGTGAACATGCCGCCTTGCTCTGCTAAGGGCCTGCCGCCGTTGGGAGCGCGACCGTAAAATGAACCGCATCGACCCGAAGACGTTCGGACGCAAGCAACACCGCCATAAGCTCTTCGAGCCGGCGACGATCGCATTGTCGGGGGCCACGCGACGCGCGCATCTGCTCAACCTGTCGATGACCGGCGCGCTCGTCCATTGCGGCGATCCGCCGCAGATCGGGCAATGGATCACGATCGATTGCGGCGCCCTCCGCGTCGATGCCGAGATGCTCTGGATCGACAAGGAAAAGCGCTTCGGCGTAAGATTTCGCGAGCCGGTGCCCCAAGATATCATCGACGCGCTGATAGGGCCCCGCACGGCCGGCCAATAATTCGAAGCCCGGATTCAAGCGGCATTACCTCAGCGCGGGAGGCGATACGCAATTGGGAACGTCGCAGCTCCCATTCTCGCTGACCGACGTCGCCAGGCGGCATCGTGACGGAAGTTGCGGTCGCTTAGGCTCTGATGAGGGGCGGGAATGAGGGACGCGAGCACACGCCCTACGACACCGGACGGCCGCTACTTCGTCGTTCGTGGGCGTCTGTGGCGCCGATCCGACCCTTCGTTGCCGGAAGAACGTCGCGCTTTGTTGGTGAGCGAATTGATGCAGGCGAGGCGCGCCGTGGGCGCCGCCCTGAGTCGCGGAGACGAGGCCGGTATCGCGGCAGCGCGCGCTGCGGTCGATCGCGCCAAGGTGGCGCTGGGCGAGCGCGGGCCGGTGTGGTGGCACGACGGCGCACCCGATCTTAATCGTCGCATGGTCACAAGCACACCCTATGCGGGCTGGTTCGAGCAGCAGAAAGCCTGACGCGGGCGGCGTACGACCCGGTGCGCGATGAGAAAGCCTTCATTGCTTCTCGGACGCACTGTGACCGATCCGATATGGTCCAGCCCGCGTGACGAGTGTCCGGCCTTTCCAGCTTAGCCGCACCAATCCCTCGCTTAATAGCCGGTCGACCGTGGCGTGGACCGTCGGCATCGTGTTGCGCCAGTCCACGGTTGGCATTTCGCCGCTGCCTGCGGCAGCTAAGGCCCGAGCCGCTTCGCTGGGACAAACCGTTGCGTCCGGCGCGCGGGCGGCAAGAAGCGCGAGTATGACCTCGCGCGCGTCTAGGATGGCCATCGCGCGCGCATTCTACTTATGCTGCCTTGCCGCCTGGTCGGCCGCGGCCGCCCGTACCAGCGTCTTGAAGGCAGTCGGGTCGACCGTCTCCCCCTCCGCCAGATCGATCGCCCGCATCGCGTTGCCGTTCAGGCTCTCGTTGAACAAGCCCGCCGGGTCGGCGAGCATTGCGCCGCGGCCGAAGGTAAGCTTCACCTTTTCCTTGAGGGCATCGCCGGTGCAGAGAATTCCGCCCCCCGCGCGCTCCCACACCGGGACACCGGCCGGGTTGGACGGCTTCTTCCATTTCATCGTCTCCACGACGTCGGGCAGCGCCTCGCGGATCAATGCGCGCATGCGCGCCAGCGTCTCGCCGCGCCAGTCCCCCAAGCCGGCGATCCGCGCGTCCATCGCCGCCACGTCCGCCGGGTCCGATCGCTCTGCCATCTTTCCTGTTCTCCAGGCGCCGTAGATAGGCTGAAAAGCGCAACGTTGGAATTGCCTCACGCTCATAAAGAGCAGGGCCCGCCGCCCGTGACGGCTATCGATGCGTTGGCCAAAAGTTGAACCGGCGGCCGGCGGCGGGTGGCAGCCGCCACTTCAGCCCAAAGTCTTAAGCTTGGCCGAATATCCGACTTCTGCCAGATGCAGCGTTGGATAGAAGCCGTGCAACGACCACCATCGATCACTCTGTTCGCGGTGATTTTCGGTTTCTCCGCGATCGTGTCGCTGCTGCTCGCCTTCTATGCCGCGCGGACGACCGATTTCGGCTTTAAACTCGCGCCAGAGGCGGCGCATACGCTGGCGATGCGGATCGGGACGATCCGGTTGCTCGGAATCGCCTTCGCCCTGTTGCTCATGCTGCTGGTCGTGTTCGTAAGATCCCGCGCCGCGCGCAATGCGCTCGGCCTGCGCTGGATCCTGGGGCTCGCGACCAGCATAGTCTTCCTGCGGGGCATCGGCGTTATCGTGTTGCCGAGCGAGGGCAGCATGGCAGCGATGACGCTTTCCATCATCCAATTGAGCGCCGAGGGATTTGCCATTCTGGTGCTTTACGGCGAGGACGCCGCGACGTGGTTCAAGCCCCGACCCGCCGGGTGACGATCTCTGAGCCGAGCGCGAAATCCACGGGCCCTGCCCCGCGAATAGTTCGTTCCGAATTTGGCTTTTGCGATTTTCCGCGCTTAACTGGCAGACGTCGCGGAGAGGGGTCATGCCAAGAAGGGGGCGATGGGGCGATGCACGGTGGCCTGGGAGCCGCCGCGGTGCCGCCAATCGAGATTTCTCGCTATCGCTCTCGGCGTTGACGAATGGGCGGCGTTGAGGACCTCTCCGATGAGGATCTCGTCGCGGCCGCGCGCGGCGGCGATCGGGACGCGTTCGAGACGCTGGTGCGACGGCATTACGACCGGATCCACGGCCTAGCGTGGCAGCTGACCGGCTCGCGCGCGGATGCCGACGACGTCGCGCAGGACGTCTGCTGTCTGCTGGTCGCAAAGATCGCGAGCTTCCGCGGCGACGCCAAGTTCACCACCTGGTTGAGCAGCATCGTTCTCAATGCCTGTCGCGACGTGCGCCGCCGGCGACGGTCGTTCGGCGCCTTCACCGAGCGGCTGGCGGTGCTCGCCGGCCTCGCGCGCGTGCCCGATGGCCGCGATTTATACGACGAGATCTGGCTCAAGAGCGCGATCGCGGGGCTCAAGTCGCCGTATCGCGAGACGGCGGTGCTCGTGGCCGGGCAACAGCTCAGCCACGCCGAAGCGGCGCAAATATTGGGCGTGAAGGAAGCAACCGTGTCGTGGCGGATGCATGAGATCCGGACACGGCTGGCCGGCGATCGGGCGCGCGATGACTGAGGGGCGAAAAATATTTTCTGATCTTTCCAAGCTTTCCCTGACGCGGCGCGTCCCAGTGACATGCGGACAATTTCGTGCCGCTGTCATGAGGGAGAGTTCCATGCCCCGTTTAAATCCCGTGATCGCCGTCGGCCTGACCGGCCTCTTGCTCGCGTCCTGCGCCAAATCCAGCGGCGAGAAACTGCCGCTGTCCGATATCGTCGTCACCGCCAGCCGCGCCGATGCGTCAGCCGATGACGCGGCGGGGCGCAGGACATTCGACGTCGCCGAAGAGGCGCCTGCCGCCCCGCCGCCCCC
>CAXTMX010000124.1:0-3567 GCA_964245585.1 uncultured Sphingomonadaceae bacterium | reverse complement strand
ACGACATCCGCTTCGTCGAGGACGATTGGGAAAGCCCGACGCTCGGCGCCTGGGGACTCGGCTGGGAAGTGTGGTGCGACGGCATGGAGGTGACGCAATTCACCTATTTCCAGCAGGTTGGCGGGTTCGATTGCAAGCCGGTGGCAGGCGAGCTGACCTATGGGCTCGAGCGCCTCGCGATGTACATCCAGGGTGTCGACAGCGTCTACGATCTCGCGTTCAACGACGAGGGCGTGACCTACGGCGACGTCTTCCTCGAGAACGAGAAACAATTCAGCGCCTATAATTTCGAGGCGGCGAACACCGACATGCTGTTCAAGAGCTTCACTTTCGCCGCCGACGAGGCGCGCGCCTTGATCGAGGCGAAGCTGCCGCTGCCGGCCTACGACCAGGCGATCAAGGCGAGCCACATCTTCAACACGCTCCAGGCGCGCGGCGTGATCTCGGTCGCCGAGCGCCAGGCCTATATCGGCCGCGTCCGCGAGCTGGCTAAAGGCGCCTGCGCCGCATGGATGAGCCACAACGGGTGGGCGGAGTGAGCGCCGACTTCCTGCTCGAGCTCTTGTCCGAGGAAATTCCCGCGCGGATGCAGGACAAGGCCTGTGCCGATCTCGCGCGATTGTTTACCGAGGAGCTCGCCAAGCCGGGCCTCGTCGCGGCGGCGATCGAGACCTACGCCACCCCGCGCCGCCTTGCGCTGATCGCACGCGGCCTGCCCGGGACAACGCAAGCGGTGTCGGAGGAGATCAAGGGGCCGCGCGCCGGCGCGCCGCCGCAGGCGGTCGACGGGTTCCTGCGCAAGACCGGGCTCGCCGCCGAGCAGCTCGTGGAACGCGACGGCGTGCTTTACGCCACGATCGACAAGCCCGGCCGCGCCACTGCCGATGTACTCGGCGAGGCGATTCCCGCGATCGTGCGCGCGTTCCCCTGGCCCAAGTCGATGCGCTGGGGCAGCGGCACGCTGCGCTGGGTGCGTCCGCTCCAGGGGATCGTGGCGCTGCTCGGCGACGACGTCGTGGAATTCGAGATCGACGGGATCGCATCGGGCGCGGCGACGCTGGGCCACCGTTTCCATCATCCCGGCCAGATCACCATCGGCAATGCCGACGACTATGCCGACAAGTTGCGCTTGTGCCATGTCGTCCTCGATGCCGCCAAGCGCCGCGCCATCATCCGCGACGCCGCCGCGCGGCTCGCAGCCGACGCAGGGCTGACGGTCGTTCCCGACGAGGGGCTGGTGGCAGAAAATGCCGGGCTGACCGAATGGCCGGTGCCGCTGCTCGGCCGCTTCGACCCGGCCTTCCTCGAGGTGCCGCGCGAGGTGATCCAGCTCACCATGCGCACCAATCAGAAATATTTCGCGCTGACCCGCGCCGACGGAAGTCTCGCGCCCCATTTCATCTGCACCGCCAACATCGAGGCGGCCGACGGCGGTGTCGCGATCGCAGCGGGCAATGCGCGCGTGCTGTCGGCGCGGCTGTCCGACGCGCGCTTTTTCTGGGAGCAGGATCTGAAGACGCCGCTGGAGAGCCAAGCGAAGAAGCTCGACCAGGTCGTCTTCCACGAGAAATTGGGCACGGTCGCAGACAAGGTCGAGCGCGTGGCGAAGCTTGCGCGCTGGCTGATCGAGGAGGGGATCGTCGGCCCTAAAAGCGAGCGGGCATCGCTCGCCGACATGGCCGAGCAGGCGGCGCGCCTGTGCAAGGCTGATCTCGTCACCGCGATGGTTGGCGAGTTTCCCGAGCTGCAGGGCGTGATGGGCGGCTATTACGCGCGCGCCGAAGGGTTGCCCGACGAGGTCGCTGACGCCATTCACGATCATTACAAGCCGGTCGGACAGGGGGACGAGGTGCCGGTCGCGCCGGTGACGGTGGCGGTGTCGTTGGCGGACAAGCTGGATACTTTGCTGTCCTTCTACACCATCGGTGAGGTGCCAACCGGCTCGAAGGATCCCTTTGCGCTTCGCCGGGCGGCGCTGGGTTCGATCTCGCTGATCCTCTCGAATCGATTGAGGGTTGCGCTGCTCCCGCTTTTCTTTGGCCTATTCCAAGAGCGCGCGGTCCAGTTTGGCGGAGGGTTCATGGGCGGCGCACCTGCCGGAGTGCTTGGCCTGTTCGCCGACCGTCTTAAGGTCCAGCAGCGCGAGGCGGGCGTTCGCCACGACCTGATCGATGCGGTGTTCGCCGTCGGCGGGGAGGATGATCTCGTGCGCCTGCTCGCGCGGGTGAAGGCGTTGCAGGCATTCGTCGAAACCGACGACGGGGTCAACCTGCTCGCTGGCTACAAGCGTGCCGCCAATATTCTCAAGAAAGAGGCCGTAAACTCCACCGTTCGTGTCGAGCGAAGTCGAGACATGCCCTCGAGCGTAGGCGAGAAGCCCCGCGTCTCGGCAGCGCTCGACGCTGCCGGTCCCTCGACTTCGCTCGGGACGAACGGGGTGGGGTCGGGCTACTCCCCCGAGCCGGCCGAATCCGACCTTCTTGCTGCCCTCGCATCCGTCGAGCCGCGCGCCGCCGCAGCGGTCGCCGTGGAGGATTTCGCGGCAACGATGACCGCGCTCGCCGAGCTGCGCGGGCCGATCGATCGTTTCTTCGATCAGGTAACGGTCAACGATTTCGATCCGGCCAAGCGCGCCGCCCGCCTGGCGATCCTCGAACGGATTCGCAGCGCGGTGCACCAAGTAGCCGATTTTTCGAAGATCGAGAGCTAATCGCGCCCTCTGGATTTCCCATCCGATCCACGTTATGTTGCAACGCACAAATATCATGTGAACTTTCTGGGGTAGGACATGGCCAGCGCAGTGATCGCCAACGACGTCTCGCCGAACCGCTACGTCTATCGCTTCGGCGGCGGCGTGTCCGACGGGGGGAAGGGCGATCGCGACCTGCTCGGGGGCAAGGGCGCGAACCTTGCCGAAATGGCCTCGATCGGGCTGCCGGTGCCGCCCGGCTTCACCATCTCGACGGCGATGTGCGCGCGCTACTACGATGAAGGCGAGGCGTTCCCTGAAAGTCTGCGCGTCGAGGTCGCCGCCGGTCTCGCGCATGTCGAGCAGGTGACCGGCAAGAAATTCGGCGACGCCGCCGATCCGCTGCTGGTCTCGGTCCGCTCGGGCGCGCGCGTGTCGATGCCGGGGATGATGGACACTGTCCTCAACCTCGGGCTCAACGACAAGACGGTCGAGGGGCTCGCCGCGGTGTCCGGGGACGCGCGTTTCGCGTGGGACAGCTATCGCCGCTTCATCCAGATGTATGCTGACGTGGTGCTCGAGCTCGACCATGGCGATTTCGAGGAAGCGCTCGAGATCGCCAAGGAGGACAAGGGCCTGTCGCTCGATACCGAGCTGTCGGCCGAAGATCTGCGCGCGCTCGTCGGCGAATATAAGGCGATCGTCGAGCGCGGACTCGGTCGGCCGTTCCCGCAGGATGCCAATGAGCAATTGTGGGGCGCGGTCGGCGCGGTGTTCGGCTCGTGGCAGTCCGAACGCGCCAAGGTCTATCGTCGGCTCAACGCGATCCCCGGCGGGTGGGGCACCGCGGTCAACGTCCAGGCGATGGTGTTCGGCAA
>CAXTMX010000123.1:384-3573 GCA_964245585.1 uncultured Sphingomonadaceae bacterium | reverse complement strand
CAGCTGACCAGCTCGAACACCGTGCGCATGGTCGTGCGCGAGTTCCGCATCGCCATCGCCAACGGGCTTGCGCTCGGCGCGATGATCGGTGTCGCGGTATGGCTGATCTACGGCAATCCCGATCTCGGCATCGTCATCTGCCTGGCGATGATCATCAACAATATCACCGCCGGCCTGTCGGGCATTCTCGTGCCGGTCGGGCTCGAGCGGGCGGGAGTCGATCCGGCGGTGTCGTCGGCGGTGTTCGTGACGACGATGACCGACGTCATGGGCTTCTTCTCGTTTCTCGGCCTCGCCACGCTGTGGGGATTGGGCGGCTAGCTTGACGTCGCGCGCGGCGTCGCCACATCCGTCGCATGCACCCGCTCCACATGACCAAGGTCGCGTTCGGCTGCGACACCGTCGACATCCTGCGCGATCGGCTGATCGGGCGCGCGAGCGGCGGCGAGGCGACGGTTTCCACCCGCTTCCGCCCCAAGCGCGCGGACGAGCTGGTCGGCGGGTCGCTCTACTGGATCGTCAAGCATCGGCTGGTCGTCCGCTCGCCGATCGTCGGCTTCGTCGAGGACGAGGACGGCAAGCGCTGCATCATCCGGGTCGATGCGCGGCTGATCCCGGTCCGCGCCAGGCCCAAGCGCGCGCATCAGGGCTGGCGCTATCTGGTCGGTGCCGACGCGCCGGCGGACTTCGACGGCGACGACGACGGCCTCGCCGCGCTGCCGGCGAACATCGCCGCCGATCTCAGCGCGCTGGCGCTGATCTAGCGGACTTTACGCCCGCACTCGACAGTGCCCGAGCCATGCTGGACGACCGTACATTCGGCGTTGCCGGTGACGATCACGTCGCCCGATCCGCTGGCGGAGATCGAGGCCTTGCGCGACGCCGCGAGATGCAGGTCGCCCGAGCCGACCACCGAGGCCCGCACCTCGCCTCCGAGCAACTCGGCGGCGGCGAGATTGCCCGATCCCGAGAGCGCCGCGCGCACCGTCTCGACCTTGCCGGCGACGGTGAGGTCGCCCGAGCCGATCAGCGACAGCACCGCCCGGTCCGCCTGCAGCGCGCCGATCGACAGATTGCCCGAGCCGCCGAGCAGCGCGTCGAATTGATCGGCCCTGGCGCGGTCGATCGTCAGGTCTCCCGAGCCGCCGAGCGTCGCCGCACGCAGCGATGGCACGGTCACCGCGATCGCCACCTTGCCGACGTCACCGTCCTGCCAATTGCCGTCGATCGGGTTGCTCGCGCGCAGCTTCAGGACATTGTTGTCGACCATCGCCGACAGCCGGTCGAGCGCCCGATTGTCGCCGGTCGCGCGCACCGAGACGCCCGGGCCGGTGCGCACCGTGACGCTGAACGGACCGGCAACGTTGATCCGGTCGAAGCCGGTGACCGTGAACGCGCGCGTCGCCGCGGCGCCGGGCGTCGCGAGGCCGGCGGCGAGGGCAAGCGCGAGCAGCCGGCGCACCGCCTTATTTGTTGTAGATCGCCGCCGAGGCGCGGAGGATGTCGAGGATCTTCTCCTGCGCGGTCGGCTCGTCGACCTCCTCCATCGCGGCGAGCTCGCGCGCCAGCCGGCTGCACGCCGCCTCGAAGATCTGCCGCTCGGAATAGCTCTGCTCGGGCTGGTCCTCGGCGCGGAACAGGTCGCGCACGACTTCGGCGATCGAGACGAGATCGCCCGAATTGATCTTCGCCTCATATTCCTGCGCGCGGCGCGACCACATCGTCCGCTTGACCCTGGGCTTGCCCTTGAGCGTGGTCAGCGCCTCCTGCAGCGTGACGTTCGACGACAGCTTGCGCATGCCGACCGATTCCGCCTTGTTGGTGGGCACGCGCAGCGTCATGCGCTCCTTTTCGAAGCGCAGCACGTAGAGCTCGAGCTTCGAGCCGGCGATCTCCTGGCTCTGCAGCTCGACCACGCGGCCGACGCCGTGCTTGGGATAAACGACGTAATCGCCCACAACGAAGCTCAGCGCCTTGGCAGCCATCTATTCACCTTTCGTGAGGAAAGCCGCCCGAATCCTGTCAGGTCCGCAGAACATGATGTTCGCGGCCGTAAGCAATTCGATCGGCCTAACGTGTGTCAGAATCTCCAGCGGATCAGGGCACAGGCCCGTCCGTCGGCAACGATCATAACAGATTTTTTGCGAAATTCCTACTCTCGCAAGTGCAGCACGATCCTGCCGCCGCGCATCAGTCGCCCGAGCCCGGTTCTGGCGAGAAATATTTATCGTATTTGCCGTCCTCGCCCTTATGCTCGTCGGCATCGCCGGGCTGCTCGCCCTTGCGCGTGATATTGGGCCATTGCGCCGAGAAGGTCGTGTTGAGCTCCAGCCATTGCTCGAGCCCGCTTTCGGTGTCGGGCAGGATCGCCTCGGCGGGGCATTCGGGCTCGCACACGCCGCAATCGATGCACTCGGACGGATTGATCACGAGCATGTTCTCGCCCTCGTAGAAGCAATCGACGGGGCACACTTCGACGCAATCCATATATTTGCATTTGATGCAGGCGTCGGTGACGACATAGGTCATGAATACGGCTTTCCTGGGCGGACTGGCGCCCTGCTAATCGCGCGGGGGCGGCGGCGTCAACAGATCGGTGTAGAGCCCGGCCGCCTCGACCGCGCTGCCGCGCCGCGCCGGCAGCGCGTCGATCCGCAGCGCGCGGACCCGGCCGTGCGCCGCGAGGCTCAGCACATTGCCGACCCGAACCGGGGCGTGCGCGCGATCGACCGGGCGTCCGTCGATCCGGACATGGCCTTCGCCGGCGATCGCCTGCGCGCGCTCGCGGGTCTTCGCCAGCCGCGCGAACCAGAGGAATTTGTCGAGCCGCTGGCTGCCGTCAGCCATCGGCCGATCGCAGCGCCGCGAGCGCGCCGAACGCATTGCCGATTGCCGGCGGCGCCGACCTTGCCGGACGCCGGCCGCGCCACAACCAGCCGGGCGCGGCGCCCTCGGCGCGGTGGAAGCCGAACGCGCGCATCAGCCGCTCGAGCGACGCCGGCCTCAGGCCGAGCGAGGTCGCGAGCGCGGGATCGGGCACGAACGGCTTGCGCCCGTCGCGCGCGTCATGCGCCTGGCGCGCGAGCCGCTCGACCAGATCGACGCGCAGCAGCTGCTCGCCGAGCGCGCGGAAGCCGGCGCGGCGCAGCTCTTCGCCGCCCGCCGCCGGCCGGTCGAGCACGACCGCCC
>CAXTMX010000123.1:0-374 GCA_964245585.1 uncultured Sphingomonadaceae bacterium | reverse complement strand
GCGCGTCGATGCGGCGAAAGCGGGTGACGTCCTGGGCGAGCACGACCGCCCCCGGCGGCGGCAGCGCCGGCATGGCGGCATCGCCGCGCACCGCGAGCAGCGCCAAGCGCCAGCGCACCGCCTCGGGCTTGAGCAATGCGGGCACGAAAATGTCCATCGCCCCGATCTGCACGCCGAGCCGCGCCGCATCGCGCCGCCCCGGGCCGAGCGCCGCCAGCGCCTCGGCCAGCGCGGCGCGGTCGGCCACTCCGCCCGCCTCGACCAGCGGCACGAGCAGCGCGCGCAGCACCGGCGGCGTCGCGCGATCCCCGGCCGCCGCGGCGATCCGCGCGAGCGGCGCGAGCTGGCGCCCGATCGTCCGCTCGAGCCACGCC
>CAXTMX010000122.1:0-3766 GCA_964245585.1 uncultured Sphingomonadaceae bacterium | reverse complement strand
CGTCTCGCCGCTGTTCGCGACGCGCAGCCATCCGGGCGGGCGGACGCTGGGGCGGGTGCGCTTCGGGGCGATCGCCCGCGGCGCGCGCACGCGCGTGATCGCGCTCGGCGGGATGAACCGGGCGCGCTGGCGGAGATTAAGCGGGCTGCACTGTCACGGCTGGGCCGCGATCGATGCGTTCGGCGTCAGAACTTGAAGGCCGTGCCGATGTAGACCGCCTGCGAATCGCGACGCTCGTCGGCGAGGCGCTCGAGCCGGTCGTGCTGCATGCGATAGCGCAGGCCGCCGGTGACATCGAGGTTGCGGGTGAGCGAGTAGGACCCGCCGAGATCGAGCGAATAGCTGCGATCGGTGCCGACCAGGCGCAGCGCCTCGCCGATGCTGCGGTCCGCGCCGACCTGGAGCCGGGTGCTCCACCGGCGCCCCGCATAGCTGACCGCGACGTCGGCCGATTCACGCCCGCCGGGCATCACGCCGGTATCGACCCGCGCGACATCGCCCGACAGCGCGAAACGCTTCCAGCCGACCGCGACGCCGAGATTATAGGCCGAGGGCATGAACCCGGTGTTCGCCGCCGCCGCGATCCGTTCCGCCCCGCCCCGCCCCGCGCTGCGCGCGCGGACGGCCACGGTCACCGCGCGGCGGGCGCCGAGGCCGACCGAGGGGGTGAAGCGGAAACCGCTTTGCCCCAGCCGCGCGCGGGCAAAGGAGGCCGCGGCGCGCGGATCGGCTGCCGCCGGGGTGAACGATCCGATACTGTCGGCATCCCCCGACCAGGCGAAGGCCGCGCGCTTCTTTTGAAGCTGCGCGGCATCGGCGAGCGACGGCGACACGGCACCGAGAGCGAGCGCCAGGCAGGCGCTCCCTCCGATCAACCGATATCCCCGACTCGCGTCCATACGTGCATTCTCTCCCACACCTTGCGCCTAACACGCACGATCAACTTCCGCTACCAAGCGTGCGCGGATTCCGCCGGGCTGTTGCAGCTTGTCCACAGACTCGACGCGAGCATCCGGCGCGCGCCGCCTTGCGGGGCGGCGGCGAGCCTCTATAACCGCCTTCGCACCCGTCAGTTCAAGGCCGAATCCATGGATCGCTCCACTCCTTGCTTGTTCCGCTCCGCGCCTGCCGTGGCGGCCGCGCTCGCGCTCGTCGCCGCGCTCGGCGGATGCGCGTCCAAGAAGGAGCGGCCCCAGGCCGATCTCGCCGCATCGAAGACGACCACGATCGGCGTCAACGCCTTTTTGTGGCGGGCGGCGCTCGACACCGTCTCGTTCATGCCGCTGACCCAGGTCGATTCGAACGGGGGCGTGATCGTCACCGACTGGTACGCCAATCCGAGCCAGCCGGGCGAGCGGATGAAGCTGACGGTGACGATCCTCGACCAGGATCTGCGCGCCGACGCGATCAAGGTCGCGGCGTCGCGCCAGATCAGCCAGGCCGGGCAATGGATCGACGCGCCGGTGCAGGCGGCGACCGTGCAGAAGCTCGAGGAGATCATCCTCGGCAAGGCCCGCGACCTGCGCCGCAGCGCCATTTCCGGCTGAGCGAAGCGCCGGCGGCGGAAGCGATGCGCCCGCGTTTCGATCCGCGCGCGGCCGATCCGCGCTGGCAGGCGGCGTGGGACGCGCAAGGCAGCTTCCGCGCCGACGACGCCAGCCCCAAGCCCAAGAGCTATGTGCTCGAGATGTTCCCCTATCCCTCGGGGCGCATCCACATGGGGCATGTCCGCAATTACACGATGGGCGACGTGCTCGCGCGCTATCGGCGGATGACCGGGCACGAGGTGCTCCACCCGATGGGGTGGGACGCGTTCGGCATGCCGGCCGAGAATGCGGCGATGGAGCAGGGCGTCCATCCGGGCAGCTGGACGCGATCGAACATCGCGGCGATGCGCGCGCAGCTCAAGCGGCTCGGCTTCGCGTTCGACTGGAGCCGCGAGCTCGCGACCTGCGAGCCCGCATATTACGGGCACGAGCAGGCGCTGTTCCTCGATCTGCTCGCGGCCGGATTGGTCTATCGCAAGCAGAGCGCGGTCAATTGGGATCCGGTCGACATGACCGTGCTCGCCAACGAGCAGGTGATCGACGGCAAGGGCTGGCGCTCGGGCGCGCCGATCGAGCGGCGCAAGCTCAGCCAGTGGTTCCTGCGCATCACCGATTTCGCCGGGGAGCTGCTCGACGGGCTCGACGCGCTGGCGGACTGGCCCGACAAGGTCCGGCTGATGCAGGCCAATTGGATCGGGAAGAGCCAGGGGCTGCGGTTCAGCTTCGAGGTCGAACGTCCCTCGACTTCGCTCGGGACGAGCGGCGACGGCATAAAAATGCCGTTCGTGTCGAGCGAAGTCGAGACACGTTCCACCCTCGAAGTCTTCACCACCCGGCCCGACACGATCTTCGGCGCGTCCTTCGCCGCGCTCGCGCCCGATCACCCGCTCGCCGCGGCATTGGCGAAGACCGACCCGGCGCTCGCCCTGTTCATCGAGGAATGCCGCGCGACCGGCACCGCCGCGGCCGAGATCGAGACCGCCGAGAAGAAGGGCCACGACACCGGCCTGAGCGTGATCCATCCGCTCGATCGCGACCGCCGGCTGCCGCTGTTCGTCGCCAATTTCGTGCTGATGGACTATGGCTCGGGCGCGGTCATGGGCGTGCCGGCGCACGACCAGCGCGACCTCGATTTCGCGCGCAAATATGCGCTGCCGGTGACGCGCGTGGTCGCGCCCGACCGGGCCGACGAGCCGATCCAGGACGAGGCCTATACCGGGCCGGGGCGGCTGGTGAATTCGGGCTTCCTCGACGGGATGACGATCGACGATGCGAAGCGCGCGGTGATCGCGCGCGCGGCGGCCGAGGGCTGGGGCGCGGCGACGACGGCGTGGCGGCTGCGCGACTGGGGCGTGTCGCGCCAGCGCTATTGGGGCACGCCGATCCCGATCGTCCATTGCGACGGCTGCGGCGTGGTGCCGGTGCCCAAGGAGCAGCTGCCGGTCGTGCTGCCCGAGAACGTGAGCTTCGACCAGCCGGGCAACCCGCTCGACCGCCATCCGACATGGAAGCACGTCGCTTGCCCGGCGTGCGGCAATCCGGCGCTGCGCGAGACCGACACGCTCGACACGTTCGTCGATTCGTCCTGGTATTTCATCCGCTTCGCCAGCCAGCCGCACGACCGCCCGTTCGACCGCGCGGTGGCCGAGCAATGGCTGCCGGTCGCGCAATATATCGGCGGGGTCGAGCATGCGATCCTCCACCTCCTCTACGCGCGCTTCTGGACGCGCGCGCTCGCGCGGATCGGGCAGTTGGGGGTGAGCGAGCCGTTCGCCGGGCTGTTCACCCAGGGGATGGTGACGCACGAGACGTATCCAAATCCTCGATTTGGTCAGCTTGCTGTCACGGAAAATATCTTGAGTTCCCTCGCCGAGGGAACGGCGCTTGCTCCAGCATATCTTTCTCCCGACGAAGTCGAAAAACGTGATGGGCAAGTGTTCTCAAAAGCGTTTGATGAGGTCATCACCGTCGGCCGCATCGAGAAGATGTCGAAGTCGAAGAAGAATACCGTCGATCCCGGGCCGATCGTCGATCGCTACGGCGCGGACGCGGTGCGCTGGTTCATGCTGTCCGACAGCCCGCCCGAGCGCGACCTGCCGTGGAGCGAGGCGGGGATCGAGGGCGCGTGGCGCTTCGTTCAGCGCATCTGGCGGCTGGTCGAGACGAGCGGCGCCGATGGCGCCCAAGGTGATGATCTCGCGCTCGACCGCAAGCTTCAC
>CAXTMX010000121.1:0-3810 GCA_964245585.1 uncultured Sphingomonadaceae bacterium | reverse complement strand
TATAGCTGATCGCGTCCTTGACGGTGGTGATCTTCTCGGCCGCGTCGTCGGGGATCTCGACGCCGAACTCCTCCTCGAACGCCATCACCAGCTCGACGATGTCGAGGCTGTCCGCGCCGAGATCGTCGATGAAGCTCGCATCCTCGGTCACCTTGTCGGCTTCGACGCCGAGATGCTCGACGACGATCTTCTTCACGCGCTCGGGGGTGTCGCTCATGTGCAAGGCCTTCCTGTCCTGTTGCCCGCTGCCCTAACGGGGGCGATTAATACTGGCAAGAGGGAGCCTTGCCCGGGGTCCACGGCGCTGCCATGAGCGCGCGACCGATCCCTCCGGGAATATGCGATGATCCAGCGCCAGCCTGCCGAGTGGGCACCACACGACAGCGTGTGGATCGGCTTTCCGAGCGATGCCGATCTGTGGCTCGACGATCTCGCGCCCGCGCGGGCCGAAGTCGCGGCATTGGCGCGCGCGGTCGCCGCGGATGGCGAACGCGTCGTGCTGGTCGCGGCCGACGGGCAGAGCGCGGCCGCGGCGCGCAACACCGGCTGCGACGTGATCGTCGAGCCGTTCGGCGATATCTGGCTGCGCGATACCGGCCCGATCGTCGTCATGGGCACGGGCGGGCGAGCCGCGCGCAGCTTCCGCTTCAACGGCTGGGGCGGCAAATATGATTTGCCGGGCGACGACACGATCGGCCGGCGCCTTGCCGCCGCGGCGGGGCTGCCGTCGCGCCGCTGCGACTGGGTGCTCGAGGGCGGTGCGATCGACGTCGACGGCACCGGATTGGCCGTCACCACCGAGCAATGCCTGCTCAATCCCAATCGCAACCCCGGCCTGTCGCTCGGCCAGATCGAGGAACGCCTCGCCGCCGATCTCGGGCTGACGCGGATCCTGTGGCTCGGCGAGGGCCTGCTCAACGACCATACCGACGGCCACGTCGACAATCTCGCCCGGTTCGTCGCGCCGAACCGGCTGGCGGTTCCGGTTGCGGCGGGCGCCGATGATCCCAATGCGGCGGTCTATGCGGACGCCACGGCGCGCGCCCTTGCGGCTGGCGTCGATGTCGTTCCTCTGCCCTCGCCGGGGCTGGTGGAGCGCGACGGCGAGATCGTACCGGCCTCCTACATGAACTTCTATATCGGCAATGCCGCGGTCGTCGTGCCGACCTACGGCGCGGCCAACGACGACGCAGCGGTCACGGCGATCGCCGCGCTGTTTCCGAGCCGCCGGGCGGTGGGCCTGCGCGCCGACCATATCCTCACCGGCGGGGGCAGCTTCCATTGCATCTCGCAACAGGTACCGGCAGTTCCTATGATCAAGCCATGACCAAGCTCACCGTCGCCGCGCTCCAGCTTGCCTTCGCCGACGACATCGACGCGAACATCGCCGCCGTGTCCGCCCTCGTCCGCGAGGCGGCAGCCAAGGGGGCTCAGGTGATTCTGCCGCCCGAGCTGTTCGAGGGACATTATTTCTGCCGCGTGGAGGATGAGGGCCACTTCGCTCGCGCCCTGCCGGTCGCTGAGCACCCGGCGGTTCGCGCAATGCAGCAGCTCGCCGCCGAGCTCGGCGTCCATATCCCGACGAGCTTCTTCGAAGCGGACGGGCCGCATCATTACAACAGCCTGGCCATGATCGGCCCGGACGGCGCGGTCCAGGGCGTCTACCGCAAGAGCCACATTCCCGACGGCCCCGGCTATGAGGAAAAATTCTACTTCCGGCCGGGCAATACCGGCTTCAAGGTATGGCCCGCGGCGGGGACCACGCTCGGCGTCGGCGTGTGCTGGGACCAATGGTATCCCGAGACGGCGCGCGCGATGATGCTGATGGGCGCCGAGATATTGTTCTATCCGACCGCGATCGGCAACGAGCCGCACGACCCGGACCTCGACACCTCACGGCTGTGGCGGCGGGCGATGATCGGTCATGCGGTGTCCAACGTCGTGCCCATCGTCGCGGCCAACCGCATCGGCACCGAGGACGGCCAGACCTTCTACGGCCACAGCTTCATCGCCGACGAGCGCGGCGACCTCCTCGCCAAGTTCGGCGCGGACGAGACCGGCGTGCTGGTCGCCACGCTCGATCTCGCGCTGGCCAAGCGCCACCGCGCCGCCTTCGGCTTCTTCCGTGATCGCCGGCCCGAGCTTTACGGGCGCCTCGTGGACGACGTCTGAGGCGTGAATTCGAGCGCGCGCGCGAACACCGCCTCGAACATCTCGGCGCTGAGCACGCGCGTGTTCTGGTTGTAACGCGAGCAGTGATAGCTATCGATCAGCGTCAGCCCCGACGGCATGCGATGCTCCGCGAGATGACCGAAGCGCGCCTTGGGCAGCCGCCCGCCGAGCGCCTTGACTGCCGACTGGTGCGCGATCGCGCCGAGCGCCACCACCACGCGCAGGTTGGGCAAGGCCTCGATCACGGGGGCGAGGAACGCCCGGCAGGTCCGGATCTCCTCGGGCGTCGGCTTGTTCTGCGGCGGCACGCAGCGCACCGCGTTGACGATGATCGCGCCGCTGAGCGCCAGCCCGTCGTCGATCCGCGCGTCGAACACGCCCTCGGCCAGCCCGAACTTAAGCAGCGTCTGGTAAAGCAGGATCCCCGCGAAATCGCCGGTGAACGGCCGACCGGTGCGATTCGCGCCTTGCAGGCCCGGCGCGAGACCGACGATCGCGAGCCAGGCGTCCGGATCGCCGAAGGTCGGCACGGGGCCGTTGAACCAGTCCGGATGCGCCGCACGCTGGACCTCGCGGAAATCGGCGAGGCGCGGGCACAGCGGACAATCGTGAGAGGGTTCGAACGAGGGAAAGTCCATCGCGCCGCCAGTAAAGTCGTTTTCAGTGCAATTGAAGCGCTTGCCGTCATTCCGGCGTAAGCCGGAATCTATGGACGGCGTCCGCTCTCTTCAGAAGTCCGTATCCATGGACCCCGGCGTTCGCCGGGATGACGATGACTCACTATGATCGAAACAGACTCCAGCCGGTGAACAGAGGTCGAGGGAAAGCGATGCCCTATCGTTACGCCGTCGGCCTCGGATCGAATCGACTGCACGGACGCTACGGCCGGCCGGCCGCCATACTCGCCACCGCACTCGCGGACCTCGCCGCCAAGGGCGTGGAGATCGAAGCGGCCTCGCCGACAATCGCCAGCGCTCCGCTAGGGCCCGGAGGCCGCCGCTACGCCAATAGCGCCGCAATCGTCGCCAGCGCGCTGGACCCGCCTGCCCTGCTGGCGCTGCTCAAGCGGATCGAGCGCGACTTCGGCCGGCGCCGGGGTGTCCGCTGGAGTGCGCGCGTGCTCGATCTCGACATCCTGCTGTGGTCGGGCGGCCACTGGCGCGGTCCGTGGCTGACGGTTCCCCACCCCGGTCTGGCACGCCGCCGTTTTGTACTCGAGCCGCTGGCGGAAATCGCCCCGCGCTGGCGCATCCCCGGCACGGCGCTGACCGCGCGGCATCTGCGCGCGCGCCTGCTCCGTCCAGTTGACCGCCGCCACGCCCGCCCATAGGACGCCGCACGGTGCGGGCTCGTAGCTCAGTCGGTAGAGCAACGGACTTTTAATCTGTAGGTCCCGGGTTCGAATCCCGGCGAGCCCACCATCGTGCCGATCACTCCGCCGCGACCGAGGGCACCGCATCCTTCCATCCCAACACCGGCTTGCGTGCCGCCGCGGTCTCGTCGAGCCGCCGGCGCGGGGCATGGACCGGCGCGGCCTTGAGCGCCGGATCGCCCGCCTTCGCCCGCCCGGCGACCGACCGCAACGCGCCGATGAACTGGTCGAGCGCGGCCTTGCTCTCGGTCTCGGTCGGCTCGATC
>CAXTMX010000120.1:0-3832 GCA_964245585.1 uncultured Sphingomonadaceae bacterium | reverse complement strand
GTCGACGGGCTCGCCGCCGAGCGCGAGCAGGGCATCACGATCGACGTCGCCTACCGCTTCTTCTCGACCGAGAAACGCAAGTTCATCGTCGCCGACACGCCGGGTCACGAGCAATATACGCGCAACATGGTCACCGGCGCGTCGACCGCCGACCTCGCCGTGATCCTGATCGACGCGCGCAAGGGCGTGCTCACCCAGACGCGGCGGCACAGCTATCTCGCGCAGCTGATCGGCATCCGCAACATCGTGCTCGCGGTCAACAAGATGGACCTGATCGGCTACGACCAGGCCAGGTTCGAGGCGATCGTCGCGGACTATCGCGCGTTCGCCAGCTCGATCGGGATCGGCGCGTTCCTCGCGCTGCCGATCTCGGGCTTCAAGGGCGACAATGTCACCGCCGCCTCGTCCAACACGCCCTGGTACAAAGGGCCGGCGCTGCTCGCGCATCTCGAGGCGGTCGAGGTCGACGCGAGCGTCGCGCAGCAGCGCCCGTTCCGCCTGCCGGTGCAGTGGGTCAACCGGCCCAACCTCGATTTCCGGGGCTTCTCCGGAATGATCGCGGGCGGCGCCGTGCGGCCGGGCGACGCGGTGCGCGTGCTGCCGTCGGGCAAGACCAGCACGGTCGCGCGCATCGTCGCGTTCGACGGCGATCTCGATCAGGCGGTCGCGGGCCAGTCGATCACGCTGACGCTGGCCGACGAGGTCGATTGCTCGCGCGGCGACGTGATCTGCTTGGCCGATGCCCCGCCGCAGGTCGCCGACCAGTTCGAGGTCGGGATCGTGTGGATGGCCGAGGAAGAGATGCTGCCCGGCCGGCCCTATTGGCTCAAGAGCGCGACGCAGATGGTTACCGCGCACGTCCAGGCGCCGAAATACAAGATCAACGTCAATACGATGGAGCATGTCGCCGCCAGGACGCTCGAGCTCAACGCGATCGGCGTGGCGAACCTGTCGACCGACAAGCCGATCGTGTTCGATCCTTATGACGAGAACCGCGATCTCGGCGGCTTCATCCTGATCGACAAATTGACCAACGCGACCGTCGCGGCGGGCATGATCCACTTCTGCCTGCGCCGCTCGCAGAACATCCACTGGCAGGCGCTCGACGTCGGCCGCGAGTCGCACGCGGCGCTCAAGAACCAGCAGCCGGCGGTGCTGTGGCTGACCGGCCTGTCGGGCGCGGGCAAGTCGACCATCGCCAATCTGGTCGAGAAGAAACTGGCGCGGATGAACCGCCACACCTTCCTGCTCGACGGCGACAATGTCCGCCACGGGCTCAACAAGGATCTCGGCTTCACCGACGCCGATCGCATCGAGAACATCCGCCGCGTCGGCGAGGTGGCGAAGCTGATGACCGACGCCGGGCTGATCGTGATCACCGCGTTCATCTCGCCGTTCCGCGCCGAGCGCGAGATGGTGCGCGAGATGATGGCGCCGGGCGAGTTCGTCGAGGTGCATATCGACACGCCTTTGGCCGACGCCGAGCAGCGCGACGTCAAGGGGCTCTACAGGAAGGCGCGCGCGGGCGAGCTCAAGAACTTCACCGGCATCGATTCGCCGTACGAGCCGCCGGCGAACCCCGAGATCCGCATCGACACCACCGCGATGACGCCCGACGAGGCGGCGCAGAAGATCGTCGACCAGCTGATCGGCGGCGCATGACGACCGAGACCGACGCCGCACTCGCACGGCGCATCGCGCAGGCCGCCGGCGACATGCTGATGACCTTGCGGCAGTCGGGCCTGTTCGAGGGCAAACGGCTTGGCGAGGCCGGCGATCATTTCGCGAACGCCTTCATCCTGGAAGCGTTGCGGAGCCAGCGGCCCGACGACGCTATCCTGTCGGAGGAGGAGCCCGCCGACGAGGCGCGGCTCCGCTCGAGCCGTGTGTGGATCGTCGATCCGCTCGACGGCACGCGCGAGTTCAGCGAGGGGCGCGACGATTGGGCGGTGCATGTCGCGCTCGCGATCGACGGCGCGCCGGCGATCGGCGCGGTCGCGCTGCCCGCGCTCGGCCTGACCTTCTCGTCCGATGCGCCGCCGCAGGTGCCCGCGCCGGCATCGCCGCTGCGCATGCTCGTCAGCCGAACGCGCCCCGCGCCCGAGGCGGTGAGGGTGGCGAACGCGCTCGGCGCCGAGCTGATCGCGATGGGCTCGGCCGGGGCCAAGGCGATGGCGATCGTCCGCGGGGAGGCGGACATCTATCTGCACACCGGCGGCCAGTATGAGTGGGACAATTGCGCGCCCGCCGCTGTGGCGCTCGCGGCGGGGCTGCACGTCACCCGCGTCGACGGCTCGCCGCTCGTCTACAATTGCGCGAAGCCTTATCTGCCCGATCTCCTGATCTGCCCGCCCGCGTTGGCGCCAGCGATCTTCGCTGCTCTCGCACGAAGCTAGATCCGCTTTGGTCGGATCTGCGTCATCCCGGAATGAAGACAAATGAGTATCAGCGCACGCGCACCCGAAAGCGCAGGTTGAATGCGCTGCCGGCCGTCTGGGTGCCGGTGGGATTGATCCGGACATCGGTGACGTTGGCGTCGAAACCGTCTGCGTCGGGGGTCGGGACATAGGCGTAGCTGGCGCCATTGTTGTTCGAGAATGCGAGCGAGTCCGCGCCGCTCGCCAATCCGCCATAGCTGTAGGTCAGGCCGCTGCCGAACAGCAGGCCGAGCAGCGCGCCGTCGCTGAACGCCACCGGGCCGGATCCGGGCAGGCCGAGATTGCCGACATAGATCTCGGTGCCCGCCGGGATATGATCGCTGACGGAGACGCCGCCCACCGTCGTCAGCGCCGAATTCGGATTGTCGACCCGGATATTGTAATCGACCAGCGCGCCGGGAATGCGCTTGGGCAGGACCGCGCCGGTGATCGGATCGGACACCAGCGTCGACGATTTGGCGGCGGTCAGCGGCGCCGCCTGCGCGGGGGCCGCGGCCAGCAGCGTCAGCGCAATGGCGAGGAGACGCCTCACCGGAACATGCTCCGCAGCCCATCCGCCGTACCGCTCAGGCCGGTCTGGTCGAATTTGAGGCGCATGGTCGCGTAGGGCCCCTGCCGCGTATAGCGCGCGGCCTCGAAGTCCCGGTCGCGGAAGCCGGCGACGTTGTAGCCGATCGACAGCCACAACTGGTCCGCCGGCGACACGCCGACCGACGGTCCGGCGCTGAACGAGAGCGTGCCGCTGCGCCACGCATGCTGGACGCTCGCGGCGAGGCCGATGTCGACATGCGCGTCGAGATCGCGGCGGACCTCGACGCCGGTCACGTCGATATAGCCGTCGTAAGCATCGTCGCCGAAACGCCCGCGGACATATTTCGCGCCATAATAGAGCGACGCCTCGAACGCATGCGGCGCGCCCTCGCGGCCGGCGCGGTAGTTGAGCGCGAGATTGTTGATCAGCCGCGTGGTCAGCTGGTCTGCCCCGCCGAGCGCGGCGACGCCAAGGACGTTGCCGCGCGCGACGCCCGCATCGGCGCGCTCGTGGCGGAATTCGAGTCGCTCGAGCAGCGCCCAACGGCTGCCGGGCGGGCGCAGCGCGAGCGCCACGTCGGCCGAGGCGAACGACGCGACCGCGCCGTCGCGATTGGTCACGCGATAGGCGCGCACGCCGGAGGCCAGCGTCTTGCCTTCGCCGAGCGTGCGGATCAGGTTGCTGGTCACGCCCCAGCGGTTCGCCGCATCGGCGCGGCGCACCTCGACCCGTCCGTTCCACGACCACAGCGCCGCGCGGTAGGTCGCGCCGAGCGTCGCGGAGCGATAGTCGCCGTTGCTCTGGTCCGCCCCGAGAAACCCGCCCGACCCGACCGGATGAAACGGGTTGACCACGGCATCCG
>CAXTMX010000119.1:731-3860 GCA_964245585.1 uncultured Sphingomonadaceae bacterium | reverse complement strand
CGTTGCACCCCTACGTGCCCACAGCTTTCCAGTCGGCTTGACTTTGGCGCACCCGACAGGATTCGAACCTGTGGCCTACGCCTTCGGAGGGCGTCACTCTATCCAGCTGAGCTACGGGTGCGTGTCTCGCCGATAGCCTTTCATGACCGACTTGGTCAACGCGCACTTGGTTCTGCGCCGACAATTTTGATCGGCTTTGCCACCCGGCTTTACGCAGCAAGCGGGACGGTCGGCGCCGGGCGGCGACCCCTCGGCTGAAACGCGATGACGTTCGACGGCGGCGCTTTACCAGACATTTGCAGTTCGATCTGATCGGCGACGCGGTTCGCCGCGTCGATCAGCAGCACGTCGACGCGCTTCAGGATGTAGCCGCCCGTCACGCCGCCGAGCCGATGACCGAGCAGCGCGGCGATCGTCGGGATCGTGGCTCCCAAGCTCTCGGCTGTCCCGGCGAAGCTGTGACGAAGGCTGTGGAGCGTAAGACCGCTCAACGGGCTCGTCGGAGCCGGCTGTCCCTGCGACGCAGCTTCCGCTCTGGCGAGCCGCAATGCCGCGTTCTGCACCGTTTTCCACAGACCGGGCAGCCCCCAATAGCCCTTCAGTTCCGAGCCGCCTGCGAACACGAAGTCCGCAATCGTGGCCTGCGCGTCGACAACAGCGTTGGCGGCGCGACTGAGCGGTCGCAGTGACGGGCCGGTCTTCGTCTCGCCGAGCGCGATGCAAGTGCCGTGGAGATCGACTTCGTCCCAGCGGAGGTTCTGCGCCTCGCCACGACGTACCCCGGTCAAGGCAATGAAGCGGATCGCGGCGAGTCCTGTCGCACTGTGCATCCGCTTGCCGTAGCGATCGCGGCGGGCATCGAGCCAGTCGAGCGCCCGCGCGAGCCAGTGATATTGTTCTGACGTCAGGAGCGCCTTCTTCTGCTTGTCAGCGAACCGCTTGACGCCGCGGACTGGGTTGTGATCGACGTAGCCGTTCTCCTGGCCCCAAGTGTAAACGGCACCGAGCGTGCCGAGCAGCCGCGTGACCACGCCTTTGCCGCCCTTCACTATCGACCGGGCCCGGGGTCCAATCATTCGGTCCTTCGCCGTCTTGCCAAGCGCGACGTCGCGCTTGAGCGCCTCGATGTCAGCGCGCACGATTTCCACGGCGCGGACATGGCCTAGCAGCGGCCGGACGTGCGCGTCGATCCGCGAGCGATCGCTGTCGATCGTGCTTTGCTTTTTCGGCAGTCCGCGGCGACCGAGCACCAATCCGGCATCAGCCGCCTCGAGATAGAGGTCGCACATCTTGCCGAGCGTGATCATCGCGCGGAGCTGATCGCGCTGGTCGGCCGGATCTTCACCGTCGATGACCCTGGCCAATTCCAGCTTCGCCAATTCGCGCGCTCGCTCGGGGGTGAGCGCGCCGAAGGCGCCGAGCTTCAGCCAACGCTGGCGCCCGCTCTTGGCTCGAAACTTGATGAAGAACACCTTCGAGCCGCTCGGGTAGACTCGCACGCCGAAGCCGGCGAGCTCGTCATCCCAGAACAAGGTGCCGTGCTTCGATCCGTCCGATTGCAGCCCGTCGATGATGCGTTTAGTGAGCTTCGTCATGGCCTGACAGCCTTCCTGCCGCCGATCGGTGCAACCACATTGCAACCAGTTGGAGGCAAGTCGGGGCGGTTTCCGGCGTCCTCAGGCGTAAGCCTATAGGCTGACGAGAAGCGCTAACATGCTATTATGTCATGCTTTAGCGCACTCGGGCGAGCTCGGGCGTACTGCTTGAAGGGGGTGTAGCGTTACACTCCGAAGGCAGGGGTCAGGGGTTCGAATCCCTTCGAGTGCGCCAGCCATCCTCGTTCGCCGACCCCGCCGACCCTGCCGACGATGCTCGCGTGCGGGCGCGGTTGGGCTCGGTGTCGACGGAGCGAAGAACCTTACCTGTCTCCCCGCTAAACGGTTCGTTCATGCAACGAACGGGTAGGCTCAGGCATTGTCACGATACAGATTCAAAGGAGAGTAATCGTGACCAAGACATTCATGCTCGCGCTCGTCGCCGCGACGTCGCTCGTCGCCCCGGCGGCGGTGGCGCAATCGCCGTCGGATAACGCGCGTTTCCAATCGGCGCAGGACAGCTTCAATCGTGAGCGCCAGGCTTATCGCGACGCGTCGCGATATCGCCAGTCGGATTATCGCTCGCGCCAGGCGGCGGACCGCATGGATCGCGCCTTTTCGGCCTATCGCTCGGAACTCGATCGCTACCAGCAAACGGTGCGCAGCCCCGGCTACGCTTCGAACGGCGGGTACAATAACGGCTATAGCAGCAACGGCTATGTCGACAATTACCGCGACGACCCGAATTACGACGCCACGCGCTATTATCGTGACGGCCAATATGACGAGCGCGTGCTCGCCGCCGACGACCGCGTCTATCGCGGCTCGGACGGCCGCTATTATTGCAAGCGGACGGACGGCACGACCGGGCTGATCGTCGGCGGCGGCGGCGGCGCGCTGCTCGGCAATGTCATCGATGGCGGCCGCAGCCGCGCGGTCGGGACGATCCTCGGTGGCGTGCTCGGCGCGGTTGCCGGACGCGCGGTCGAGCGCGGCGCGGATCGCGACGCCAACGGTCAAATCCGCTGCCGCTAAGCGAACTGCCTAAATAACAGGCATAGATGCCCGCGCTGCCCACAGCGCGGGCATTTTTATATGTGACGCAAAGGCCGAAAATGGCCGTGTTGCGCCGCCGCGAGGCACGCGCCTATGCTGTCGCAAATCCAGGGGATTCGCCGCGCGTGAAGAAGATCGAAGCGATCATCAAGCCGTTCAAATTGGATGAAGTGAAAGATGCGCTGCACGATGTCGGCGTCAGCGGCATCACTGTCCTCGAAGCCAAGGGGTTCGGCCGGCAAAAAGGCCATACCGAACTCTATCGCGGCGCCGAATATGTCGTCGACTTTCTGCCCAAGGTGAAGCTGGAAGTGGTCGTCGACGACGAGATCGCCGGGCGGGTGGTCGAAGCGATCGCCGCGGCGGCGCAGACCGGCCGCATCGGCGACGGCAAGATTTTCGTCCTTCCTGTCGAATCCGCGCTGCGCATCCGCACGGGGGAAACGGATTCTGACGCGATTTAGACTGTCTCCCCTCC
>CAXTMX010000119.1:0-721 GCA_964245585.1 uncultured Sphingomonadaceae bacterium | reverse complement strand
CCCCATCACTGCCCACCCCGGTGCTGCGCACCGCCCCTCCCTGAAGGGAGGGGAGACTAGGAAGTAAGATGGCCGACAAGAAGAATACCGCCGCCGACATCATCAAGCGGATCAAGGATGAGGAGATCGAATGGGTCGATCTTCGCTTCACCGACCCGCGCGGCAAGTGGCAGCACCTCACCATGGTCTCGACCGTCCTGGGCGAGGATGAGCTGACCGACGGACTGATGTTCGACGGCTCGTCGATCGGCGGGTGGAAGGCGATCAACGAATCCGACATGATCCTGCAGCCCGATCTGGACGCGGTCTATGTCGACCCGTTCTCGGCGACGCCGATGATGATCGTGTTCTGCGACATCGTCGAGCCGGGCACCGGCGAGCTCTATGCCCGCGACCCGCGCTCGACCGCCAAGCGCGCCGAAGCCTATGTCGCCAATACCGGCATCGGCGACACCGTCTATGTCGGCCCCGAAGCCGAATTCTTCATGTTCGACGACGTGAAGTTCGAGAACGGCTATGCCGGTTCGGGCTACAAGATCGACGATATCGAGCTGCCGACCAACACCGCGACCAGCTATGACGGCGGCAATCTCGGCCACCGCCCGCGCGCCAAGGGCGGCTATTTCCCCGTCGCCCCTGTCGATTCGGCGGTCGACATCCGCGGCGAGATGGTCTCGACGATGCTCGAAATGGGCCTGCCGTGCGACAAGCACCACCACGA
>CAXTMX010000118.1:0-3957 GCA_964245585.1 uncultured Sphingomonadaceae bacterium | reverse complement strand
CCGATGGCGAGCTGCTGATCGTGCCGCAGGAGGGGCGGCTGGCGATCGACAGCGAGTTCGGGCAGATCGTTGCGGAGCCGCAACAAATTGTGCTGATCCCGCGCGGGGTGCGCTTCCGGGTCGGCCTGCCCGACGGCGCGGCGCGGGGCTATGTCGGGGAGAATTTCGGCGCGCCGTTCCGCCTGCCCGATCTGGGGCCGATCGGATCGAACGGCCTGGCCAACCCGCGCGACTTCGAGACGCCCGAGGCGTGGTACGAGGACCGCGACGAGCCGACCGAGATCATCCAGAAATTCGGCGGCAAGCTGTGGAGCGCGACGCTCGACCATTCGCCGCTCGACGTGGTCGCGTGGCATGGCAACCTCGCGCCGTGCCGCTACGACCTGCGCCGGTTCAACACGATCAACACGGTCAGCTACGACCATCCCGACCCGTCGATCTTCACCGTGCTGACCAGCCCCAGCGACATGCCGGGCACCGCCAATTGCGATTTCGTGATCTTCCCGCCGCGCTGGACGGTCGCGGAGCACAGCTTCCGCCCGCCCTGGTTCCACCGCAACGTGATGTCCGAATTCATGG
Organism: uncultured Sphingomonadaceae bacterium; assembly: GCA_964245585.1. Classification (GTDB taxonomy): domain Bacteria; phylum Pseudomonadota; class Alphaproteobacteria; order Sphingomonadales; family Sphingomonadaceae; genus Solisphingomonas. Next base: position 3,378 of record CAXTMX010000118.1, on the reverse strand, counting down.
GGCTGATTCACGGCGCCTATGACGCCAAGCAAGGCGGCTTCGCGCCGGGCGGGGCGTCGTTGCACAATTGTATGAACGGGCACGGCCCGGACAAAGCGAGCTATGACAATGCGGTCGCGGCGGAGCTCAAGCCGCACAGGATCGAAGACACGATGGCGTTCATGTTCGAGGCGCGCTGGCCGTACCGCGTGAGCGCGTGGGCGGCCGCGGCGCCGGAGATGCAGCTGGATTATGACGAGGTTTGGACGGGGTTTGCCAAGGCCGAACTGCCGGGATAGCGGCGCGACGCGGCGAAGCCGCGTCGTCGGTGCTGAGCGGGGCTCAGGCCGGCCGCGCTTGGCGGTCTCGACCGCAGCTGCGCTGCGGGCGTGCCGCCTGCGCAGTGGCTCCCCGAGTTGGATTCGAACCAACGACCAAGTGATTAACAGTCACCTACTCTACCGCTGAGCTATCGGGGAACAGCGCGAAGGCGGGCCTATACCAGCGACCGCGCTGGTTTCAAGTCACACTGCGAATTGCTCCATCGCGATGCGGTCATCGAGCGCGTGCTCGGGATCGAACAGCAGCTTGAGCGCGACGCCGCGGTCGATCGCCACGTCGACGCGCGTCACATCGCGGACTTCGCGCTGGTCGGCGACGGCGGAGACGGGGCGCTTGCCCGGCTCGAGGATGCGGAAGCTGATCCGCGCGCTGTCGGGCAGTACCGCGCCGCGCCAGCGGCGGGGGCGGAACGGGCTGATCGGCGTCAATGCCACCAGCGCCGAGCCGAGCGGCAGGATCGGCCCCTGCGCCGAGAAATTATACGCGGTCGAGCCGGCGGGCGTCGCCACCAGCACGCCGTCGCAGACCAGTTCGGGGATGACGATGCGATCGTTGACCGTCACTTCGAGCTTCGCCGTCTGGCGCGTTTCGCGCAGCAGCGAGACCTCGTTGATCGCCGGCAGCACGATCCGTTCGCCGCCGATGGTCATCGCTTCCATCGTCAGCGGATGGACCGAAAAGGTCTTGGCGGCGGTGATGCGCGCGTCCAGCCCGCCATCGCGCCACTCGTTCATCAAAAAGCCGACGGTGCCGAGATTCATGCCGAAGGTGGGCAGAATGCGCCGCGTCTCCAGCATCTGATGCAGCGTCTGGAGCATGAACCCGTCGCCGCCCAGCGCGACCACTTCGTCCGCCACGGCCAGATCGACCCAGTCGCCACGGTCGCGCAGGATATGCGCCGCGTCCTCCGCCGCTTCGGTGGGAGAGACCAGCAGGGCGCGGCGGGGATCGGTCATCGATTTGTTTTGCTAGCAGTTTGGTTCCGGGGCGCAACGCGCGTAAGCTGTATGACGTGGTCATGACAGGGGACTCCAGGCCGCGCGTCGTCGCGCTGGCCTCTGCCGGCGATAGCGAAGACCTGCAGGCCGCCCTCGGCCGCCTGGGCGTCCCGACCGACGGCACGCCCGGCGTCCGGATCGTCGATGTGCGCCAGGCGGCGAGCGCGCCGCCGCCGGGCGACGCGCCGCTGATCGTCGTCGCCGGGCCCGACGATGGCGACGCGCTCGACCGGATGATCGCCGAGGGCGCGAGCCAGCATCTGCCGGCGCCGTTCAGCGATGCGGCGTTGGCGCGCGCGCTGCGCATGGCGGGGATGGCGATCGACGAGGCAGCCACGCCGCCCCCGACGATCGCCACCGCCCTGGCCGCCGGGCACCAGGGATATCTGCTGCGCGTCGCGCTGAGCCATTTCGACGTGGTCAACGCCGCGTTCGGACGCGACGCGGGCGACGATCTGCTCGCCGCGGCGCTGCAGCGGGTGACCGATCTGACGCCCGAAAGCGGGCTGGTCGAGCGGCTGCCGGGACCCGAGTTCGCGGTGCTGATCGAGAAGAGCCCCGACACCTGCGCGCGCTCGATCGTCGAGGCGCTGGAGCACCCGTATCTCAAGGACGGCCGGCCGCTGCGGATCGGCTGCGTCGTCGGCATCGCCGCGGCGCATGAGAGCGATACCGCGCTGGCGCTGATCCGGCGGGCGGGCGTGGCCTTGTCCTGGGCGCGCAGCGGCGAGGAACAGGTGCGCTGGCTGCCCGAAGGCGATCCGCTGGCGCTGGCGCTCGCCGACGGGTCGCTCGAGCACGATCTGCCGCGGGCGATCTCGGCCAGCGAGATCGAGGTGCTGTTCCAGCCGCAGGTGTCGGTGGCCGACGGGACGATGATCGGGGTCGAGGCGCTGGCGCGGTGGCAGCATCCGCGGTTCGGCGAGATCGGCGCGTCGATGCTGTTCTCGACCGCGGCGCGGAGCGGGCTGACCGCCGCGCTGTCGCACCATGTCCAGCAGCTCGCGCTCGATGCCGCCGCCGCCTGGCCGCCGGCGCTGGCGCATCTGCGCGTGTCGCTGAACGTCAGCGCGCGCGAATTCGCCAATGCGAATTTCGCGCAGGACTTCACAGCGATGATCGAGCGGACCGGCCTCGCCTGCGACCGCGTGACGGCGGAATTGACCGAGAGCGAACTGGCCACCGACCTGACCGGGGCGGCGCTGATGCTGGGTCAATTGCGCGCCGGCAATTGCCGGGTGGCGATCGACGATTTCGGGACCGGCTATTCGAGCCTGGCCTATCTCAAGGCGCTGCCGGTCGACTATCTCAAGATCGACAAGGCGCTGGCGCAGGACATCGCCGGATCGCCGCGCGACCGCGTGGTGGTGCGCGGGGTGATCGAACTGGCGCGCTCGCTGGGCATCGCGGTGATTGCCGAAGGGGTGGAGACCGGCGAGCAGCTCGCACTGCTCGCGGCCGAGGGTTGCCAGTTCTACCAGGGGTTCCTGTACGCGCCGCCGCTGAGCAGCGAGGCGCTGGTGGCGTTGGTGGGGTGATCCTCCCGTCGCGCACCATGTCGCCCCTGCGCAGGCAGGGGCCTAGACGGGCTCTCACATCGAGACTGCGCCGCGAGATCGCGGGTTCATCTGGACCCCTGCCTGCGCAGGGGTGACAGGTGAGGCGTGACGATTTCTGTAGCGCCGCCGCTGAGCAGCGAGGCGCTGGTGGGGTTGGTGGCCTAGCGTCTCTCATCAAAAGCCGCGTCACCCCTGCGAAGGCGGGGGTCCATCTGCTGACGATGCCACGTGTCGGACGGAAAGCAGATGGATTCCCGCCTTCGCGGGAATGACGAAGAAAAGGGCGCGGGGGATCACGGAACCTTGGCCGGCCCCTTGGACAATTGCAGGGCGCCGTTAAGGCGCGCCTTGGGCGGATCCCGGTCGCGGGGGTCGCCGGAGGGTGAGACGGGCCAACAACTCGCGGCCGAGGGGTGCCAGTTCCGTCGCGCACCATGTCGCCCCTGCGCAGGCAGGGGCCTAGATGGGCTCGCACATCGAGACTGCGCCGCGAGATCGCG
>CAXTMX010000117.1:372-4023 GCA_964245585.1 uncultured Sphingomonadaceae bacterium | reverse complement strand
CGAGCGCTGGACAAGCCGCGCCCGCGCTGGGAAACAGCCGGTCGGGGGACCGCGGGAGACGGGGGTGATGGCGACGCACGGCGCGCAGGCTGCCGACCTCCCCGCGCGGGACCGCCGGCGCGCGCGGCCTATCCGTATGTCGCGATCGGCGACACCGTGACGAGCGATTGGAGCAGCAAGACCGCGCGCGGGCGCGAGCATCGCCTGGCGGTGACGATCTGGGACGACGGGCGCACCCCGGCGCGGCTGCACGGCCTGATAGCCGGCGCGCAGGACGCGATCGAGGCGCTGCCGCGCGACCTCGCCGGGCATCGCATCGCGAGCCTCATATTCCTGCGCGCCCGCATCGCGCGCGACGGCGACGGGCCGTGGGGCGGGCTGATCGAATATCGCGCGCGGACGATGGAGATCTGATCCTCCCCGGCACGGGGAGGATCTTTTTGAGGAGCGTGAATCATGGCGGTGGAAAAAGGGAGTGCGTTTCTGCTCAAGGTCGGGGACGGGGCGGCGACGCCGGTCTATGCGACCGTCGCGGGGATGCGCACGACGCAGCTGTCGATCAACGGCGAGGCGGTCACGATCACCTCGAAGGGATCGGGCGGATGGCGCGAACTGCTGTCGGGTGCGGGGGTGCGTTCGGTGTCGGTCGCGGGCGCGGGGGTGTTCACCGGATCCGCCGCGGAGACGCGGCTCAAGGCCAACGCGCTCGCCGGGCTGATCGACGACTACGAACTGAGCTTCGAAAGCGGCGACAAATTGCGCGGGCGCTTCCTGCTGACGCGGCTCGACTATGCCGGCGACTTCAACGGCGAGCGCAGCTACACGCTGAACCTCGAGAGCTCGGGACAGGTGGTGTCGCTGTGACGGCGAACGCCGCGCGCGGCGAGGCGGCGGTCACGGTGGCGGGCGAGACGCTGACGCTGCGGCCGAGCTTCGCGGCGCTGGTCGCGGCCGAGGACGAACTCGGGCCATTGTTCGCCTTGGTCGAGCGTGCGGCGGCAGGTTCGCTGAAATTACAGGAGCTTGTCGCCTTGTTCTGGCATTGTCTCGCAGATCGGCCGGCGGGACTCGATCGCACGCGGTTCGGCGACGCGATCGTCGCGGGCGGGCTCGCCGCAGCCACGCCGGCGCTGCGCGTGCTGCTCGGGCAGATCCTGCAGGGGCGGTGACGGGGGACCGGGCGTTGTCCGACAGCTTTGCCCGATCGGCGTCGCGCCTCGCCGGCCAGGCCGGTGCGCTGCTCGGCTGGCGGGCGCATGAATTCTGGGACGCGACGCCGGCGGAGCTCGCGTGCGTGTTCGGCGCGATGAACGCCGAGGACGGCGCAGCTTCGCCGCCCGACAATAATCAGATCAAGCAGTTGCAGGAGCTCTTTCCCGATGGATGAGGAGATCGAGCGGCTCGTGGTGAGCGTTCGCGCGGACACCGCCGGGTTCGCCGGCGACGTCGCCGACATGCGCGGACAGCTCGAAGGACCGCTCGGCGCGGGTGCGGCGCGCGCCGGCCAAGCGATCGAATCCGCGCTGGCGCGCGCGATCCGGACGGGCAAGCTCGGCTTCGACGACCTCGGCCGCGTGGCGCTGTCGGTGATGAGCCAGATCGCGTCGGCCGCCATCAGCGGCGGGATCGGATCGTTGTTCGGCGGCGGTGCCGGCGGCGGGGGTCTGATCGCGGCGGGGACGAAGCTGCTCGGTGCCGCGCTCGGGCTGCCGGGGCGGGCGACCGGCGGCCCGGTCACCCCGGGGCAGGCTTATCTGGTCGGCGAACGCGGGCCCGAGCTGCTCGTGCCGACGAGCAGCGGGCGGGTGGAGAATGCGGCGCGTGGCGGCGGACGCGACGTGCGCGTGACGATCAGCCTCACCGCGCCGGCCGGAAGCGAGGCGCAGGCGCTCGGCCGATCGAGCCGACAGGTCGCGCGCGCGGTGCGCGACGCGCTCGAGCGCGCGGAGGACTGAGATGGGCTGGTGGCTCGCGGGACCGGACGATGCGTCGACCCACGGCTGGGTAAAGCGCTTCGATCCAACGCTCTGGACGGTGAACTTCCCGCGGCCGATGATCGCCGCGGCGACGACTCTCGCGCATGACGCATTGCGCGTCGACGCCTTGTTTTACCAGGCCGACGATCTGGCGGGGCTGATCTGGGAGGCCGAGGACAGGTTCGACCATCCGCTGCTGCGCTATCGCACTGATCGCGACTTTCGCGGGTGCACGCTGAGATTCCATTGGAACTCGAGCGGGCTGATGCCGCTGAACGCGATCAACGGGCCCACGCTGACGATCGAGGGGCGCGACGCCGACGGCGCGCCCCGCGCCTGGTACGTACGGCTGTGGAACTATGCGAGCGGATCGCCCGAGAATGCCGACATCACGATCGACTTCGCCGATCTCGACGGCGGCTTCCTTCTGCCCGGCGAGGCCGATCCGGTGTGGGCGGGGGATGTCGACCGGATGTTCGTGTCGCTCGTCCCGCCCGGGTTCACCGGCGCGAATATGCCGCTGGCGACGCCCGCCGCGGGATGGGTCGAGCTCAGTGCGATGGCGTGCGACGGCGCGGGATCGGTGCTCGCGATCGGCGACGCGATGGTGCCCGCGCACGGCCTGCGCATCGCGACCGGTTATGACGACGCCTATAATCTGACGCCGGCGCGGGTGCTGCGCAACGCGCTGCTGCTCGGCTATCGCGAAGTGATCAACCACTATGTCGGGATGAGCCATTATTTTCCGCTCTCGTGGGACGCGGCGGCGGGCAGGTTTCTGGTCGACGGGGACGGGCTGAACGCGCCTTGCGCGGCCTGGCATGCCGATTTCATGTCACGAGCGAAAGCACTGGGATATCAGGTAATCCTGTCCTTGTCATACGAGCTGCTCGACATGCATTGCCCCGATGCGTGGAAGCAGCGCACAGGCAGTGGCGATCCCGCGCTGACCGGGTGGGTGCCGCCGTCGACGCTGCTGTCGCCGGCCAATGACGCGGCGATGGCGTGGCTGCGGGCGATCACGCAGGCGTTCGTCACGATCGCCGTCGCAGCCGGGCAGCCGGTGCGGTTTCAGATCGGCGAGCCCTGGTGGTGGGTCATGGCCGACGGGCGGATCTGCCTGTACGACGACGCGGCGGTGGCGGCGTTCGGCGGCAGCCCCGTCGCGATCGGCGACGTGCGCGCAACGCTCGGCGCGGCGCAAAAGGCGCTGCTCGACGCGGCGGGCGCGATATTGGCGCAATCGACCGCGGACCTGGCGGACGCGGTGCGCGACCTGGCGCCGGAGGCCGAGCTGCTGCTGCTGGCCTATCTGCCGAGCGTGCTCGATCCCGCGGCGCCCGAGGTGCGGCGCGCGAACCTGCCGCTCGGCTGGGCGAGCCCGGCGTTCGATACGCTCCAGCTCGAGGATTACGACTGGGTCACCGCGGGCGACGCGGGCGCGACCGCGCGCGGGATCGCGGCGGCGACCGCGCGGCTCGGCTATCCGATCGCGGAGCAGCATTATTTCGCGGGCTTCGTCCTCGCCGCCGACGATGCGGCCGACTGGGCGCCGATCGACGCGGCGGCCGAGGCGTCGCGCGGACGCGGCACCGCCGAGACATTTGTGTGGGCGCTGCCGCAAGTTACGCGCGACGGCTTCGTCCATTTCGAGCTGGGAGAGGGTGACGTGGAC
>CAXTMX010000117.1:0-362 GCA_964245585.1 uncultured Sphingomonadaceae bacterium | reverse complement strand
TTCGACGAGGTCGATTTCCCGCTCGCGCTGGGGCGCGAGGCGAGCGTCGCCCCGAGCTTCTCGACCGCGATCGTGACGACCGCGTCGGGCGCCGAGCAGCGCAATGCCGACTGGGCCGACGCGCGGCTGCGCTATGATGTCGGCCCGGGGGTGCGCTCCGAGGCGGACATCGCGACGCTGATCGGCTTCTTCCGCGCGCGGCACGGCGCGGCGCGCGGCTTCCGGCTGCGCGATCCGTTCGACGACAGCTCGAACGCGATGAGCGGCACGCCGGGGTTCGCCGACCAATTGCTCGGGGGGGGCGACGGAGTGCGCACGCAGTTCGCGCTGGTCAAGCATTATGGCGGGCAGGAGCGGCGGAT
>CAXTMX010000116.1:0-4211 GCA_964245585.1 uncultured Sphingomonadaceae bacterium | reverse complement strand
TCGAGGCAGCCTGCGCCATCATGGTCCTGGCGCTGGTCGCATGGCTGGGAACGCTAGAACCGCCCGCGTCAGCGACATAAGAAGCGGGCGGCTTACGCCGCCTTTCATATCGCTCGACAGCCATCCTCTGGCGTTTCGTTACCGCAAGCTTCTTGGCCCGCTCTCTAGCGGAATGCTCCCTAAGAGGTGAGAATACATGCCAGCTCGTCAGGTGGTGACATCTTTCAGACCGTCGCCTAATCTGTATCGACGAACGTCTCAGTGTAGGCGGTGGCCAAGTGTCGCAAAACGTCTAGGGTTGAGTCTTCAGGCAATGAGCGAGCTTGCAGACCAGCGGTCAGTGCCGAGCTTGGCTAACATAGCAGTCTAACTCACCAGCAAGCATTTGCGGACTGCACGTGAGCGTGTTCATTGAGATTGCTAACGCGGGGAACAATGGGGCACAGTCCGACCGATCACATTGGTCGCCAAGCCCATTTTTCACTGGCGAGTGCGGCCTCGATCCAAGAAGCCACACGCCCGCTCTCCCCAGAGCAATACCAATCTATGTAATCGCCTTCCTCGCGAATCCAGGCGACCATTTCTCCGGCCGCGCGCTGGCTATAGCTTACGATGTCACCGTCCGGAGCTATCCATTCTACGTTGGCGAGAGCACACCATAAATCGATGGCGGCCGCGCCGTCCGCCCTGATGCGGTCGCCCAGCAGTCGATCGACTGTGAGCTCGAACAGCTTTCTGTGTCGGAAGACGCGCGAACTCGGCACGCCTATTTGTCCATCCTGGTTATTGAACACCGCGACGTACCCTGTAGTTGTGATGCGCCGATGCTACATGGCGCGAAGGGCTGCTAGCAGGCAATGCCTGAGTCGTAAGCGATGGCCAAACACCGAGGCATTCATTGGGGGAGGGATGGCGACGGGTCTGGTTTTGCTGTAGGACAGCCCAGAAGGTCACTTACCATAAGGGAGATTATGGTAATAATAGGAGGTGGAACTGAGCGGGTAGGGGGCTCTTGCGGCGGTGACGGGTTCAGCGTTCGAAGATGTTCAACGCAACGTTGAAACGATGATTCCGGTGAACACCCCGGCTTCGTCGGCCGCCTCGGGTGAAATCCTTGTAACGCGGACGGGCGGGAATTTGCCGACGCGGCGCAAAGCTAGCGCTCGGGAGACCGTCGATGAACGGCTAACGCGAGCGATCGCGAGTATCGCGCCGGCCGATCTGGCACCGTTGAGCGAGATCGGCTTCACGTCTGCGCTGGCGGCGATGGCCGACAACAGCAAAGCGGCGATCGCTGCCGATTTGGCCTGCTATACCGAGTGGTGCGCGCGCGAGATGCGGATCGGGTTGCCGGCCGATCCCGAACATCTCGTGCGATATCTCCAAGCCCTGGATGGTCGCGGCAGCAAGCCTGCGACGCTTGCGCGGCGGATCGCCAGTCTCGGTACGGTCCACCGTCTGATCGGACAGGGAGACGGCAACGCTTTGCCGACCAATGCCCCATGGTCCGTGCCGCGCTGAAAGCGGTGCGGCGGCGGAAGGGAGCGACACAGCGACAGGCTGCGCCGCTGCGGCTCGGACAGGCATTGGACCCCAATGTTGGCAAGGGCTTCACCCTTCAGGCATTGCTCGCGGCATGTTCAGCCGATCTGCAAGGGTTGCGCGATGCCGCACTACTGTCGCTGGGTTACGATGCGGGCTTGCGGGTGAGCGAGTTGGTCGCAGTCCCGGAGCAGCACATCGACACTCAGTCGGATGGCACCGCGACCTTGTTCATCCCAAGATCGAAGACCGATCAGGAGCAGCAGGGGGCCTGGGCCTGGCTTTCGCCCGATACGATGCGGCGGGTTGGCGCCTGGCTTGAAGCAAGTGGCATCCGAGAGGGGCCTCTGTTCCGCCGTGTTGGGATCGATCGTCGGCGTGCAAAGGCGGAGGTTGCCCCGATCGCCTATGAGGCGATCCCCGGAAATACGCGGTATTGGCGCGAGAAGATGGAGGGCCGGCCTGCAGAGGCTGCGCGCACGACGTACTCGATCGGCAAGGAGCAACTGACCCGGCAGGGCGTCAATGCGATCTATCGGCGGATCGCGATCACGGCGTTCGACCAGGGCCACGTGGCAATGTCGGCCGCCAAAGTGGCCAGCGCCGTCCAGGCGCTTTCCACACACTCATTGCGCGTGGGCCTGACCCAGGATCTCTTCGCCGCCGGTGAGGACGGCGTTGATATGCCCAAGCACTGCGCTGGAGTTCGCCGACGACCGCGCTGCGCTATGGGCGAAAGCTCGCGGCACGAAGCAATGTTGCTGCTCGGGTTCTTTCCCGAGTTCGCAGTTGAACGCTGGAAGCGGTTCATGTCTGACGATGACATAAATCCACATCCCCGCGAACCGGCGCTCAATGACCGGATGGCAGTCACGTTCGCAGAGCTTTCGGACGACGAACTGCGTGAGTTCGCTTCTGTGCTGAAGCAAGTTACACTCGACCATCTACCTCCCGAAGATGAGTGAGTGCTGCTGCCGCAGGCGTTGGTTGCCGCTGACAGGGTGAACCAAGGCGCGTTATGCGCTCAGGCTGTTTGTCCTACGATCCAAAAACGTTGTCCGGCTAACTGGCGTCAGCTTTTGCTGGCAGTTCCGGCCAACTGAAATCAGACTATGAAACTAGCCAGGGCGGATCCGATCATCCAGCAACATCGACAACACTACACTCCTCGCTCATACCCATACAGTCCGATAATATACATTATGTAAAGTAACGAGCTGGTCGGGGCGAGCAGGGAGGCTTTCCCGCGGCGGACTCGGCTGCGTCGCCAGTCGCTGCCACAGCACTACGATCGTCACCGCGACGACGAAGATCGCGATCCAGGCTAGCGCCAGCTTGCCCAATCGCGCCGCCGGCAGCCGCCGCGCCAGAAGCGCGCTGCCGACCAGCACCAGTCCGCCGAGCGCCCAGACCAGCTCGGCTGCGCGGTCGCCGGTCATCCGAAATCGAGTTCCATGCCGTCATATCCGGGATCGACGCCGTCGGGCAGCGTCGCCTTGAGCGTCGCATAATCCATCGAATGGTCCATGTGCATCAGCACGGCATAGCCCGGCTGCATCCGCGCAATCCAGCCGAGCGCCTGGTCGAGATGCGGATGCGTCGGATGCGGCTTGCGCCGCAGCGCATCGAGCACCCACACGTCGACGCCCTTGAACAGCGCTGCCATGTCGTCGGTCAGCGCGTTGAAATCGGTCGAATAAGCCGCCGATGAGCCTTCCCAATCGAAGCGCAGCCCCGCTGAAGTAATCTCGCCGTGCGGCTGATCGACCACCCTGATCCGCACGTCGCCGATCGTGAAGTCGTCGGGCAGCTCGTGCGGCATCACCGTCGGCGGATAGCTGCCCCGCCCGCTGAACGCATAGCCGAAGCGCTCGCGCACCGTCTTGAGCGTATCCGGACGCCCCCAGCAATCGATCGGCGCGCCCTTGGCGAACCACAATTGGCGTAGGTCGTCGATCCCGTGGGTATGGTCGGCATGATCGTGCGTCCAGATTACCGCGTCGATCTGGCCGACGCCGGCGTCGAGCAATTGCTCGCGCATGTCGGGCGAAGTGTCCACCAGGATGCGCGTCTCGTCGGTCTCGATCAGGATCGACGCGCGCCGCCGCCGGTTCTTGGGCTCGTTGGGATCGCACGCACCCCAGTCGTTGCCGATCCGCGGCACCCCCGACGAGGTGCCGCTGCCGAGCAACCGCAGCCTCACGGGCGCGCCTTGTCGAACAAGCGGAAGAAGTTGGCGGCGGTCGTTGCCGCCAGCTGTTCGAGCCCCTCGCCCCGCAGCCCGGCGAGAAACGCCGCCGTATCGGCGACAAACGCCGGCTCGCATTTCCTGCCGCGGTGGGGAACGGGCGCGAGGAACGGCGCGTCGGTCTCGATCAGCAGCCGCTCCGCCGGCAAGGTGGCAGCAGTCGCCTGCAAGTCCTTGGCATTCTTGAAGGTGACGATGCCCGAGATCGAGATGTAGAAGCCAAGCGCCAGCGCCGCGCCGGCGAACGCGCCGCTGGCGGTGAAGCAGTGGATCACGCCGGGGTAGGCGCCCTTCCCCAGCTCGTCGCGCAGGATGCCGAGCGTATCGTCCTCGGCATCGCGGGTATGGACGACGATCGGCAGCCCGGTCTCGCGGCACGCGGCGAGAGCGGGCTCGATTACCACTACGATCACAGCGACCG
>CAXTMX010000115.1:0-4213 GCA_964245585.1 uncultured Sphingomonadaceae bacterium | reverse complement strand
CCCCTGAAGGGAAGGGGGGAAGCACCCGCCCCCTCGATCTCGTCGCCGATTTCCCCGCGATTCCCGCCGACTGGTCCTACCTCGACACCGCCGCGACCGCGCAGAAGCCGCAGCCCGTGATCGACGCGATCATGCGCGCCTATGGCGAGACCTATGCCACCGTCCATCGCGGCGTCTACCAGCGCTCGGCGGACATGACGCTCGCGTTCGAGGCCGGGCGGCGGCGCGTTGCCCGGTTCATCGGCGCGGCCTCGGCCGACGAGATCGTGTTCGTGCGCGGCGCGACCGAGGGGATCAACCTCGTCGCGCACAGCTGGGGCCAGTCGCTTGAGCCGGGCGACCGGATCATGCTCTCCACGCTCGAGCATCACAGCAATATCGTGCCGTGGCAGCTGCTGCGCGACCGCACGGGAATAGCCATCGACGTCGCGCCGCTGACCGGGGACGGCCGGATCGACCTGGACGCGCTGGCGGCGATGCTGACGCCGCAGCATAAGCTCGTCGCGCTCGCCCACGTCTCGAACGTGCTCGGATCGATTCTCGACGTCCGTCGCGCCGCCGATCTTGCGCACGACGTCGGCGCCAAGCTGCTGGTCGACGGCTGCCAGGCGGTGCCGCGACTCGCGGTCGACGTCGCCGCGCTCGATTGCGACTTCTACGTCTTCTCCGGGCACAAGCTCTACGGACCGACCGGGATCGGCGTGCTGTGGGCGCGGGCTGAGATCCTCGACGCGATGCCGCCATGGCACGGCGGCGGCGCGATGATCGACCGGGTGAGCTTCGCGCGCACGACCTACGCGCCGCCGCCGGCGCGGTTCGAGGCGGGCACGCCGCACATCGCCGGCGTGCTCGGGCTGCATGCGGCGATCGATTATGTCGACGCGATCGGGCGCGACGCGATCCACGCGCACGAGGCGGCGCTGGTGCGCGAGACGCGCGACGCGCTCTCCACGCTCGACAGCGTGCGCCTGTTCGGCCCCGACGATTCGGCCGGCATCGTCAGCTTCGCGGTCGGCGGGGTGCATCCGCACGACGTCGGCACTATCTTGGACGAGGCGAAGGTGGCGATCCGCGCCGGCCACCATTGCGCGCAGCCGCTGATGGCGCATCTCGGGGTCGACGCGACCGCGCGGGCAAGCTTCGGCGTGTATAATGGCGCGGCCGACGTCGCCGCGCTGGCGGCGGGGATCGAACGGGTGACGAGGATCTTCGGATGAACGAGCAGGAACGGATCGTCGTGGAGGAACTGGGCGAGGCGCCGCCCGCTCCGCCGCGCGCGCGCGTCGAGATCGAGACCGCGCAGGAGACGCTCGAGCGCAAACGCGACTATCTCGCGGGGTTTCTCGCGCAGACGCCCGCGGCCGAGGAGGCGGCGGCGCCGGGCGACGCGCTCTACGAGCAGGTGATCGATGCGTTGAAAGAGATCTACGATCCGGAGATCCCGGTGAACATCTACGATCTCGGGCTGATCTACGGCGTCGACCTCGCCGCCGATCATGCGGTGGTGACGATGACGCTGACCACGCCGCACTGCCCCGTCGCCGAATCGATGCCGGCCGAGGTCGAGCTGCGCGTCGGCGCGGTGCCCGGTGTCGGCTCGGCCGAGGTCAATCTGGTGTGGGATCCGCCGTGGGATCCGGCGAAGATGTCCGACGAGGCCAAGCTCGAACTGGGGATGCTGTGAGGCTTCCAGAGAAACCCGCTCGTCCCGAGCGGATTGGAGAATAGACTATGGCCGCAATCACGCGCCAGCGCCCTGCCGCGCTTAACCTGACCGCCGCCGCCGAGGCGCGGATCGCGTCGCTGGTGGCGCGCGCGCCTGCCGATGCGGTCGGCGTCAAGCTGTCGACGCCGCGGCGCGGCTGCTCGGGGCTGGCCTATTCGGTCGATTACGTCACCGCCGCCGATCCGCTCGACGAGAAGATCGCAACCGCCGGCGGCGATCTCTATGTCGACGCGGGATCGGTGCTCTATCTGATCGGATCGACGATGGACTGGGTCGAGGACGATTTCACCGCCGGCTTCGTCTTCGCCAATCCCAACGCCAAGGGCAGCTGCGGCTGCGGCGAGAGCTTTACCGTCTGAGCCTGGTCAAAACCCGCGCGTGAAGCGCACCGCCGCGCCGGCATCGTTCGGCGCCGCGGCGATATTGCCCGGATCGCGCCGCCAGAACAGGTTGGCGCCGACGAACCCGCCGAGCAGCGGCGCGCCGTAGGCCGCCTCGACGTCGAGCTCGCGGCCGCGCGGCGCGAGGCCGAGCCGCCGGACCGCGTAGCCGATGCTCCCGTCGGCATAATCGTAGGACACCGGCAGGCTCAGATCGAACCCGCCCGAGGCGACGCGCAGCGGCTGGGCGATGCGCAAGGCGATGCTGTCGCCCGGCGTCGCGACGCCGGCCTTGACCAGGTCGGCCGAGAAGCCGCTCGCCGCGAGGTGCGCGTCGCCGGCCATCGCGCCCGACGCCGCGACCGCCGTCCGTCCGCGGCGCAGCCTGGCGGAAAGGCTCCAGCCGTCTCCCGGCGACAGCGTCGCCTCGGCGTCGGCGAACCAGCTCGTCGCGCCGGCGCCGCCGAGCGACGCGCCGAAGCGCGATCCGAGCACGCTGCCGCGCTCGCCGAGCCGCGTCGCGGCGATGCCCAGGCCGAGCGGCCCGAAGCGGCGATCGAGCCCGACCGATACGGACGTATAGGGATTGCGGATCAATCTGGCCTCGCCCGGCGCGCCGCGCGCGGCGAGGCTGGTCGCGTCGCCCGATTCGGCGCTGACGCTCAGGCCGAGCCGGCCGCGCTGGTGGCGCAGCGCCATGCTGGTCCCCACGCGTCGCGCGAAGCCGGGCTCGGCCAGGACGTCGGGCGCGACGAGGAACGCCGGGTCGCTGCGCCCGGCCAGGCGCGCGGACAGGAACTTGCCGTCGCGCGCGATGCCGAACGCGACCGCGCTGGTGCGGCCGATGCGGCCGGCGACCATCCCGGCGGCGACGCGCGCCTGCTCGGCAGTGCCGGCATCGAGCGCGAGCCGCGAGATCGCGGCGCCGCCCTCGGGCCGGCCGACCACGCTGAGCGCGACCATCGCGCCGCCCCCGGCCGCCGCCGACAGGCTGCGCGTGCCGCTGCGCAGCGACGACGACAGGCGCAGCTCGGGCCGCGCGCGGCCGATCGTACGCGCGAGATCGAGCGCGAAGGCGCGATCGTAACCGTCGATGATCACCGCGCCGAGCGATCCCTGGCCGCCCGTGGCGTCGCCCATCGCCGCCGACAGGCTGCCGTTGTCCTCGAGCGAGACCGGCGTCGGCGCGCCGGCCAGCGAGGTCGAGCCCTGCGGCGAGAAAGCGCGGACGAGGTCGAGGATGCCGTTGCCATAGACGCCGTCGACGCCGGCGCTGCCGGCATCGACCGCGCTCCGGAACAGCAGCGAGACGATCTGCGCGCCGGTCATCGTGGGAAAGGCCTGCGCGAGCAAGGCGACCGCCCCCGCGACTTGCGGCGCGGAGAAAGACGTGCCGCTGTAGAAGAAGCGCGTGCCGTTCTCGTCGATGCTGCGCACGTCGTCGCCGAGCGCGGCGATATAATGCGATGCGCCGCTGCCGGCCCTGTCGCTGAAGCCGGCGAGCGTGCCCGACGCGGTGGTGGCCCCGGCGATCACGACGAGCCCGCGCGCGACCGAATCGTTGGCGACGAGCGCCAGCGGATCGGGATTGGCGGTGCCGTCGTTGCCGGCCGAGATGACGATTACCACGCCGGCCGCCGTCGCCCGGTCGATCGCGGCGCGCAAGCTGCTGCTTGCCGACGACCCGCCGAGCGAGATGTTGATCACGCGCGCATTGTTGTTGCGCGCGATATCGACCGCGCGGGCGATGTCGGAGTCGCTGTGCCGGCAGCCGTCGCCCGACGAGGTGGTCGCGCTGCACGAGCCCGGCTGGTCGGTGCGCAGCACGAGCAAGGTGGCGTTGAACGCCATGCCGAGGATGTCGTTGCCGTCGCGCGCCGCGCCGAGCACCGCGGCGACCGCCGTGCCGTGGCCGGCCGTGTCGTTGATTCCGCGCGAGCCGGCGACGTCGACCGATGCCGAGCTGATCCGCCCGGTGAAATAGGAGCTGCCTGTCGCGATCCCGCTGTCGATGATCGCCGCGGTGATGCCGAGCCCGGTCGCCCCGTTCTGATAGGCGGTGATCGCATGGGCTTGGACCGCGCCCAACGAGCGCTGATATTCGGGG
>CAXTMX010000114.1:0-4295 GCA_964245585.1 uncultured Sphingomonadaceae bacterium | reverse complement strand
AGATCGGTGCGCGGCAGGAAGATCATGCCGACGCCGAGCCGCGCGCCGGGGCGCGGCTTGTGCCCCGAATTGACGATCGCGCCATCGAAGAACGCCAGCGGCAGCTCGACGTGGAGCCCCGCGCCGTCTCCGGTCTTGCCGTCGGCATCGACTGCGCCGCGATGCCACACCGCCTTCAGCGCATCGATCGCCGCGGTGACGACCCTGCGCGACGGCACCCCGTCGGTCGCCGCGATCAGCCCGACGCCGCACGCATCGCCCTCATAATCGGGGCGGTACATGCCGACCTCGGCGATGCGCGCGCGCTCGGCTTCGGAAGCGGTGGGAGCGAACATCGTCAGACTCCTTGCGGCAATTTGAAATTGGCGCGGCGCATGCGCTCGAGGATCCGCGGCATCGCGTCCTGCGCGGCGGCACGACCGGCCTGCTGACCATAAGCGAACATCTCGAGCTGGATCTCCGTGGTGGAGCTCAGACTTTTCTTGCCGAGAGGGGTCTCATAGAAATCTGCGAGCGAATTGAGTTCTTCGGCGGTGAATTTCGACGCGTATAATTCGCGCGCCTTGGCGACCATGAGCGGCCCGAGGCGCGCGAAACTGGTGACGAATTCCTCGGACAGAATCCGGCGCAGCTCGCCTTCGCGACCGGTGTTGCCCGGCACGATGCTCGGCATCATCATGTCGACGATCTTGGGTGCCATCTTGTCGAACTGCGCAGCGATGCCGGTGACGGCGATCAACCGATCTGCCGCCGCGGCGGCGGCGCCCGTTGTCGGTCGCGGCACCGGGAGGGCGGGAGGAGGAACGGCGATCGCCTGCCCCGCAACCAAGTCTGGTGACCAAGCGGAGGTGGAAAGCAGCAATAGCGCGGTGATAGCCCGGACGTTCATGCCGGCACCATCTCGACATCGTCGACCGGCTCGGTCCCCGCCACCGGCACGACCGCCTTCGCCTTCAGATAGGCATGCATCCGCTCGCTGACGTCGCGCCCGTCGCGCACCGCCCACACCACCAGCGAGGCGCCACGCACGATGTCGCCGGCGGCGAACACGCCGTCGAGCGAGGTCTGCATCGTGCGATGGTCGACGCGCAGCGTGCCCCAGCGCGTGACCGACAGATCGTTCGCGCCGAACAGCTTCGGCAGATCTTCGGCATCGAAGCCCAGCGCCTTGATCACCAGATCGGCGTCGACGCGGAAAGCCCCCTCTGGATCGGCCTCGGGCGCGCGGCGGCCGCTGGCGTCAGGCAGGCCGAGGCGCATCCTGGTCGCGCGCACGCCGCTGACCTTGTCCGTCCCGTCGAACGCCTCGGGCGCGGACAGCCAGACGAACTCGACGCCCTCCTCCTCGGCGTTACGGGTCTCGCGCTGCGAGCCCGGCATGTTGGCGCGGTCGCGGCGGTAGAGGCATTTGACCGAGGTTGCGCCCTGGCGGACGGCGGTGCGCACGCAATCCATCGCGGTGTCGCCGCCGCCGACGACGACGACCTGCTTGCCCGCCGCATCGAGCGCGCCCTCGTCGAACGCGGGCACGGCGTCGCCGAAGCCCTTGCGGTTCGACGCGATCAGATAATCGAGCGCGTCGACCACGCCGGGCGCGCCGACGCCGGGCGCCTTGATCGCGCGCGGCTTGTACACGCCGGTGGCGATCAGCAGCGCGTCGTGACGCTCGCGCAGCTCGGCGAGAGTCGCGTCGCGGCCGACCTCGAAGCTCTGGTGGAAAATGATTCCGCCGTCGATCAGCCGATCGACGCGGCGCATCACGACGTCCTTCTCCAGCTTGAACCCGGGGATACCGTAGGTCAGCAAGCCCCCGGCGCGGTCGTGGCGATCGTAGACGTGCACTTCGTAGCCGTGCGCACGCATATATTCGGCGGTGGTCAGCCCGGCCGGCCCCGCCCCGATCACCCCGACCGATTGCGCCGAGCGATCGCGCAAGGGACGCAGCGGCTCGACCCAGCCTTCGGCCCAGGCGGTGTCGGTGATGAACTTCTCGACCGAGCCGATCGTCACCGCGCCGTGCCCCGAGAACTCGATCACGCAATTGCCTTCGCACAGCCGGTCCTGCGGACAGATGCGGCCGCAGATTTCGGGCATCGTCGAGGTCGCGTTGCTCAGCTCATAGGCCTCGCGCAGCCGGCCCTCGGCGGTCAGCCGCAGCCAGTCGGGGATGTGATTATGGAGCGGGCAATGGGTCGTGCAATAGGGCACGCCGCATTGCGAGCAGCGCGACGCCTGCTCCTCGGCCTTGGCGACGGCATAATCCATCGCGATCTCAGCAAAATCGTCGCTGCGTGCCTCGGGAGCGCGCTTGGCCGGATAGTCCTGCCCGACATGGACGAAGCTCAGCATAGGATTTTCGGTCATGCGCAAGGCCCTCTCGCCTTGCCCTATCCGCTATCCCAGCACGAGTCATCTAAAAAAGACAATATAGGGTAGGGGTGCTTACCCTTATTTCGCAGTCCGCCTCATTTTCGTCTCGCTTCGTCAGCAGCCTCTCATAATATTAGGCCGTATCGGGCTTACCTTTGCAAAAGCCATACCAAAGCCGCGACGCCGATGACGATGCGATACCAGGCGAATGGCGCGAACCCGTGGCGCGAGATGATCGATACGAAGCTGCGGATGACCAGCAGCGCCACGACGAACGATACGGCGAAGCCGATCGCGATCGCGTCGAGCCCGGCCCCGCCCGGACCGGTCAGCGCGTGGCCGTTCTTGACGAGCTCGAACACGGTCGCGCCGAGCATCGTCGGGATCGCGAGGAAGAAGCTGAACTCCGCCGCCGTGCGCCGCTCGACGCCGAGCGACAGCGCGCCGAGGATCGTCGCGCCCGAGCGGCTCACGCCGGGGATCATCGCGATGCACTGGATCAGCCCGATGCCGATCACGCGCGCCAGCGGCACTTCCGCGACACCCACGATCGTGGCGCTCTTGACCAGCCGCTCGATCAGCAGGATCGCGACCCCGCCGGCGATCAGCGCGACCGCGACGACGTCGGGCCGGCCGAGCAGCGCCTCGATCTGCTTGTGCAGCGCGAGCCCGATCACCGCCGCGGGGACGAACGCGACAAGGATGTTGCGCACGAACCGCCACGACGTCGGATCGCGCCGCGCCAGCCCCATGAGCACCGCGACGAACGTCCGCCAGTAGAGCACGACGACGGCGAGGATCGCGCCGAGCTGGATCACGACGTTGAACAGCTTCCACCGTTCCTCGTCATAGCCGAGCAGCGCGCCTGCCAGGATCAGATGGCCGGTCGACGACACCGGCAGGAACTCGGTCACGCCTTCGACGATACCGAGCAGGATCGGCTGGACGATATCGGTCATCGGGCGGATGCCTCAGCGCGTCGGGTCGAGGTTGAAGCGGCCGTGGCGGCGATATTGCACGAGCCAGCCGGGCGCGACTGCGGCCAGCGGCGTCGGCTCGATTCCGAACGCGGCGAACCCTGCGGCGCCGGGCGCGGCGACATTGTCGCGCTGAAGCATCTGCCACTGGTCCCAGGTCAGCGGCGCGCCGGGCAGAAAGCCCAATCGCGCCATCGTCGCGCCGATCGCATCGGGCAGTGCGATCACCTCGCGCTCGCGCCCGATCGCAGCGCCGATCCAGCGCACGAGTTCAGCCATCGTCAGCACCTGCGGCCCGCCGAGCTCATACACCTGCCCGCGAAACGCGGTCGGCCGCGTCGCCGCCGCGGCGATCGCGCGGGCGACGTCGCCGACGAACGCCGGCTGGAACTTGGTCTCGGCGCGTACCACCGGCATCGCCGGCAGGACCTGCGCCATCCGTGCGAAGCGATTGATGAAATCGTCCTCGGGGCCGAACAGGATCGAGGGGCGCACGATCGTTGCGTCCGGAAACGCCGCGCGCACCGCCTGTTCGCCTCGCCCCTTGCTGGCGCCATAGCGCGACGGCGACGCCGGATCGGCACCGATCGCCGAGACCTGGACCAGCGCGTCCGCCCCGCTGGCCAGCGCCGCCTGGGCGACATTCCCCGCTCCCACGACATGCGCCCGTTCGAAATTGCCCTTGAGCAGGCCGACGAGATTGATCACCGCGTCCGCCCCGTCGACCGCGCGCGCCACCGACGCGGGAGCGGCGATATCGGCGGCGACGAACTGGGTCTGGCCGAGCCCGCCGAGCGGCTTGAGGAACCACGCCTCGCGCGGATCGCGCGCGGCCACGCGCACGCGCGCGCCGGCCTTGAGCAGCGCCTGCGCGACATAACGGCCGAGGAAGCCGCCGCCGCCGAACAAGGTCACCAGCCGTGCCATCGAAGCTCCTCGCCCCGCCGG
>CAXTMX010000113.1:0-4528 GCA_964245585.1 uncultured Sphingomonadaceae bacterium | reverse complement strand
AACGCCATCATCGCCGTCACGAAATCGGCATAGGCGACCTTCCACGCGCCGCCGTGATGACCGCCGTGCGCCTCGCCGACGACCTTCTTGACGATGATGATCGTGGGCGCGGGCTCGTTCCGCCCTTTACGCGCCGGCTGGCTGGCCATGCCTTCAGCGCCCGCGCATGCCGTCGAACACGTCGGCGAAGGCCGGCTGGTTGCTGTGGGTGATGCCCGATCGCGCCGCCTCGATCACCAGCGGCAGCGGATGGCCGTGGAGCGAGGCGATGATGATCTGCTTGACGACATGGTAGATCGCGTCGTCGCTCTCCACCACCTGCTTGCAGCGCCCCGCGAACGGCCCGACGATGCCATAGGCAAGCAGCACGCCCAGGAACGTGCCGACCAGCGCCGATCCGATCATCGCGCCGAGGATCACCGGCGGCTTGTCGATCGAGCCCATCGTCTTGACCACGCCAAGCACGGCGGCGACGATGCCGAGCGCGGGCAGCGCGTCGGCGAGGTTCTGGAGCATGTCCGCCGGGCGGATCGCGTCGTGATGGTGCGTCTTGAGGCTGTTGTCCATCACCTCCTCGACCGCGTGCGGATCGAGCGTGCCCGACGACACCACCACCAGCCGCAGCGTGTCCGCGATCAGGTGGACCAGCGTCTGATCCTTGAGGAGCTTGGGATATTCGCCGAACACCGTGCTCGACTGCGGATCCTCGATGTGCGGCTCGAGCGCGACCGGCCCGTCGGTGCGCAGCATCTTCATCAGCGTCGAGACCAGGAAGATCGCGTCGAGGAAATCCTGCTTCTTGTATTTCGGGCCCTTGAACACCTGGCCGAGGCCAAGCCCAAGCGACTTCAGCTCCTTCATCGAATTGCCCGCGATCAGGGCGCCGACCGCGGCGCCGCCGATGATCATCATCTCGTGCGGGACGGCGTGGAGGATGGGCTCGATGTCGCCGCCGGTGATGACGAAGCCGCCGAACACCATTCCGAGCAGCACGACCAGGCCGATGGCAGCAAACATGCGTATCCCCGTCGCGCTCGTGTCCCCAGGTGTCCGCAGCGCTGGCGCGCTCCCGGGGCTCATCAGGGATAACGGCGCGGGAGGCGGGGAGTTAAGGTCGTGTCGCCTGATTCGTCATTCCGGCGCGCGGCCGGAGTCGGATCCGGGCAAGCTTGAAACAGCGCTCCCGCGAAAGCGGGAGTCCAGGATGGTAATGGCAGCGCGCGGGCCCCTGGATTCCCGCCTTCGCGGGAACACGGCTGTACTTCATCACATTGGATCAGACTTAAACGTCATCCTCACAGCAGGTCGAACAGCGTCTGCCTGCTCGTCCGCGCGAACGCCGCTTGCGCCGCTTCGAGCGCGAGCATCTTCGCCTGGAGGCGGGCGACCGTCTCGGTGACGTCGGTCGCTTCGAGCGCGCTGCGCTCTTCGGTCTGGACCAGCCCGACGTCGATCAGTCGCTGCTTCGCCGTGTCGAGCCGCGCGGCGCGCGCGCCCTGCTCGCCCTGCGCCTGGGTGATGCTGCTCGTCGCGCTGGCGAGCGCGTCGATCCCCGCGGCGGTCCCGGCGGCGTTGCCGTTGGTGACCGCGTCGGCCGCGTCGGCGAGGATCTGCGCCAGGCTGCGCGCGCCGGCAGCGGTCGCGATAGTGTCGAACACTCCCTCGCGCGGCGATTGCGGCGCGACCCTGATCGACGGGCCGATCGGCACTTCCAGCGGCGCGCCGCTGGCATAAAGCGGCTGTCCGCGCGAGTCCTTCTGCGCGGAGAGCGCCGCGACATCGTCGGCGATGCCGCGCAATTCGGTCGCGATCGCGGCACGGCCTTCGGCCGAGATCGTGCCGTTGGCGGCCGACAGCATCAGCTCGTGCGCGCGGTCGACCGCGGAAGCGACGCTGGTCAGGTTGGCGTCGAGTTGCGCGGCGAGCGCGGCAGCGGCGTCGATGTTGCTGGACCAGGTCGCACGGTCGGCCTGGGCGAGCCGGATCTGCGCGACACGCG
This sequence comes from uncultured Sphingomonadaceae bacterium, assembly GCA_964245585.1. Lineage (GTDB taxonomy): Bacteria > Pseudomonadota > Alphaproteobacteria > Sphingomonadales > Sphingomonadaceae > Solisphingomonas. The sequence continues at coordinate 2,529 of CAXTMX010000113.1, read as the reverse complement.
CCGCCGCCGCCGGGTCGTCCGACGGCGCCTGGATGCGCTTGGCGGTCGAGATGTCGGATTGGCCGCGCGCGATCTCCCGCGCCAATTCGTGCTGGCGGTTGAGCTCGGCGCTGAGGCGAAATCGGGTAACGCTGGTCATCGCAGGCCCTTCAGAACAGGTCGAGGATCGATTGCAGCGTCTCGCGCGCGACCTGGATGATCTTGGCCGAGCCGTTGTACGCCTGCTGGAAGCGGATCAGCTCGCCCGCTTCGGTGTCGAGGTCGATGCCCGTCACCTCGTCGCGCGCGGCGAGCGACGCATCCTTGCGCGCCGAAGTGGCGGTGCTTTCCGCATTGGCGCTCGCGAGCAGCTGGGCGTTGCCGGTGACCAGACCCGCCCAGCGCGCTTCGGCGCCATTGTCGCCGCGCAGTCCGCCCAGCGCCAGCAGATTGCCGTTGGCGCCGCTGCTGTTCGCCGCGGGCACCCTGTCGGGATCGGCGATGACGACGCTCAGCGACGCCGCACCGCCGGCGCCGATGGCGACCAGGTCGGTGCCCGCCGCTCCGTTGCGGTCGGTGCCTTGCGCCGACCATTGGTTGAGCGATGCGGCGAAATCGGCGGCGATCGCGTCGAGCGACTGGCGGCGATCTGCCACCACCCCCGCCATCTCGACCAGCCCGGCGAGCGCGCCGCCCGCGGGAGAGACCAGGGTCGGCGTGCCTTCGATGCTGGTGATCAGCGACAGGCTTCCGTCGCTCGCTTGGTTCAGCGCGAGCGCCCCGGTCTTGCCCGGCGCGAGCAAGGCCGCATGGCCCAGCGTGATGCTGACCACCCCGTCGGCGCCAAGCCGGGTATCGACGTCGAGCCTGCTCGCCAGATCGTCGATCAGCCGGTCGCGCTCGTCGGCGATCTGCGCCTTTGCCGCGCTGCCCTCGGTCGCGCGGCGCAAGCCCAGGTTGACTTGGGCCAGGCGGGCGAGCGTCGCATTGATCGCGTCGACCGCAATCGTCGCCTCGCTCGCGATGCCCGTCGCGGTGCGGGCGAGATCCTGCGCACCGGTGCGGATCGCGCCGGCGGTGTCGCCGAGCCGCTGGATCAGCGCGTTGCGTGCCAGCCGGTTATTCGGATCGGCGGCCAGCGCCTCGCCGGCGTTAAAGAAAGCGGTGAGCTGCGCGCCGACGCCGGCATCGCCGTCGTCGAGCGCGCTCTCGGTGCTGGTCAGCCAGCGCACGCGCGCGTCGGCGCGGCCGTCGGCGGACAGCGCGAGCCGCGCGTCGGCCGCCTTGAACTCGTCCCACGCGCGCTGGACCGAGCCGCTGTCGACTCCGCCGAAGCCCGCTTTGTCGCGATGATAGGGATCGATCCCGGTCGAGGTGCCCGATTCGGTCAGCGTGAGCTGGCGCCGCGCGTAGCCGGGCGTCTCGGCGTTGACGATATTGTCGCCGACCGCGGTCAAGGCGTTGCGATAGGCCTTGACCCCCGACGCGCCGATGCCGAGCAGGTCGACGCTCATTTCGCGGCCTTCCCGCCGAATTGCTTGAGCAGCAGCTCGGCGATGCCGAACTGGCCCTTGTCGGCCATCGAATCGGCCAGGCGCGCGTCGCCCATGTCGCGGAACTGGTCGGATGCCGACGAGCCGAGCAGATCGTCGCCCAGCCCGGCCGCGCGCATCGATCCGATCATCTGGCGCAGGAACACGGCCTCGAACGCCTTCGCGGCGGTCTTGAGCTTGGCCTGCTCGGCCGCGGCGGGCGCGGGCGTCGCGGAGACGGGCGCGATCATAGGACGATCAGCTCCGCCTTCATCGCGCCCGCCTGCTTGAGCGCCTCGAGGATCGCCACCAGGTCGGCCGGGGACGCGCCGATCGCGTTGACCGCCTTGACGATCGCCGCGAGCGACGCACCGGGGCGGAAGTCGAACATCGGCGAGCGCTTCTCCTCGACGCTGATGTTGCTGTTCGGCTCGAGCGCGGTCCGGCCATTGGAGAAGGGCTCGGGCTGGATGACGTGCGGATTCTCGTCGACGCGCACGGTCAGCTTGCCGTGGCTGACCGCGGCCGGCGCGATCCGCACCGCGCCGTTGATCACCACCGTGCCGGTGCGCGCGTTGACGATCACGCGCGCCGGCGCCTCGGCGGGACTGACCGGCAGGTTCTCGATCCGGCTCATCAGCAGCGTGCGCGCCTCGGCGCCTGCCGGCACGTCGATCTGGACCGAGACGGCATCGATCGCCCTGGCGCGATTGCCGCCGAGCTCGAGGTTGATCGCATCGGCGACGCGGCGGACCGTGGTCAGGTCCTCTTCCGCGAGGTTGAACGTCAGGCCCGGCGTGGTCGCAAAGCCCGCATCGACCGCGCGCTCGACCGTCGCCCCGCCCGGAATGCGCCCCGACGAGGGCACGTTGACGGTCAGCTTCGACCCGTCGGCGGCGTCGATGCCGAGCCCGCCGACCGCGAGATTGCCCTGCGCCATCGCATAGATCTGCCCGTCGGCGCCGATCAGCGGCATCATGATCAGCGTGCCGCCGCGCAAGGCCTTCGCCTTGCCGCG
>CAXTMX010000112.1:0-5017 GCA_964245585.1 uncultured Sphingomonadaceae bacterium | reverse complement strand
CGCCGAGCATGACCTCTTCCGACAGCTCCTTGGCCTCGGATTCGACCATCATCACCGCGTCGTGCGTGCCCGCGACCACCAGGTCGAGGTCGCCGTCGACATACTGCTCCTTGGTCGGGTTGAGGACATATTCGCCCTCGACATATGCGACGCGCGCGGCGCCGATCGGGCCCATAAACGGCACGCCGGAGATCGTCAGCGCGGCCGACGCGGCGACCATCGCGAGGATGTCGGGCTCGTTCTCGCCGTCATAGCTGAGCACCTGCGCGATGCAGAGGATCTCGTTGTAGAAGCCTTCGGGGAACAAAGGGCGGATCGGGCGGTCGATCAGGCGGCTGGTGAGCGTCTCCTTCTCGGTCGCGCCGCGCTCGCGCTTGAAGAAGCCGCCCGGGATGCGGCCGGCGGCAGAGAACTTCTCCTGGTAATGGACGGTGAGCGGGAAGAAATCCTGGCCTTCCTTGACCGACTTGGCGGCGGTGACCGCGCACAGCACGACCGTCTCGCCGAGCGTCGCGAGCACCGCGCCGTCGGCCTGGCGGGCGACGCGGCCCGTCTCGAGGGTCAGCGTCTTGCCGCCCCATTGAATCTCTACTTTCTGGGTATCGAACATCTTGTTTCCTTGTCTCCGGCAGCCCAATGCCGCCGGGGCCTTTGCGAGCTAAGCCGGCTCGTGCGGTGCGGGACTTGTTGGCGTCCCATGATGGTCGGCCGAATTGCCTTCCATCGTTGTGTCCCCGCGAAGGCGGGGACCCAGATTTCTTGTTCCCGGACTGGGCTTCCGCCTGCGCGGGAGCACGCTCGTCCGAATATAAAAAAGGCGCCCGGAGGCGCCTTTCCTATTTCCTCAAGCCCAGCTTGCCGATCAGCGCGGTATAGCGCGAGACATCCTGCTTCTTGAGATAATCGAGCAGCGAGCGGCGGTTGTTGACCATCATCAGCAGGCCGCGGCGCGAATGGTTGTCCTTGGCGTGCGTCTTGAAATGCTCGGTGAGGTTGACGATGCGTTCGGTCAGGATCGAGATCTGGACCTCGGGGCTGCCGGTATCGCCTTCGCCGCGACCATGTTCCTTGATCAGTTCCTGCTTGCGCTCGGCGGTAATCGTCATGTCTCTTCCTTCGACATCGAGAGATTGAAACCCCGCACGACCCGGACGCCATCTTCGCCTAACTCGACGAGAGCGACCGGGACATCGCCGTCGGTCGCGAGATGGAGGCCTGGCCGAAAACTGAAAGGTTGCGCGGCGATCCCGATCAGAACACGCCCCTCGCGGAGCGCCCTTGCCTGTTCGGGGGTGACGGAAAGGGCCGGGATGTCGTCCAGCCCCGCCGTCAACGGCAAGAGTGCCTGTTCAAGGCTGCGCGCCATAGCGAGATCGCCCAGTTTGTCCAGCGAAATCGCCCGATCGAGCGCGAACGGGCCGGCCTTGGTCCGGCGCAGCATGATAACGTGCCCGACGGTGCCGAGCGCCCGCGCGATGTCGCGCGCGAGGCTGCGGATGTAGGTGCCCTTGGAGACGCGCGCGGAGAGGGTCGCCTGATCCAATCCACCACCGTTCGTGTCGAGCGAAGTCGAGACATGCTCCTCGCGTTCGGAAAACGTCCCTCGACTTCGCTCGGGACGAACGGCAAGGGAATGAATGGTCACGTCCCGGCTCGCCAGCACCACCTGCTCCCCCGCGCGGGCCAAGGCATAAGCCCGCTTTCCCGCGACCTTGAGCGACGAAAATGCCGGCGGTACCTGCGCGATCGGTCCGGTGAAGCGCGCCAGTACCGCTTCGATCTCCTCCAGCGTTGGCCGCGCCTGCGAGGTCGCGACCACCGCCCCTTCGCCGTCGAGCGTGTCGGTCTCGCTCCCGAACCCGATGGTGAAGTCATACGCCTTGTCCGCGTCGAGCATCCGCCCGCTGAGCTTGGTCGCCTCGCCCAGCGCGATCGGCAGCACGCCCGACGCCAGCGGATCGAGCGTCCCGCCATGCCCGACCTTGACCTTGGCATAACCGCCTTGGCGCAATGCGCGCTTGACCGCGGACACCGCCTGGGTCGAGCCGAGCCCTACCGGCTTGTCGAGGATCAGCCAGCCGTCGAGCCGCGCCCCCTCATCCACGCGCGATCCACTCCTCGGCGCGCAGCGCATAGACGGCGGTGTCGCGCACATGCCCGGTCCAGGTCGTGCGCTCGCGGGGCAGGATCGTCTCGCGCACGGCGCCAAGCTTCTCGACCGCGGCCATCGAGCGCCCGTTGCGCACGTCGATGCGGAATTCGATGCGCGCGAAGCCGCAGGCGATGGCATGATCGATCATCAGCCGCTTGAGCCGCCCGTTGATCCCCGTGCCGCGCGCCGGCGGGGCCAGATAGGTGCCGCCGATCTCGACCTGGCGCTCGGCCGCGGCAACATTGAGATAACAGCTGGTGCCGATCAGCACGCCGCCCGCAAACAGGGCAAAGGCAAGCCGGCCGGGATTGGCCATGATCGCGTCGAAGCTGGCGTCGAACTGCGCGCCGAGCATCGACACCGTGTAGATGTCCCAGATCGCGTCGTCCTCGGCGCAGGCCGCGCGCAACGGCTCGCGGTGCGACTCGTCGAGCGGCTCGAGATGGATCGGCGGATCGGCAAGCGTAGTGAGCAGGCGGGCGGCGTCGGCGCTCATTGCGCGTCCGGCAGGTCCCGCGCCACCTTGGGATCGCGCAGCAAAGCGTCGATCCGGCCGCCCTCGTCGAAGCTCTCGTCGGCGAGGAACTTGAGCTTGGCAGCATATCTGGTGTTCACCCGCCGCGCGACCTCGCTCTGGAGATAAGCGGTGTTGGTGCGCAGCGCCTTGAGCACGGCCTCCTCGTTCGCGCCGAGCAGCGGCTTCACGAACGCGGTCGCGTGGCGCAGGTCGGGCGACATCCGCACCTCGGTGATCGAGACGAGGTGGCTGTCGAGCGTCTCGTCATGCACGTCGCCGCGCATCAGCACCTCCGCCAGCGCATGGCGCACCTGCTCGCCGACGCGCAGCAGGCGGACCGATTTGCCTTCGGGGGTCTCGTTGCGGCGCATCCGTCAGCCTACAGCGTCCGCTCGCGCTCCTCGACCTCGAACGTCTCGAGGATGTCGCCCGGCTTGACGTCGGTCGAGCCCTCGATCGTGACGCCGCACTCGAGACCCGCACGGACCTCGGGCACGTCGTCCTTGAACCGGCGCAGCGAGGCGATCGATCCGTTGTAGATGATCACGTCGTCGCGCAGCACGCGCGCGCGCAGCTTCTGGCGGATATAGCCGTCGACCACGAGCAGGCCGGCCGCCTTGCCGTGCTTGCCCGCCGAGAAGACCTCGCGGATCTCGGCGCGCCCGACGACATGCTCGAGATATTCCGGCCCGAGCTCGCCCGCCATCGCCGCCCGGACCTCATCGAGCAGATCGTAGATCACGTCGTAATATTTGAGCGCGACCTGGTCGCGCGTGGCGATCTCGCGCGCCTTGGCGTTGGCGCGGACGTTGAAGCCGATGATCGGCGCCTTCGACGCGGCGGCGAGCGAGACGTCGCTCTCGGTGATCCCGCCGACCCCCGCATGGAGGATGCGCACGCGGATGTCCGCGGTCGAGATCTTGTTGAGCGAGCCGACGATCGCCTCGACCGAGCCTTGCGCGTCGGCCTTGACCACCAGCGGATATTCGATCGCCTGCTTTTCCTTGAGCGCCGAGAACATGCTCTCGAGGCTCGCCGGGCCCGACGCGGTGCGCTTCGACGTGATCACCGACGCGCGATAGGCCGCGACCTCGCGCGCGCGCGCCTCGTTCTCGACCACCGACAGCGGATCGCCCGCCGCCGGCACGCCCGAGCCGCCGAGCACCTCGACCGGCATCGCCGGCCCCGCTTCCTTGATGTTGCGCCCCTTGTCGTCGACCAGAGCGCGGACCTTGCCGCTCTCCGCGCCGACGACGAAGATGTCGCCGACCTTCAATGTGCCGCGATTGATCAGCACCGTCGCCACCGGCCCGCGCCCCTTGTCGAGCTTGGCCTCGATCACCGTGCCCTCGGCCGCGCGATCGGGATTGGCCTTCAATTCGAGCAGCTCGGCCTGGAGCGAGATCTTCTCGATCAGCGCGTCGAGCCCGGTCTTCTTGGTCGCCGACACCTCGACGTCCTGGACCTCGCCGCCCATCGCCTCGACCTGGACGTCGTACTGGAGCAGCGCCTCGCGGATCTTCTGCGGATTGGCGTCGGGCTTGTCGACCTTGTTGATCGCCACGATCATCGGCACGCCGGCCGCCTTGGTGTGGTTGATCGCCTCGATCGTCTGCGGCATCAGCCCGTCGTCGGCCGCGGCGACGAGGATGACGATGTCGGTTACGTTCGCGCCGCGCGAACGCATCTCGGTGAACGCCTCGTGGCCCGGCGTATCGAGGAAGGTGATCTTCTCGCCCGATTTCACGCTCACCTGATAGGCGCCGATATGCTGCGTGATCCCGCCCGCCTCGCCGGCGACGACGTCGGTGCCGCGCAGCGCGTCGAGCAGCGAGGTCTTGCCGTGGTCGACATGGCCCATGATCGTGACCACCGGCGGACGCGGCTGCTGCGTCTCGTCGGCGTCGACCTCCTCGTGGCTGGTCAGATCAATGTCGGCGTCGGACACGCGGTTGATGTTGTGGCCGAACTCGGAGACGAGCAGCTCGGCGGTATCTTGGTCGATCGTCTGGGTGACGGTGACCGGCATGCCCATCTTGAACAATGCCTTGACCAGGTCCGCGCCGCGCTCGGCCATGCGGTTGGCGAGCTCCTGCACTGTGATCGTCTCGGGCACCGCGACGTCGCGCACCTGCTTGGCCTGGACGCCGCCGCCCTGGTGGGCGCGCTTGTCCTTCTCGCGCGAGCGCTTGAGCGCGGCCATCGAGCGCGCGCGCGCGCCGTCGCCGTCGTCGAGCGCGCGGGTGACGGTGAGCTTGCCGGCCTGGCGCCGGTCGTCGCTGCCCGGACGGCCGCGCGTCGGGCGCGCCGGCGGCTCGGGCCGCTTGGGCGACGCGACGGGCGTGAAG
>CAXTMX010000111.1:899-5487 GCA_964245585.1 uncultured Sphingomonadaceae bacterium | reverse complement strand
GCCGCGAGGTCGCGCTCGAGCCGTTCGAGCGAGCGAGGCAGCCACCAGCGCTGCGCTCCGCCGCTGCGGCGGCGCGGTCCTGGCGTTTCGTCGTCGAGCACATAGACCGGGATCACCGCGCCCTCGGCCGCCGCGGCGACAAGCGCGGGCTGGTCCGCCAGACGAAGGTCCTGGCGCAGCCAGACGAGAACGTTGTTGGTCACGGATCATCCCATCGCTTGCGCCAGGTCCAACGCACGAAGGGCCGAGGAGGCGCTTTGCGAGGCAGCGGGTGTTGCGCGTGAGGGCGGGCGCGGCTCTTCTAGCCGCGTGGCAGATCGCTAGTCAGGCTTGCGCCGATCGATGCGAGAAGCGCGAGCGACTTTTGCATGGTCTCGGCCGATTCCCCGGCATCGGCGGCGACCTCTTCCTTTATCTCTGCGGCAATTCCCACGATCTCCACGGCGTCCTCGACGTTGATGACCGACCGGGCGATCAGGCCGTGGAGGAGGCTTTCGACCAGCAGCATCGCCGCCTGGCCGTGGGCGTCGGGGCCGCGCGGCCCGTCGGCGCGCATGACGTCATTGTCGTTCGAGATCCGTTCGGTCATGATGGCAGCTCCCGGTCAGGCGAGAGCGCGACATCTCTCAGCCGCCGGAGCCTGAAAGCGGTGCCGACGATCATTATGCGTAGCCTGACAGGGGGCAGAACACCCTCACCCACATCAACATTCGACTATAACTTGGACCAATATCAGATCATATAACGCCATGGGAATTGGGGCAGCATGACCAACCGCTTCATCGACAAGCTGCGCGGCTTCGGCAGCTTGGGCCAGGAAGAAGTGGATGCGCTGACCGCTGCAACTTCGAAGCCGCGCAAGTTTCCAGCCCGAAAGGATCTCATCCGCGAAGGCGACCGGCCCGGGCCGGTGTTCGTGGTCCTCGAAGGATGGGCGTGCCGCTACAAGATCCTGCCGAGCGGCACGCGGCAGGTGCTGGCCTATCTGATGCCGGGCGACTCGTGCGATCTTCACGTCGGCCTGCTCGCCGAGATGGATCACAGCATCCAGACGGTCACGCCCGCGCTCGTCTCCACCATCGAGCGGGCCGAGATGGAATCGATCATGGATCGCCATCGCGGCGTGGCGAAGGCGATGTACACGAGCCAGCTGATCGACGAGGGGACGATGCGGGCCTGGATCACCAGCATGGGCCGCCGCGCCAGCATCGAGCGCGTCGCGCACCTCATGTGCGAGCTCTATCTCAGGGCGCGCAACATCGGGCTTGTCGCCGAAGCCAGCTTCGCCTTGCCCTTGTCGCAGCTGCTGCTCGCGGATTCGCTCGGCATGACCCCGGTCCATCTCAACCGGGTCCTGAAGGAACTGCGGCTCAGCGGCGCGATGACGTTGAAGCGCGGCAGCCTGCTCATCACCGATCCCGCCAAGCTGATCCGCATCGCCGGCTTCGACGAGAATTACCTCCACCGGCGGCTGCGCAAGGCGGCATAGCGCCAGCGGTGCGATCGAGCCGACCGCCGGCGCGCGCCGTGAAGAGCGCGGAACGCGCCATCGATCGGATTTCTTTGCACGAGCGCGGAACGCGCCTCTCCGTCAGCGGGTTAAGCCGTTCTAATCACGGAGAGACATCATGTCCGATGCAACGACGCGAGCCGATGACGCGCCCGCGGCCACTTCCAAGAGCGATGTCGGCGCGGCTGCCGTCGGCGCACGCGACGAATCGTCCTACAGCGCCCGTACGGTGACGATCAATCGCCCGCGCGACGAGATCTACGCCTTCTGGCGCGACCAGACCAACCTCGTGTCGATCATGGACAATGTCCGCAGCATCACGCCGAATGCCGACGGCAGCTGGCATTGGGTGGTCGAGGCCCCCGCCGGCAAGGCGGTCGCATGGGACGCGCGCATCACCGAGGATCAGCCCGGCCGCCTGCTCGCCTGGGAATCGGCCGACGGCGCGGATATCCGCAACAGCGGGCGGATCGAGTTCATGGACGCCGGCCCCGGCCGCGGCACCTATGTCAGCGCCACCATCGCCTATGATCCGCCGCTCGGCGCGGTCGGCAAATTGCTCGCCAAGCTGTTCCAGCGCGAGCCGGCGATCCAGTCGCGGCGCGACCTGCGGCGCCTCAAGCAGTTTCTCGAGACCGGCGAGATCGCCACCTCATCGCGCACCCGCGCCCAGCTCGACGAAGAAAGGAACTGATCCGATGCGCGCGCTCACCTGGCACGGCAAGCATGACGTCCGCGTCGACACCGTCGACGATCCCGAGATCCTCAATCCGCGCGACGCGATCATCAGGATCACCTCGACCGCGATCTGCGGCTCGGACCTCCACCTCTACGACGGCTACATCCCGACGATGCAGGCCGGCGACATCCTCGGCCACGAATTCATGGGCGAGGTGGTCGAGATCGGCCCCAAGAGCACGCTCAAGAAGGGCCAGCGCGTCGTCGTGCCGTTCACGATCGCGTGCGGCTCCTGTTATCATTGCGGCAAGCATCAATATTCGGCGTGCGACAACGGCCTGCCCGCCGACAATCAGGACATCGGCCAGACGATGTACGGCCAGCCGATGTCGGGCCTGTTCGGCTACAGCCACCTGACCGGCGGCTATGCGGGGGGCCAGGCGGAATATGTCCGCGTGCCCTTCTCCGACGTCGGGCCGATCGTGATCCCCGACGGGATCGAGGACGACAAGGTGCTGTTCCTGTCGGACATCCTGCCGACCGGCTGGATGGCGGCGGAGAATGCCGACATCGAGCCCGGCGACACGGTGGCGGTATGGGGCTGCGGCCCGGTCGGGCTGTTCGCGGTCCAGTCGGCGTTCTTGATGGGCGCGGCGCGCGTCATCGCGATCGATCACTTCCCTCACCGGCTCGAGCTCGCCAGGAAATTCGGCGCCGAGACGATCAACTTCGAGGAATCGAAGACCTACGAGGCGCTGATGGAGCTGACCGGCGGCATCGGCCCCGACGCGTGCATCGACGCGGTCGGGCTCGAGGCGCACGGCTTCTTCGCCGACAATGTCATCGATCAGATCAAGGCCTCGACCTTCCTCGGCACCGATCGGCCGCACTCGATCCGCCAGGCGATCCTCGCCTGCCGCAAGGGCGGGCGCGTGTCGATGCCGGCGGTCTATGGCGGCTTCGTCGACAAGTTCCCGCTCGGCGCGTTCATGGAGAAGGGGCTGACGCTCAAGACCGGCCAGACCCACGTCCAGCATTATATGCCGGGTCTGCTCAACGCGATCCTCGAGGAGAAGATCGACACCACCTTCCTGATCTCGCACCGCATGCCGCTCGAGGACGCGCCCAAGGGCTACAAGATGTTCCACGACGAGCAGAACGAGGTCACCAAGATCGTGTTGAAGCCGGACATGGCGCTGGCAGCCTAGGAACAGCCGTTCGTGTCGAGCGAAGTCGAGACACGTTCCACCGACATGCACGTCCCTCGACCGCGCTCGGGACGAACGGAGTAGCGACAATGACCACCCGTCCCCTCGCGATCGTCACCGGCGCCTCGACCGGCATCGGCTTCGAGCTCGCCAGCATCGCCGCCGAGCAGGGCTATGACCTGATCGTCGCCGCCGACGAGGCGCTGATCAATTCCGCCGCAGACGATTTCCGCCGCCACGGCGTGGAGGTCGAGGCGGTCGAGGCCGATCTCGCCACGCTCGACGGCGTCGATCGGCTCGTCGAGGCGGCACGCGGCCGGCCGGTCGACGTGCTGTGCGCCAATGCCGGGCGCGGGCTCGGCCGCGATTTCCTCGGCCAGGAGCCGGCCGAATGGCGGCGCGTGATCGACACCAACATCACCGGTACGATCTATCTGATCCAGAAGATCGGGCGGCAGATGCGCGATCGCAACGCCGGGCGGATCCTCATCACCGGCTCGATCGCCGGCTTCACGCCGGGCGCGTTCAACGCCGTCTACAACGGCACCAAGGCGTTCATCGACAGCTTTTCTTATGCGATCGCCAACGAGCTCAAGGACACGGCGGTCACCGTCACCTGCCTGATGCCGGGCGCGACCGAGACCGAATTCTTCGAACGCGCCGACATGCTCGACACCAAGGTCGGGACCGCGAAAAAGGACGATCCCGCCAAGGTCGCGAAGGACGGGTGGGAGGCGATGCTCAAGGGCGACGCCGAGATCGTCTCCGGGCTCAAGAACAAGGCCACCACCGTGATGGCCAATGTCACGCCCTCGCCGCTGCTGGCCGAGCAGCACCGCAAGCAGGCCGAGCCGGGGACGGCAACGGAATAACCCATCCCCGTTCGTGCTGAGCTTGTCGAAGCACTCTCCTCCTGTTCCCTGTTCCTCGTCGAAGAAGAAGCCCTTCGACAGGCTCAGGGCGAACGGGAGGGGACGCGAACCCTATTGCGTCCACGCCCCCGCCGCCGGCCGCGGCCCGACCTGCGGGTCGAGCAGCGCCGCCGTCTCGATCTGGTCGAGCGCGCTGCGCGACGCGGTATAGCGCCGCGCCTTGACGATCCATTCCGCGGCATTGGCGCGCCCGGGCAGTCGCGAAACCTCGGCCAAGGCGATGTCGACCCGGCCGATCTCGAGCGCGCGCTGCGCCCGTT
>CAXTMX010000111.1:0-889 GCA_964245585.1 uncultured Sphingomonadaceae bacterium | reverse complement strand
TCCTACTATGGGCAGCCGGTGGCGATCATCGTGGCCGAGAGCGAGACGATTGCCGCCGAGGCGGCGCTGCTCGTGCGGATCGACTACGAGCCGTTGCCCGCCGTCCTCGATCTCGAGCGCGCGCTGCGCCCGTTCCACCCGGTCGCCGGGCGCGGTCGAAGCCACTCCGGCGCGCCGCACCACGATCAGCCCGCCGAGCTCGCGGCGGAACGCATCCCACCAATTGTCGCGCGGTCCTTCGCCGATCAGCGCCGGCGCGACCTCGTCGAGCCCGCTCTGCAGCTCCTCGATCGTCACCGGCTGGTGCGCGGCGCTGATGATCGTTGCCACCGCCTGCGGCTGGCCGCCGCCGAAGCGCTCGCGCAGCAGCCCTTCGATATAGCCGAGGTCGGCGCCGCGATCGAGCGCGCGGCGCGCGGCGAACGCCACGAGCAGCCCTTCGGCGCGATCGGCGTTGCCCGCCGCCGCGCTCGCCCGCCGATCGATCTGGTCGACCCGCGTCTCGATCAGCTGGAGACGCTCGTCGAGCGCGGCCGGGGGCGCTGGGGCAGGCGGCGTCACCAGCGGTGCCGCGCGCGGCAGCGTCGGCGGGATCGCGGCGACCGGCTCGGCCTGGCGCAGATAGCGCTGCGCCGCGCCCCAATGGGTCAGCATCCAGCCCATCGCGATCGCGCCGGCGACGAACGCGGCCAGCAGCAGGATCAGGATGCGCAGCCAGGCGCGGGGCGGCGCGGGCTCGATCGCAGCGTCGTAATCGCGGTCCATGGCGCTCATCTGTCGCACAGCTCGCGCGCCGCCGCCAGCAGCGCCGCATCGTCGGGCCGCGCCGCGAGCGCCTGCGCGCCCCAGCCGGCGCCCGCCGCGGCCGCGCTGATCGCCGCCGCCGCGA
>CAXTMX010000110.1:0-5615 GCA_964245585.1 uncultured Sphingomonadaceae bacterium | reverse complement strand
CGGAACATACCCCTTGTAGCCGACCCGGCCGGCCGGGCCGCTGAAGCTATCCTCCGAAAAGGTGCCGGCCGAGCCACCCGGCGCCGGCGCCGGCGCCGTCCCTGCACCGGGGAATGCGAAGCGCGGCGCGCGCGCGTGCCCCGCCGGCGGCTGCGGCAAACGCTCGAGCATGTCGGTCACCGAGGCGGCGGTGCCGGGCGTGCCCGCGCGGCCTCCAGCGAACGTCGCCTGGATCAGTTCGGCCGCCTCGCCGAGCCTGCCCGCCTTGGTCAGGCGCAGGGCTTCGGTGAGCGAAGGGGGGATCGCCATGGTGATGTTCGTCCTTGTCGGAGGGGTCGGAAAGCTCATTGCATGCGATCGGCCAGCGCGGCCTTGACCGCCGCGCTGGCATGCAGCGCGCCGAGCACGGTCAGCGACGCGATCGTGGCGCGGGCAAGCTCGGGGGTGACGTCGGCGGCGACCGTCGCCAGCCCGAGCACGCGGATGTCGAGCATCTCGCCGGTGCGGCGCACTGCTTCGAGATCCTCGCGCGCGAAATGGCTGATCCCGAGGTCGAGCTGTTTGCGCACGACCGATTTGTGCGCGGCGGCGGCGTGGCGATCGAGCTGATTGCGGATCGCGGTGCGGATGAAATCGGTGCGGTTCGAGTAGAAGCCGTCGCGCACCAGCAGATCGATATGGCCCAAGTCGACGAAGCCGAGATTGATCGTGATCTTTTCGCTGTCGGCCTTGGATTTCAATTCGTGCAACTGCGCCATCGGTTCTCACCATCCGTGTGGATGGTATATGGAAGGCGAAGCTGGATGTTCAAGAACGCGAGCTATCAATCTGCGGCTGGATCATGCGCGAGGACTGCCGACCCGCCGTATGGGGCGGCCAAGCAACATGTGCGGATCGACTGGGGACAGGGCGGGCGGGCGTGCTTCGACTGCCGGCATCGCCGCGCCTCAGCCCCGCGACGCCTACGAAACGTTAACCGTCGCGCTACTAAGGGGGCGGGGGGCACGAGCCCGTCGTGAGGCGGGCAGCCGATCTGCAAGGTGCTCGATGACGTCCCAGCGATCTTTCCCATCGACCGCCGGACCATTGCCGGACAGCGTCTACGTCGAGCTGGTCGACAATCTGTTCACCGCATTGTTGCCGGTCGTGATCATGGGCGTCTCGCTCGCGACGATGGGCGCGCTGGTCGCGATGCGGACCGGCGACGCCATGATCGGCGGGCTGACGATCGTCGCCGCATTCTGGTCGTTCGGCCGGGCCGCGGTCATGCTGGCCTATCGCCGCGCACGTGCGGTCCGGCCGATCGATCATGCCGCCGCGCGCAAGTGGGAGGGCTTCTACGCCGTCGGCAGCTACATTTTCGCCGCGACGCTTGGCGCCTTCAACGTCCGCGCCTTCGCCATTTCGGATCCGACCGCCGAGATGCTCGCGACGGCGCTGATCTTCGGCTATGGCGCGGGGATGGTCCTGCGTGTCTCGGTGCGTCCGTGGATCTGCGTGCCGAGCCTGATGATCGCCGCGCTGCCGACATCGCTCGCGATGCTCGTCAAAAGCACCGTCGCCTCGCCGGACCAGAGCGCGTATCTGGCGCAGGCGCTGATCGTGATCCTGTTCACGGCCGCCAGCCTCGAGACCGCCGCGCATCTCCACCGCACGCTGCTCGCGCAGTTCCTCAGCAAGTCGCAGCTCGCCGGGATGGCGCGGACCGACGCGCTGACCGGCCTCGCCAACCGCATCCTGCTGCGCGAGCGCTTCGAGGAGGAGCTCGAGAAAGCGGAGCATGGCGGAACGCTGGCGCTCCATTACATCGACCTCGATCGCTTCAAGGTGGTCAACGACGAGCTCGGCCATCCCACCGGCGACACCGTGCTCCAGCATGTCGCGCATCGCCTGATCGAACTGCTCGGACCGCTCGACGTCGCGGCGCGGATCGGCGGCGACGAATTCATGGTCATGCAAGTTGGTCTCACCTCGCCCGCGGAGGCCGAGATCCTCGCGCGCCGCATCATCCGTGCGCTGGCGGTGCCTTATGCGATCGATGGGCGCACGATCGGCATCGGCGCCAGCGTCGGCATCGCGCTTGCGCCCGAGGACGGGCGCGACCTGGGCCAGCTGCTCGCCGGCGCGGACGAGGCGCTCTATCAGGCCAAGACCAACGCCCGCGGCAGTTTCGCCTTCTGGGGCGACCGGAGACGCGCGACCGCCGCCTGACGGGAGTGCGGTGTGTCAGTTCTGAAATATCGCGGTAAGAAGCGCGATGCATCGCTTCCGTCATGGCTGACCGCATTTCGCCCTTGTGTCTCGCTTTGCCGCTGGCGTTCGTCTTGCTCGGCGGGTGCAGCGTGGGCCCCGATTATCGGCCGCCGTCGAACATCGCTTTGAATATCCCTGGAGGCTTCGTCGCGCCCTCGCCCGCGGCGACGTCCGAGGCCGATCTCGCGGCGTGGTGGACGCAGTTCGGCGATGCGACGCTGAGCGGGCTCGTCGAGCGCGCGCTCGCCCGCAACCTCGATGTCGATGCCGCGGTGGCGCGCCTGCGCCAGGCGCGCGCCGGCGTGCGCGCCGCGGTCGGCGCGCAGCTGCCGTCGATCGGGGTCAGCGGATCGGCCTCGCGCAGCGTGGGGCGCGAGCGCGATCGCATCGTCGATCCGGCCAGTGGTGCGATATTCACCAGCGGCGGCGACGCCAGTGTGTTCGACGCCGGCCTCGACGCGGCATGGGAAGCCGATCTGTTCGGCGGCCTGCGCCGCTCGACCGAGGCGGCGCGCGCTGACGCCGCGGGGAGCGAGGCCAGCCTTCACAATGTCCAGCTCAGCGTCGCCGCCGAGGTCGGGCTCAATTATGTCGACGCGCGGCTCGCCCAGGCGCGGCTCAAGATCGCGCGCGACAATCTCGCCTCGCAGGACGAGACGCTGCAGATCGTCGGCTGGCGCGTCCAGGCCGGGCTGGTCGGCGCGCTCGACCTCGAGCAGGCGCGCCAGCTGCGCGCACAGACCGCCGCGACGATCCCGACGCTCGAGAATAATTATGCCGTTGCGCTCAATCGCCTCGCGGTGCTGACGGGGGAAGCCCCCGGCGCAGTCGACGGGGCGCTGCGCCAGCCGCAGCCGGTCCCGCTCCCTCCCGCCGCGGTCGGGGCGGGCATCCCGGCCGACGTCGTCCAGCGCAGGCCCGATGTAGCCGCGGCCGAACGCAGCCTTGCGGCCGAGGTCGCGCGAATCGGTGTCGCCACCGCGGATCTTTACCCCGCGCTGCGCTTGTCGGGATCGTTCGGCGGATCGGACGGCGCGATCGGCGGCATATTAGGCCAGTCGATCGGCAATCTCGTCGCCGCGGTCAGCGCGCCGATTTTCGAGGGCGGACAGATCCGCGCGCGGATCGAGGGGCAGCGCGCCGCGGCCGACGCCGCGCTCGCCGCTTACCGCTCTGCCGTGCTGGTCGCGCTCGAGGAGGTGGAGAACGCGTTGCGCGGGATTACCGCCGCCGAGCAGCGCGAGCGTGCGCTGATCGTCGCCGAGGAGGCGTCGCGCAACGCGACGCTGCTCGCGCGGCTGCAATATCGCTCGGGGCTGATCGATTTCCAGACTTTGCTCGACGCCGAGCGCAGCCTGCTGTCCAGCCAGGACGGACGCGCCTCCGCCCGCGCGGCACGCGCCACCGCGACCGTTCAGCTGTACAAGGCGCTCGGCGGCGGCTGGCAGGCCGCGCCCGCGCCGGCCGCCGGCACCTATACGACGAGGCTGTGATGAACCAGACGACCGACCCCGCCGCGCCCGAACCGCTCGACGATTTCCTCGGCGTCCAGCCGCCGCCGGCGTACGCCAGGCCGCTCAAATATGGCGCGATCGCGCTCGGCGTGGTGCTGCTGCTGCTGCTGTCGAAATGCGTGTTCGGCGGCGACGAGCCGATCAGCTACGCGACCCAGGAGATCAGGCGCGGCGATCTGACCGTGTCGGTGTCGGCGACGGGCAATCTCCAGCCGACCAACGAGGTGCAGGTCGGGTCCGAACTGTCGGGGCTGGTGACGCAGGTGTTCGTCCAGAACAACGATCGGGTCGCCAAGGGCCAGACGCTTGCGCGGCTCGATACGTCGCGGCTGCGCGATGCGATTGCGCAGAGCCAGGCGTCGTTGCAGGCGGCGCAGGCCGCGGTCGGCACCGCGCAGGCGACGGCCGCGCAGACGCGCGCCACGCTCGGCCGCCTGCAGCAGGTGTTCAAGCTGTCGGGCGGCAAGGTGCCCTCGGCGACCGAGCTCGATAGCGGCCGCGCCGATTATGCCCGCGCGCTCGCCGGCGTGCGTTCGGCCGAGGCGCAGGTGGCGCAGGCGCGCGCGCAGCTGTCGTCGGACCAGACGCAATTCGGCAAGGCCTCGATCGTCTCGCCGGTGACCGGCGTCGTGCTGTCGCGCCAGATCGAGCCGGGGCAGACCGTCGCCGCCTCGCTCAACGCGCCGACGCTGTTCATCATCGCCGAGGATCTCGCGCAGATGAAGCTCGAGGTGAAGGTCGACGAGGCCGACGTCGGCCAAGTCCGGCAGGCGCAGAATGCGGCCTTTACCGTGGATGCCTTTCCCGGGCGAACCTTTCCAGCGCGGATCACCCGCGTCGACGTCGGCGCCAACGCGTCCAGCGCGAGTTCGTCGTCGAGCACGACGAGCACCACCAACACGGTGGTTGCCTATACCGCCGAGCTCAGCGTCGCCAATCCCGAATTGATCCTGCGCCCGGGAATGACCGCGACCGCCGACATCGTCACGACCGAGAAGCGCAGGGTGCTGCTCGTTCCCAACAGCGCGCTGCGCTTTTCGCCCGAACGCGCCGCGCGCGCCGGCAAGGCGAGCGGCGGCGGCGTGACCAGCGTGCTGATGCCGCCGCGGCGCCCGGGCGGCGGCAACCGCGTGTCCCGTGACGTTGCGATCGGCCGCGGCAGCCATCAGACGGTCTATGTCCTTGACGACGATGGCGCGCCGACGCCGCTGCGCGTCACCGTGGGAGACACCAACGGCAGCCAGACCGAGGTGTCGGGCCCCGCGCTGCGCGAAGGGCTGGCGGTGATCACCGGCCAGCTCGCCGCCGGCGAGACCGCCGGCGACAGGAAGCGGCCCAGTGGCGGCTGAACCGCTCATCTCCCTGCGCGGCGTGACCAAGCAGTTCGGCGCGGGCGAGACCGCGTTCAAGGCGCTCAAGGGGGTCGATCTCGATATCGCCGCCGGCGATTTCGTTGCCGTCATGGGCCCGTCGGGATCGGGCAAGTCGACGACGATGAACATCCTCGGCTGCCTCGACGTCCCGACGAGCGGCGCGTTCCGTTTCAAGGGCCATCATGTCGAGGCGCTCGATCGCGATCAGCGCGCGCTGCTGCGGCGCAAATATCTCGGCTTCGTGTTCCAAGGCTTCAACCTGCTCGCGCGCACCAGCGCGCTCGAGAATGTCGAGCTGCCTTTGCTTTACCGCGGCGAGGAGAAGAAGGCGCGCCGCACGCTTGCGATGGCCGCGCTCGACAAAGTCGGGCTGGCCGAGTGGTGGGATCATACGCCGGCGCAGCTGTCGGGCGGGCAGCAGCAGCGCGTCGCGCTCGCGCGCGCGGTCGTCAACCGCCCCGCCGTGCTGCTCGCC
>CAXTMX010000109.1:0-5715 GCA_964245585.1 uncultured Sphingomonadaceae bacterium | reverse complement strand
TGGAAGATGGTGGTCGAGACCAAGAAGATCCTCGATCCCAAGATCAAGGTGGTCGCGACCTGCGTGCGCGTGCCCGTGTTCGTCGGCCATTCGGAGGCGATCGCCATCGAGTTCGAGAACGAGATCTCGGCCAAGCAGGCCCAGGCGATCCTGCGCGAGGCGCCCGGGATCATGCTCGTCGACAAGCGCGAGGACGGCGGATACGTGACGCCGGTCGAGTGCGTCGGCGAGTTCGCGACCTATGTCAGCCGCGTCCGCGAGGATCCGACCGTCGACAACGGGCTGGTGCTGTGGTGCGTGTCCGACAACCTGCGCAAGGGGGCGGCGCTCAACGCGGTGCAGATCGCCGAGCTGCTCGGCCGGCGGCATCTCAAGAAGGCGGCCTAGTGTGCCGGTCGAGGGCGGATGCCGCTGCGGCGCAGTCCGCTACACACTCTCGATCGAAGCGCTGCCGGCCACCTACGCTTGCCATTGTCACGAATGCCAAAGGTGGAGCGGCAGCGCCTTCAGCCAGAACAGCTGGCTGCCCGAAAATGCGATCAATGTGGCCGGACCGGTGGTGCTCTATGAGCGCGAGGGCACCGGCGGCCGCATCTCGCGCCAGCGAATGTGCGGCATCTGTCATAGTCGTATCTATAATACGAATTCAATCCGTCCCGGCTTGATCGTGCTGCGCGCCGGTACGCTCGATCGCAGCGACGAACTCGATTGCGCCGCGCATATCTGGACGAAGCGAAAGCAATCCTGGATCGTCCTATCGCCAGACGTACCGAGCTGGCCCGAGGGCCCGCCGCCCGAGGCGTTGCGCGCGATGCAGGGCATCGTCCTACGAGCGACGCCATGACCGGCGGCTGGCAGTCCGACAGCGAGACGATGGAGCTGACCGTCGGTTCGTTCGACGATCCCTCGCGCTTCCGTCCGATCCACAATGACGCCGCCGAGAGCATTCTGCCCGCGTGGCAGAACATGTCGCACCTCCCCAGCACCCGCTCGGGAGGACGATCCGAGCGTCGCCCCTCGCTGGATCAAGGCCGTTGACAAGCTTCCCGACTGATCTTCCGATCGAGCGGTACGCCGCGAGCGACGGTACCGAACTCGCCTGGCGCGAGACGGGGTCGGGGCGCGCGGTGGTGCTGTTCCACGGCCTGTTCTCCAACGGCTACGTCAACTGGATCAAATGGGGCCATGCCGCGACGATCGCCGCCGCGGGCTTCCACGTGATCATGCCCGATCTGCGCGGCCATGGCGCGAGCGCCGCGCCGCATGATCCCGGCGCTTACCCGCCGGACGTCCTGGCCGACGACGGCCTTGCCTTGATCGCGTATCTCGGCCTGACGGACTATGACCTCGGCGGCTATTCGCTCGGCGCGCGGACCGTTATGCGCATGCTCGCGCGCCGCGCCGCGCCCCGCCGCGCGGTGATCGCCGGCATGGGTCTCGACGGCGTGGTCGACGTCGCCGCCCGCAGCGGCCACTTTCGCTCCATATTGCTCGATATCGGCAGCCATCCGCGCGGATCGCCCGAGTGGATGGCCGAGGCCTTCCTCAGGACCACGGGCGCCGATCCCGCCGCGATGCTGCCGCTGCTCGATAGTTTCGTCGACACCTCGCTCGCCGAGCTCGCAGCGATCACGGCGCCGGTGCTGGTCGTCGCCGGAGCAGACGATCACGACAACGGCTCCTCCCCGGCGCTGGCCGACAGCCTGGCGCGCGGACGCTATGCCGAAGTTCCGGGCAATCATATGAGTGCGGTGACGCGGCCCGAACTCGGCGCCACGATCCGGGACTTTCTCGCGGCTCCTTAAGTAAGTTTGATCCGAAACGGATGATTATCGGGCTGCTGCGCCCAACATAACTGCGAGAATTCGCCATTATCGCCGGCGAGGAATTGGGTGCGCGGGCATCGCAAGTTGACTCGGCGAAATCTATCGAGAAGGGCTCGCAGCGATGATTCCGGCGGCCTTCTCCTTTGTTTACCTGACTTTGACGAGCGCGCTGCTGAGCGTGATCCTCGCGGCGGGCTGGTACATGTTTGGCCGTCCGCGGCACGCCGCGACCTGGTCGGCGGTCTTCGGCGTCACCACTTTGTGGTGGATGGTGCGGCTTGTCGTCCTCATCGGACATCGCGGGCTGGCGGCGTTCGATTTCCTGTCGACGATCCTGGCCACCGTCGCCGCGGCCTTGCTCCTGCTCGGATTCCGCCAACGCGCCGGGCTGCCGCGGCGTCGCGCGCAACTGGTGATCCTCTGCGTGGTGATGATCGCAGCCGGAGCGCTGGTCGCCTGGCTCGCGCCGATGACCATCTTGCGCACGACGCCGCAACTGCTTCCGTGGGCGATTTTCATGACCCTGGCCGCGGGGACGATGATCGATCGGAAACGACGGCCCAATCCGGCCGAGGCGACGATGATCGCCGTGCTGCTCGGCTTCGCCTTGTTCGAAGCTGGAGCGGCCGTCTGGGCGACGACCGCGATGGCGTTCGACCACGAGCCCAGCTTCGAACTCTACCGCAACGTCCTGCTGCTGGTTTCGCCGGCGGGGTTTCTCGCGGTCGGGGTCTCGGCGGTGTTCCTGCTGGCCGCCGACCTCGCGGCGCAGATGCGCCTGCTGGCGACGGTCGACCCGCTGACCAACATCCTCAATCGGCGCGGGCTCGAGCAGGCGGCGGCGCAATCGATCGCGCATTGCCGGCGGCAGCGGCTGCCGCTCAGCGTCGTTCTGGCCGACCTCGATCGCTTCAAGGATATCAACGACCGTTTCGGCCATGCGACGGGCGACGTCGCCTTGCAGCGTTTCGCCCGTCATGTCGGCGGATCGGTCCGCATGGGCGATCCGGTCGGGCGGATCGGCGGCGAGGAGTTCGCGTTTCTCCTCGTGGACACCTTCCCGGCGGCGGCGCTCGAGGTGGTCGAGCGCATCCGCGCAGGAGTATCCTCGCTCGAGCTCAAAGGCGCGCAGGGAGCCCTCACCGCCAGCTTCGGCGTGGCGGCGATGCGCGCCTCGGATGTCTCGCTGGACGACATGCTCGTACGCGCCGACGCGGCGCTCTACGCTTCGAAAATCGCCGGGCGCGACCGCGTCACCTTGGCCGACGACGCGGCCGACGCGGGCGCATACCCGCGTCGCCCCTGACCGATCAGAGCTGCGACAGCATATGCTCGGCCGAGCTGGCCCGGAATTCGCCGGGCGCCTCGACGTTGAGCTGCGTGACGACGCCGTCGTCGACGATCATCGAATAACGCTGTCCGCGCGTGCCCATGCCGAACTTGCTGCCGTCCATCTCGAGCCCGACCGCCTTGGCGAACGCGCCGTTGCCGTCGGCGAGCATCGTCACCTTGCCGTCGACGCCGCTCGCCTTGCCCCAGGCGTCCATGACGAAAGCATCGTTGACCGAGGTGCAGGCGACCTCGTCGACGCCCTTGGCCTTGAGCTCGCCGGCCTTATCGAGGAAGCCGGGCAGATGCTTGGCCGAGCAGGTCGGGGTGAACGCCCCGGGGACCGAGAACAGCGCCACCTTGCGCCCTTTGAAGAAAGTCTCGCCCGCGACCGGCTGCGGCCCGCTGTCACCCATCGTGACGAAATTCGCCTCGGGCAGCTTGTCGCCAACTTTGATCGTCATCGGTAATCCTTTCATGATGTCCAGGCGCGGTCTAGATCATGACCATGCCGACGCCAACATCCCTCAGCGGCCAATTGCTCCTCGCTATGCCCGGCATCGGCGATCCGCGTTTCGAGCGCGCGGTGATCGCTATGTGCGCGCATGACGAGAATGGCGCCCTCGGCATCGGCATCGGCCGGATCGTGCCGCGCCTCGGATTGCATGGTCTGCTCGAGCAGCTCGAAATCCCTGTCGGCGCCGCGCCCGACGTGCCGGTCCACCTCGGCGGGCCGGTCGAGCCGCAACGCGGCTTCGTACTGCACGGGCTCGATTGGGGCGGCGAGGACACGCTGCGGGTCGGCGACCGTTGGGCGCTGACGGGCACGCTCGATATCTTGCGCGCGCTGGCCGAGGGGAGGGGGCCGGCGCGCTTTCTTGTCGCACTCGGCTACGCCGGCTGGGCCGACGGGCAGCTCGATCAAGAAATGTTGCGCCCGGGCTGGTTCCCGACGGCGGGCAGCGACGCCTTGTTGTTCGACACCGCGGTCGATGCGCGCTGGTCGGCGGCGTTCGCCGCCGCCGGCATCGACACGCGCATGTTGGCGGCGACCGCCGGCCGCGCGTAACGAAACGCGCGTTAACCAGCCTGCTTAATCCGCCGCAAAGTCGATTGCGTAAATTCTGCAGATCCATGGGACGGCCGCGGGGGCATCCCATCGATCGGCGGGGGTTTGTCCATGCGTGGAACGAGGAAAGTGGCGGCGTTGGCCGCCATGGCGATGATTGTGGTTGCGCCGCTGCCGGCGCAGGCGGCGGGCTGCTGGGCCGCACAGGACGTGTCCGCCGCGAAGGTTCGCGATCTGCAAACGATGCTGATGGTCGCTGCGCTGCGCTGCCAGGCGAGCGGGAACGACGTGATCGCCGATTACAATGCGTTCGTGTCCGCCAGCCGCGGCCCGATCGCGGCAATGAACCAGCGGCTGAAGGCGCATTTCTGGATTGAAGGCAGCGCCGAGGGCCAGATGCAATATGATCGCTTCACCACCGCGCTCGCCAACGCCCACGGGCGCGACGAAACCGGCGGCGATACTTGCGCCGAGGTGGCGGCGATCGCGCAGGAAGCGGCGGCCGCGCCGACGATCGACGGGCTCATCGCGATCGCCGAGGCGCGCATGGTCAACCCCGCCTTGCCCGGCGGCGCGTGCGGCGTCACGCTGGCGTCCAACCAGCCGTGAGCGCGCTCGACATATAAAGAAAGCTTTATATCCTGTTGCGTTTTGGGCTGGCCGCGGCTAATCGGGCCGCGACCGGCCGCCTCATGCCGCGCGGCTTCCTGACAGACCGACGAGGAGTCCGCGCCGTGGCTACGCAACCGCTCGACCAGTTCACCGATTATGTCGTGCGCGACATCGGCCTCGCCGATTATGGCCGCGCCGAGATTGCCATCGCCGAGACCGAGATGCCGGGGCTGATGGCATTGCGCGAGGAATTCGGCGCGTCGCAGCCGCTCAAGGGCGCGCGGATCACCGGCTCGCTCCACATGACGATCCAGACCGCGGTGCTGATCGAGACGCTGACCGCGTTGGGCGCGCAGGTCCGCTGGGCGTCGTGCAACATCTTCTCGACCCAGGACCACGCCGCCGCCGCGATCGCCGCCGCCGGCGTTCCGGTGTTCGCGATCAAGGGCGAGACGCTCGGCGAATATTGGGATTATGTCGATCGCATCTTCGACTGGGGCAACGGCGAGACCTGCAACATGATCCTCGATGATGGCGGCGACGCGACGATGTTCGCCTTGCTCGGCGCCAAGCTCGAGGCCGGTGGGTCGCTCGCCGAGCCCGAGAACGACGAGGAGGTCGAGTTCCACCGCGCGCTGAAGGCGTTCGTCGCGCGCAAGCCCGGCTACATCAGCGAGACGGTGAGGAACATCCGGGGGGTGTCGGAGGAGACCACCACCGGCGTCCACCGGCTCTATGAGATCGCCAAGCGCGGCGAGCTGCCGTTCCCCGCGATCAACGTCAACGACAGCGTGACCAAGTCGAAGTTCGACAATCTCTACGGTTGCAAGGAATCGCTGGTCGACGCGATCCGCCGCGCGACCGACGTGATGCTCGCCG
>CAXTMX010000108.1:0-5755 GCA_964245585.1 uncultured Sphingomonadaceae bacterium | reverse complement strand
CGATCCTCGCATGATCCCCCGATCGCAGCACTTCGGGGATCGTGCGCCCTTCCCATGTCACAGGTCGGGTATAATGCGGATATTCGAGCAGCCCCTGTTCGAAGCTCTCGTCGTCCCCGCTGGAAGCCGCGCCCATTACGCCGGGAAGCAGCCGGATGCAAGCATCGAGCAGCACCAGCGCCGCCGCCTCGCCGCCCGACAGCACATAGTCGCCGATCGACAGCGGCTCGATGGCGCGCGCCTCGAACAAGCGCTCGTCGATCCCCTCGAACCGCCCGCACAGGATCGTGACGCCCGGACCGGCGGCGAGTTGCCGCACGCGCGCCTGGGTGAGCGGGGCGCCGCGCGGCGTCATGGCGACGACGGGAACTTCAGGCTGGCGGGCGATCGCCGCGTCGACGGCGCTCGCAAGAATGTCGGCGCGCATCACCATTCCCGCTCCGCCGCCGGCGGGCGTGTCGTCGACCGAGCGATGCTTGTCGATGGCAAAGTCGCGGATCTGCACGGGCTCGCATGACCAACGGCCCTCCGCCAGCGCCTTGCCGGCGAGGCTGTGGCCCAGCGGGCCCGGGAAAATCTCGGGATAAAGCGTGAGGATAGTGGTCGCGAAGGTCATCGACTGGGGCTAAGCGATCTTGCCGCATGGCGCAAAGACTGTAGTCGCGGAACGATCGGGGCCCTCGGCGACTTAACAGGCATGACCCAGCCCTTCGACTGTCTCGTCATCGGCGGAGGCCCCGCCGGGCTCACCGCGGCGATCTATCTTGCCCGTTTCCATTTGAGCGTGCGCGTGATCGACGCAGGGGGCGGACGGGCGACGCTGATCCCGACGACGCACAACCATGCCGGCTATCCCGAAGGTATCGCAGGCGTCGAGTTGATCGCGCGGATGCGCGCGCAGGCAATCAAATATGGCGCGCAGGTGATCGATGGGAAGGTCGGTTCCCTGGCGCTCCGCGATGGACTCTTTATCGCCGACGGCGACGTCACGGCGCGCACCATATTTCTCGCCACCGGCGTCACCAACAACCGCCCCAAGATAGACGATGACGTCCATGACGAGGCGCTCGCCCGCGGATTGCTGCGCTATTGCCCTATCTGCGACGGTTACGAGGTAACCGATCGCACGGTCGGCGTGATCGGGACGCAGACGCATGGCATGAACGAGGCGGTGTTCCTGCGCGGCTTCAGCCGCGACGTGACCCTGATCTCGCCCGACGCCTGCCACGACCTCGACGATGCCCAGCGCACCGAGCTTGGCGCGCTGGGCATAAAGCTCGTCGACGGCCCGTGCGATGCGCTGCGGATCCAGGGGGAACGGTTGGCGGTGCCGACGCCGGCAGGGCCGCTGACGTTCGACAGCGTCTATCCGGCGCTCGGCTCGGTGATCCATTCGGAGCTGGCGGCGGGGCTCGGCGCGCAGACCAACGACGAAGGCTGCCTCAAGGTCGACGCGCATCAGCGGACCAACGTACCCGGCCTCTATGCGGCCGGCGACGTGGTGCGCGGGCTCGATCAGATCAGCCATGCGATGGGCGCGGCCGGCGTCGCCGCGACCGCGATCCGCAACGATCTCGCGGAACAGGCGCCGCTGCTGCGATAATATCTTCCGATGTGTCGAGCGAAGTCGAGACACGTTCGCGGGTCGGCATGTTCTGCGTGAACGTCCCTCGACTTCGCTCGGGACAGCGGTGTGTCTAGGTCAAGAAGTCTGGGTCAATCACGATCCGCTCGCCCTCGAGCCGCGCGCCGGGCTCGCGGAACGCGACCATCGCGCGCTTGCCGTCGCTCCGCTCGATCTCGAGGATATCGCCCGCGCCGAAATTCTCGACCGCCGCCACCCGCCCGAGCGCTGCGCCGTCGGGTGCGACGCACGCCAGATCGATCAGATCGGCATAATAATATTCGCCCTTGCCGAGCGGTGGCAGCGCCGCGCGGGGCACGGTCAAAGCGACGCCGCGCAGGGCCTCGGCGGCATCTCGATCGGCGACTTCGGCGAAGCGCGCGACCGCGCCGTTCGGGCCGGGCCGAACCGTCTTCAACGTCAGCGCACGTGCGCCGGCGTTGAAGCTCCGGTGCGCCTTGAGGCTGTCGACGCTTTCAGCAAACAGCCTGAGGCGAACCTCGCCGCCGATGCCGTGAGCGCCGATGATCGCGGCAAGGGTGATCGGGCGCTCGCCCGAGCGACCCTCCCCGTCCCCCGCCAAGACGATCAGCCCTCGGTCTTCTCGATGTCGTCGGCCGGCGCGGTTTCATCGACCGGAGTGTCGACGGCAACCTCTTCGGCCGGCGCGTCGGGCGCAGCGGACTCGACCGCCGTCTCCGCGTCTTCGGCAGGAGCGGCCTCGACCGAACCCTCCGCCGGCGCCTCGACGGACCCGCCCTCGTTGGTCGCTTCCACGGCCGGAGCGGCTTCCTCGGTGGCTTCGGGCTCGGCAGCAGGCTCCTCGACGGGCGCCGGCGCAGCGGCGGCCTCGGCTGCTTCGGCAACCTTGGTCGCGCGCTCCTCTGCGCGTTCTTTGGCCTTGTCGCCGGGCAGGCCCTTGTTCGGGTTGTTCGGCTGGACGCGCTCGCGCACGCCGGCCGCGTCGAGGAAGCGCGCGACCCGGTCGCTCGGCTGCGCGCCGACGCTCAGCCAGTGCTTGGCGCGCTCGGTGTCGAGCACCACGCGCTTGGCGTCGTCCTTGGCGAGCATCGGATTGTAACTGCCGATCCGCTCGATGAACGCGCCGTCGCGCGGAGAGCGCGAGCTGGCGACGACGATGCGGTAGTAAGGGCGCTTCTTGGCGCCGCCGCGCGACAGGCGGATCGATACGGACATGTTCTTCCCTTCGTTGAATGCGAATCTAGCGTTTGTTGAACTTGTTGAAATTGGGCGGCAGGCTGAACCCGCCGCCGCCGGGCAGACCGGGGAGTCCGGGCGGGAGCGCTCCGCCCCCTGCCCCGCCCATGATATCGCCGAGATCGCCGCCGCCCTTGGCACCAAACAAGGCGCCGAGCCCCTTGAGGCCGCCCATCTTGCGGATCTTCTTCATCGCGCCGGCCATCTCCTGGTGCATCTTGAGCACCTTGTTGACCTCCTGCACGGTCGTGCCCGATCCCTTGGCGACGCGAATCTTGCGCTTGGCGTTGAGCAATTCGGGCTTGCGCCGTTCCTTGGGCGTCATCGACGACATGATCGCGTCCATCCGGATCAGCACCTTGTCGTCGGTCACGCCCGAGGCCATCGCCTGCTTGACCTGCTTGACCCCGGGCAGCATCCCCGCGAGCGCGCCGAGCCCGCCCATCCGGCGCATCTGGTTGAGCTGGCCGCGCAGGTCGTCAAGGTCGAACTGGCCCTTGGCCATCTTGGCGGCGAGCGCCTCGGCCTCGCCCTGCTGGATCGTCTCGGCGGCGCGCTCGACCAGGCTGACGACGTCGCCCATGCCGAGGATGCGCCCGGCGACCCGATCGGGGCGGAACGGCTCGAGCGCGTCGATTTTCTCGCCGGTGCCGACGAACTTGATCGGCTTGCCGGTCACCGCGCGCATCGACAGCGCGGCGCCGCCGCGTGCATCGCCATCCATCCGCGTCAGGATCACGCCGGTCAGCGCCACCTGATCGGAGAAGTTCTTGGCGACGTTGACCGCGTCCTGGCCGGTCAGCGCATCGACGACGAGCAATATCTCCTGCGGCCGCGCAACCTCGGCGACCGCCTGCATCTCGGCCATCAGCGCCTGATCGACATGAAGCCGCCCGGCGGTGTCGAGCAGCAGCACGTCGTAGCCCTGGAGCTTGGCCGATTGCAGCGCGCGCCGCGCGATCTCGACCGGCTGCTGCCCCGCCACGATCGGCAGCGTGCTGACCGACGTCTGGACCCCAAGCACCGCGAGCTGCTCCTGCGCTGCCGGGCGCTGGACGTCGAGCGACGCCATCAGCACTTTCTCGCCGCCCTTCTCGCTCAGCCGCTTGGCGATCTTGGCGGTGGTGGTGGTCTTGCCCGAGCCCTGGAGCCCGACCATCATCACGATCGCCGGCGGCGTCACCTCGAGCGCAAGCTCCGATGCTTCGGCGCCGAGCATCGCGACCAGCGCGTCATGGACGATCTTGACGACCTGCTGTCCCGGCGTGATCGACTTGAGCACCGCCTGGCCGACTGCCTGCTCGGTGATCGCATCGACGAAATCGCGCGCCACGGGCAGCGCGACGTCGGCCTCGAGCAGCGCGACGCGCACCTCGCGCATCGCCGCGCGCACGTCCGCCTCGCTGAGCGCGCCGCGCCCGCGCAGGCGGTCGAAGACGCCGCCGAGCCGTTCGCTGAGACTTTCGAACATCCGCCACACTCCCTCATCGATCCGCCCGAACGCAAGAAACGCCGGCGGACGAAACCTCGTCGGCCGGCGTACGCCCGCGGGCGCTGCGCTTCACGTTCTTCGCGGAACGATGGTCGGGCGGTTAGCGAAGCGCGGTGCCAAAGGCAAGGCCGCGAGCCCGCACCGGCCTCTTTACCTCTTCTACACCTCTCGCGGTCAGGGTCCCCGGGCAATGAAACAGAGCGGCGGAATGAAGCGAACGAGCGTTTCGGAAACGATCTCCGCGGTGACGTCGGCCCGCCGCGATCTCGTCGCCGGCGGCGTGACGCTTGCCGCCATCCTGATCTTCGTCTCCACCGGCTCGAACATGCTGATCTCCGCCCTGCGCGCGATCAATGGGATGGGTGCGGGGACCGACCGGCTGCTGCTCGTCGCGCTACTGCTCAATATCGCGCTTATCCTGTTCGGCTGGCGGCGCTACCGCGACCTGACGGCCGCGGTCGCGCGGACCGCCGACGCCGAGCAGCGTGCGCAGGCACTCGCCTCGCGCGATCCGCTGACCGGTCTGATCAACCGCCGCGCGCTGATCGACGAAACCAGCGCCTTGCTCGTGCAAGGCGAGAAGCGGCACAAGGCCGTCGCCCTGCTCGGCATCGACCTCGACCAATTCAAGAACGTCAACGACGTTCACGGTCATCTCGCCGGCGACGCCGTGCTGAGCGCGGTCGCCGAGACGATCGTCAAGGCGTTGCCCCCGTCCGCGCTGATCGCGCGGCTCGACGGCGACGAGTTCGCCGCGGCCTTCCTGTTCGATCCGGCCAATCCGGGCATGGTCGACGCGATCACCGATTATGTCGTCGGGCAGCTGGCCAAGCCGTTCTATGTCGAAGGGGTCCACGCCCATATCAGCGCGTCGATCGGCATCGCGCGTTCCGAGACCGACTGCACCAGCGTCGACGCGCTGCTGCGCCGCGCCAACATCGCGATGCACAGCGCCAAGGCGCTCGGGCGCAACCGCCACGCCTGGTTCGATGGCAGCATGGAGCGCGAGCTGGTCGCGCGCAATGCGATCGAGGCGGGTTTGCGAGACGGCATCCCCGCCGGCGAGTTCGTGCCCTATTATGAGCAGCAGATCGACCTCGCCAGCGGCCAGCTCCACGGCTTCGAGGTGCTCGCGCGCTGGGAGCATCCGACCCGCGGGCTGATCGCGCCCGACGCGTTCATTCCGATCGCCGAGGAATGCGGCCTGCTCGGCGCGCTGTCGATGGCGGTGATGCGCCGCGCGTTCGAGGAAGCGAAGGACTGGGACGCCTCGCTGACGCTGTCGGTCAACATCTCGCCGTCGCAGCTCAAGGACCCGTGGCTCGCGCAGAAGATCGTCAAGCTGCTGGTGGAGACCGGCTATCCCGCGAACCGGCTTGAGGTCGAGATCACCGAGAGCTCGCTGTTCGAGAACCTGGGGC
>CAXTMX010000107.1:0-6080 GCA_964245585.1 uncultured Sphingomonadaceae bacterium | reverse complement strand
CAGCGAGGCGCGCCTCGCGGCGCTGCGCACGGCGAAGCGCCCGGTGTTCGTCTATTTCACCGCCGACTGGTGCCTGCCGTGCAAGGTCAACGAGCGCGTCGCGATCGAGCGCGCCGAGGTCGCCGCGGCGTTCCGCAAGGGCAATGTCGCTGTGCTGGTCGGCGACTGGACGCGCGGCGATCCGGCGATCGGGCGCTTTCTCGAGGCGCAGGGGCGCTCGGGCGTGCCGCTCTATCTGTTCTATCGACCTGGCGGGAGAGCGCGTGTGCTGCCGCAGGTGCTGACGCCGGGGGCGCTAGTTGCGCTCGCGGGATAAAGCAAATGATCTCTGGCGAATCATTTGGACCACCCTCACCCTGCCGCAGAAAGAGTGAGGACGATCGGCTTTCCCCATCATCCCGGGTTGCCCACCGGAGGAAATATGCCCCTGACGCTCTATTCCCACCCCTTCTCGTCCTACTGCCAGAAGGTGCTGACCGCGCTGTGGGAGAACGGCACGGCGTTCGCCTACCGCCACCTCGAGGAGCCCGGCGCGGCGGAGGAGCGGGCGGCGCTGTGGCCGCTGGGGCGCTTTCCCGTTCTGGTCGACGACGGCACGGTCGTGGCGGAATCGAGCATCATCATCGAGCATCTCGCGCTGCACCATCCGGGGCCGGTGCCGCTGCTGCCGAAGGACGCCAAGGCGGGGCTGGAGGTGCGTTTCATGGACCGCTTCTTCGACAATTATATCATGGCGGCGATGCAGAAACCGGTGGCGGAAGCGCTGAAGGGCGAGAACGGACGCAAGGACGCGGCGATGGCCGAAGCGCGCGATGCGCTCGAGACGGCTTATGCCTGGCTGGAAGCGCGGCTGGCCGGTCGCATCTGGGCCGCGGGCGACGATTTCAGCATGGCCGATTGCGCCGCCGCGCCGTCGTTGTTCTATGCCGATTGGGTGCATCGGATCGCGCCGGACTATGCGCGGCTGCGCGGGTATCGCGCGCAACTGCTGGCGCGGCCGTCGTTCGCCCGGGCGGTCGAGGAGGGGCGGCCGTACCGGCATTACTTCCCGCTCGGGGCGCCCGATCGCGATTAGGGCCTCCGGTAACGGTCTCGCGACCGCTCCTACCTGCGCACCCACGCACGCACGCCGCCGATCCAGGTCTCGAGCACTTGCGTGGCGCGGACGTCGGCCGGCGAGGCGGCCGTGATGTCGCGGTCGAGCAACAGGAAATCGGCCTTGCGGCCCGGCTGAAGGGTGCCGATGCGGTCGTCGGCGAAGCCGGCAGCCGCCGCGGCGGCGGTCAGCGCGGCGAGCGCCCGGGCTGGCGTGTCGCCCCGCTCGATAGAAGCGGCGAAGGCGGCGAAGGGAAGCGGATCGGCCGGCGCATCGTCGATCGCGCCGGGCTCGGTGCGCCAGCGGCGATCGCCCTGATAGGTCAGCGACAGCTCGTCGATCGCGCCCGCGACCCGAGCGCGCGCGGCATCGTCGGCGGCGAAGGCGGCGACCTGGAAGCCGTCCATCGCCGCGCGGCTCATCAGGTTGCGCAACTGCGAATCGTCGGGCGTGGCGTCCGCCGCTAGGGCGACCCCGACCATGCGCAGGCGGCCGTCGTAGAGCCAGGGCGTCGGCCCCGGCCCTGCCACCGACAGCAAGGTATCGAGCCCGCGCGCGTAAGCGATGATCCGCACGCGCAGGCGGCCCTCGTCGCCGAGCCGGCGCAGGGCGTTCCAATCCTCCGCACTGGTGCCGAGGTCGGCGATGGCGGTGACGCCGCTCGCGAGCAGCAGATCCTGCGCGGCGGCCAACGCGGCATCGCGCCGGCGCGGCAGGCCCGCCGCCGACGGGCTGACCGCAGGAGGAAGATGAGCGAAGCCGAGAGCGAGCAGATGGCCGCGCGGCACAATCAGCCCGGGGATCAGCGTGCGGCCCTTCGCGTCGAGGCGAAAATCGAGTCGTTCGGGGCGCTTGTCGCCGGCGCCGAACAGCCGCACGACGCGGCCCTGCTTGTCGACCAGCAGCCCGGCGAAGCGCGTCAGCGCACCCTTGGCGTCGAGCGTGTAGCCGTTGGCATTGTCGATCAGCCCGCCGGCGGACACCGTCTCGGCCGGCGCGGGCGGCGGCTTGCGCGCGGCGGCGGGCGACGCGCACCAGGCGAGCGCGAGCAGCGCCGCGCCGAGCAGGCGCCTCACCGCTTAAGCCGCCGAACCAGCGCCGAGATGTCCTGCCGTCCGCCGCCGAGCCCATGGATGTCGGCGTAGAATTGATCGACCAGCGCGGCGACCGGGATCGTCGCGCCGTTGGCGCGCGCTTCCTCGATCGCGAGCCCGAGATCCTTGCGCATCCAATCGACGGCGAAGCCGAAATCGAACTCGTCCCTGGCCATCGTCGACCAGCGATTGAGCAATTGCCAGCTCGAGGCCGCGCCGCCCGAGATCGCCTCGAACACCTTGTCCAGATCGAGGTCGGCGTTCTGGGCGAAGCGCAGCGCCTCGGACACACCCTGCAGCGCGCCGGCGATCGCGATCTGATTGACCATCTTGGTCGTCTGGCCGGCGCCGGCCTTGCCGACATGGACGATGCGCTTGGCATAGGCCTGCATCAGCGGCTCTGCGGCGGCGAAGGCTGCGGGGGTGCCGCCGCACATGATCGAGAGCGTGCCGCTCTCCGCGCCCGGCTGCGCGCCCGTGACCGGCGCATCGACCACGTGCAGCCCGCGATCCTTGCCCTCGACCGCGAGCTGGCGCGCGATCCGCGCCGAGACGGTGGTGTGATCGGCGAACAAGGCGCCGCGCCGCATCACGCGGAACACCCCCGATCCGCCGAGCGTCGCCGCCTCGAGATCATAATCGTCGCCGACGCAGGTGAACACCGCGTCGGCGCCGTCGGCCGCCTCGGCGGGAGATGCGGCGACGCGGCCGCCATGCGCCGCCGACCAGGCCTCGGCCTTGGCCGCGGTGCGGTTGTAGACGGTGAGCGCGTGTCCCGCATTGGCGAGATGCCGCGCGATCGGCGCGCCCATCACGCCAAGACCAATGAATGCGATCCGTGCCATGGCAGCGGCATAAGGCGTGTTTCTATGCCGCGCCAGATGGCGTAGAGGGCTGAACATCAAATCGGCCGTTCGCCTAGAGCCTGTCGCGGTGCCCAGCTTCTTTCGTGGAAAAGAAGGGAAGGCTTCGACAAGCTCAGCCCGAACGGTATTGGGTTTTCGGATCTTATGGCCAGTGCGCGCCCCATCGCTGAATCGGACGTCGCCTTGCCGGTGACGATCGCCGACGTGCGCGCGGCGCAGTCGCGGATCGGCGATGCGATCGTGCGCACGCCGACGCTGCACAGCCGCACGCTATCGCAGATCACCGGCGCAAACATCTGGCTTAAGTTCGAGAACCTCCAATTCACCGCCGCCTACAAGGAGCGCGGCGCGCTCAACCGGCTGCTCCAGCTTACCGCCGACGAGCAGGCGCGCGGCGTGATCGCAGCGTCGGCCGGCAACCATGCGCAGGGGCTCGGCTATCACGGCGCGCGGCTTGGCATCCCGGTGACGATCGTGATGCCGGTCTATACGCCGACGATGAAGGTCCAGCAGACCGCGGGGCACGGCGCGAAGGTCGTATTGTTCGGCGACAATTACGATGCGGCCTATCTCCACGCGCTCGAGCTGGCCGCGCGCGACGACCTCTGCTTGGTGCACCCGTTCGACGATCCCGCGGTGATCGCCGGCCAGGGCACCGTGGCGCTCGAGATGCTCGCGGATTGCCCCAAGCTCGATTGCTTTGTCGTGCCGGTCGGCGGCGGCGGGCTGATCTCGGGCGTGTCGGTCGTCGCGGCGGCAGCAGATCATCCGATGAGCGTCGTGGGCGTCCAGTCGAAGCGCTATCCGGCGGTGTACAATCTGCTCAACGCCAAGGATTTCGGCGACGGCGGCGATTCGCTGGCCGAGGGCATCTCGGTCAAGCTGCCGGGCGATGCGACGATGCAGATCATCCGCCGCAACGTCGCCGAGGTGAAGTTGGTCAGCGAGCGCGACATCGAGCGTGCCATTTCGCTGCTGCTCGAGGTCGAGAAGACGGTGGTCGAGGGTGCGGGCGCGGCGGGGCTCGCGGCGCTGCTGCCGCGGCCGAACGGCACGCGCAGCGAGTTCGCCGGGCGCAACATCGGGCTGGTGCTGACGGGGGGCAACATCGACCTGCGCGTGCTCGCCAACGTGCTGCTGCGCGATCTCGCGCGCAGCGGGCGGCTGTCGCGGCTGTCGATCGTGATGCAGGACAAGGTCGGGGCGCTGCACGAGGTCTCGGGCATTTTCACGCGCAACGGCGTCAACATCATCGAGGTGTCGCATCAGCGCATCTTCGGCGTGTCCTCGGCCAAGGAGACGCGTGCCGAGATCGAGTTCGAGACGCGCGACGCCAACCAGCGCGAGGCGCTGATCGCCGACCTCGTCCAGGCCGGCTACCGCGCCGACCTGATCGTGCTCAAATAAGCGTTAACCGAAACCATCCCCAACAAACTTGCGACTTAACCCTCTTTGTGCCGCGGCGCCCCTTTTCCTAGGGTCACGAATGCATCATAAATGCGCCGAGAACCAATTTCGGTTCCGGGGATCGACCGACCGGTGAGCGCGCCCTTTCGCTTCCCACGCTTCTTCGTCACCACGCCGAGCCCGTGCCCCTATCTGCCGGGGCGCACGGAGCGCAAGGTGTTTACCGAGCTCAACGGCGAGCACGCCGCCGAGCTCAACGACGCGCTCGGCCGGATCGGCTTCCGCCGCAGCCAGTCGGTCGCGTACCGGCCGAGCTGCATCGATTGCCAGGCATGCGTCTCGGTCCGCGTCTGCGCGGGCGAGTTTGAGGCGAGCGCGACCCAGCGCCGGCTGCTGCGCCGCCACGCCGGCCTAGTGGTGACTGCGTGCAAGCCCTGGACGACCGAGGAGCAATTCGACCTGCTGCGCCGCTACCTCGCCGCGCGCCATCCGGGCGGCGGCATGGCCGACATGGACGAGGTCGATTTCGCCGACATGGTCGAGCAGACGCCCGTCACGACCTATGTCGTCGAATATCGCGAGCCGTCGATCGGCGACCGCCCCGGGCGGCTGATCGGCGCGTGCCTGACCGACCACCAAGCCGACGGCTTGTCGATGATCTACAGCTTCTTCGACACCGACGCACCGGGCCGCGATGGCCTGGGCACCTACATCATCCTCGACCACATTACGCGCGCAGCCAAGGCGGGGCTGCCCTACGTCTATCTCGGCTATTGGGTCGAGGGCTCGGCGCGGATGCAGTACAAGGTCCGCTTCCGCCCGATCGAGAAGCTCGGCCCGACCGGATGGCAACGCTTCGCGCCGGTGCCTATCGAAACGCCGGCGACGCGCGAGCCGCTGCCGTCCAAGGTGGCGGTGTTCGGCTGACCGCCTTCATTACCGTTCGCACTGAGCCCGAACGGCATTCATAGGATCGGAAACAAAAGTCTAATCGAGATTCGGCCGCAGCCACCTCTCGGCCGTCGCCGGATCGACCCCGCGCCGCCCGGCATATTCCTCGAGCTGGTCGCGCCCGATCCGCGCGACGCCGAAATAGGCGCTGTCGGGATGGCCGAAGTAGAAGCCCGAGACCGCCGCGGTCGGGAGCATCGCGAAACTTTCGGTCAGCGTGATGCCGGTGGCGGCGGTTGCGTCGAGCAGGTCGAACAGGATCGTCTTGACGCTGTGCTCGGGACATGCGGGATAGCCCGGCGCGGGGCGGATGCCGCGATACTGCTCGCGGATCAGCGCCTCGTTGGTCAGCTGCTCGCCGGCGGCATAGCCCCACAGGGTGGTGCGGACGTGCTGATGGAGCCGCTCGGCGAACGCTTCGGCGAGGCGGTCGGCGAGCGCCTTGAGCAGGATATCGTTATAATCGTCGTGCGCCGCCTTGAAGCGCGCGAGATGCGGCTCGATGCCATGGCCGGCGGTGACGGCGAAGCCGCCGATCCAGTCGCCGTCGGGGGCGATGAAATCGGCGAGGCACATGTTGGGACGGCCCTCACGCTTCTTGATCTGCTGGCGGAGGAAGGGGATGCGGACCCAACTCCCCTCCCCTTCAGGGGAGGGGTTGGGGGT
>CAXTMX010000106.1:0-6128 GCA_964245585.1 uncultured Sphingomonadaceae bacterium | reverse complement strand
TTGGGAGCAGAGGGTCGCAGGTTCGAATCCTGTCTCCCCGACCATCGGACACGTTGGGCGGCCGGCAACGACCCGACGCTGCTGCTGATCGACGAAACGGTCGGGCGGTGCGAACGGGGGCTTGCGGGCGAGCGGGCGAACAGGATAGCCCGCATGATGCGATCTCGCCGGCCATGCTCGTGAGGGCCAGACTGCTCGTCCGACGACCGCGGCCGGCGCCTCCCCTGCCGCCGCGCGCGATGGTTCCGACGTTGCGGTTGTGACGAGATCGGCGGTGCGCATACTCGGCGCCATTCTCGCCGGCGGCCGGTCGATCCGCTTCGGCAGCGACAAGGCAGCGGCGCTCATCGGGTCGCGGTCGCTGATCGAGCACGCCATCGAAGCCCTGGCACCGCAGGTGTCGGCACTCGTGGTGTGCGGAAGATCCTGGCGTGGCCGGACCGCGCTCGCCGACCGTCCCGAGGCCGGGCTAGGACCCCTGGGCGGGCTCAACGCTGCGCTCCATCACGCGGTCGAGCATGGGTTCGACGCGGTGCTGAGCGTTCCGGTCGATGTGTTTCCGCTCCCGCCCGACCTGCTCCTGCGGTTTGCGGGCAAGCAGGCGGAGACGTTGCGGCGGCACCACGCGATCGGGCTCTGGTCGGCCGGGCTGGCGCCGGCCCTCGATCGGCATCTGGCCGCAGGGCATCGCTCGATCAGGTCGTGGATCGAGGTCACGGGCGCTTCGTCCACCGACGACGCGGGACTGGATCTGCGAAACATCAACACGCCTGCCGATCTGCCGATGCCGCGGTAGTGTGCTGCTGCGGGGCTGCGCCGAGCCCGTGCGGCGGCAAGACGCCGCCCGCGCGATCGCGCTGTTCGTCAATCGGTGCGGTAGGGCACCACCTCCCGCAAGTCCGGATCAACGAGGATCCGGCGCCCCGACGGCGGGAAGGCGCGCTGCTCGCAATTCTCGCGCGGACAGATCCGGCATGATACGCCGATCGGCATCGCCGCATTCTCGCCGGCGAGATCGAGCCCGTCGGCATAGATGAAATCCGCCGCGTGGGCCACCTCGCAGCCGAGCGCCACCGCATAGCGCCGCGGCATGCGCGCATAGCTCCCGCTCGGCTTGACCAGCCCCTTGGCCATCGACACGTAGCGCACGCCGTCCGGCGTCTCGGCCAGCTGGACGAGGATGCGGTCCGCGATCGCCACCGCCTCGTGCACGATCCACAGCGGACAGGCGCCGCCGAAGCGGGCGAACTGCATGCGCGTCGCCGAATGGCGCTTGGTGATGTTGCCGGCCATGTCGACGCGGCAGAAATGGAACGGCACGCCCCGCGCCCCCGGGCGTTGCAGCGTCGACAGCCGATGACATGCCTGCTCGAAGCTGACGCCGAAGCTCTGGCACAGCCGATCGATGTCGTGGCGCGTGCGCCGCGCCTCGGCGCGAAACGCCTCGTAGGGCATCAGCAGGGCGCCCGCGGCGTAATTGGCGAGGCCGACCGACAACAGCGGGCCCGCCTCGCTCGCATGCAGACCGGCATTGGCCGAGATGGCGGCGATATGCTCCGCGAACTCGAGGCGCACGAGCTGATACGCCAGCTGGAACAGCCGGCTTTCCGGCGGAAGGCTGCGGTCGATCGTCAATCGGCGAGCGATCGCGTCATAGCGCCGCAACGGCCCGCGCGGCTCCCGCGACGACGAGAAGCCGACTGCGACGCCATGCGCCGCACGCAGGCGATCGACGATCGCGATCTCGCTCTCGGGCCCCAGGATCGCCGCGAGCGACTCGGCCGCCGTGTCGAGCTCGTCGATATAATTGCCGGCGTCGTGAAACCAGTCGCGCACCTCCTCCCACAGCAGCCGTTCGCCCCGCGCCGCGCCGCTGTCGAAGGCGTCGTCGAGCATCTTGAGCTGGTTGTCGGCGCGGCGATAGGCGGCGTGGAGGGCGACGAACCCGTGGGCCAGCCCAGGCTGCTGCGCCGCCGCCCGTCGCAGCACCTCGTCGCCCAGCGGCAGCTCGGCGAGCACCGGATCGAGCGCCGCTTCGCCGAGCGCGGCGAGCAGGCGCGTGCCTTCGTCGACGTCGAGCTCGGTCCAGTCGAGCGGAAACGCCCGGACGAACGCCATCGCGACCGTCGGGGTGAGCGGGCGGTCGTCGGTTTCGATCTGCGACAGATAGCTGGTCGAGATGCCGACCCGCCGCGCCATCTCGGCCTGGCCCAGGCGGAGCTGCCGGCGCAGCTCGCGCGCGCGGTTTCCGGCGAATATGCGCGTGCGCGGAGAGACGGCCATCTGCCTTGTCTATTTTGCAAATGACGACTTCGCAACTTCGCAAAACCACATTTGCCTTTGCCGCCCCAGCGCGCCAAGAGGGCGCGTGAACGACATGCTCGCCGCGCTCGAGAAACGCCGCGCCGCCGCCTTGCTCGGCGGCGGCCAGAAGCGCATCGACGCGCAGCACGCCAAGGGCCGGCTGACCGCCCGCGAACGCCTCACGGTGCTGCTCGACGAGGGTTCGTTCGAGGAACTCGACATGTTCGTCGAGCATAACTGCACCGATTTCGGCATGGGCGCGACGCACTTCCCCGGCGACGGCGTGGTCACCGGATCGGGCACGATCAACGGCCGCCTCGTCTATGTCTTCAGCCAGGATTTCACCGTGTTCGGCGGTTCGCTGAGCGAGCGGCATGCGCAGAAGATCTGCAAGGTGATGGACATGGCGCTGAAAGTCGGCGCGCCGATCGTGGGGCTCAACGATTCGGGCGGCGCGCGCATCCAGGAGGGCGTCGCGAGCCTCGGCGGCTACGCCGAGGTGTTCCAGCGCAACGTGCTCGCGAGCGGGGTGGTGCCGCAGCTCAGCCTGGTGATGGGGCCGTGCGCGGGCGGCGCGGTCTATTCGCCGGCGATGACCGACTTCATCTTCATGGTGAAGGACAGTTCGTACATGTTCGTCACCGGCCCCGACGTGGTCAAGACCGTCACCAACGAGGTGGTGACGCAGGAGGAGCTCGGCGGCGCGGTCACCCACACGACCCGCTCGGGCGTGGCGGACGTCGCGTTCGACAACGACATCGAGGCGCTGCTCGCGGCGCGCGACTTCTTCGATTTCCTCCCCGCATCGAACCGCGCCGGCGTCCCTGCCCGCCCCACCGACGATCCGTGGGATCGCATCGAGGACAGCCTCGACACGCTGATCCCCGACAGCGCTAACAAGCCGTATGACATGCACGAGCTGATCGCCAAGACGCTCGACGAGGGCGAGTTCTTCGAGCTGCAGCCGGCGCATGCGGGCAATATCCTGACCGGCTTCGGCCGCATCGAGGGGCGCACGGTCGGGGTCGTCGCCAACCAGCCGATGGTGCTCGCCGGCGTGCTCGACATCGCCAGCGCGCGCAAGGCCGCGCGGTTCGTGCGCTTCTGCGACGCGTTCGAGATCCCGATCGTCACCTTCGTCGACGTGCCCGGCTTCCTGCCCGGCACTGCGCAGGAGCATAATGGGATCATCAAGCACGGCGCGAAGCTGCTGTTCGCTTATGCCGAAGCGACCGTGCCGAAGATCACCGTAATTACGCGCAAGGCCTATGGCGGCGCCTATGACGTGATGGCGTCGAAGCATCTGCGCGGCGATCTCAATTATGCCTGGCCGACCGCCGAGATCGCGGTGATGGGCGCGAAGGGCGCGGTGGAGATCATCTTCCGTTCCGAGGCGGGCGATCCGGCCAAGCTGGCCGAGCGCACCGCCGAATATGAGGCGCGCTTCGCCAACCCGTTCGTCGCCGCCTCGCGCGGGTTCATCGACGAGGTGATCATGCCGCATTCGACCCGCAAGCGGATCGCGCTGGGCTTGCGCAAGCTGCGCGACAAGCGGCTCGAGAATCCATGGCGCAAGCACGACAATATCCCGCTCTAGGAACCGCCATGACCGCCGATCCGATCGTCATCCTGTCTTACGCGCGCACCCCGATGGGGAGCTTCCAGGGAGAGCTGTCGCCCGTTTCCGCGACCCGTCTCGGCGCGGCCGCGATCAAGGGCGCGGTCGAGCGTTCGGGGCTGTCTCCCGAGCAGATCGAGCGCGCCTATATGGGCTGCGTGCTGCCGGCCGGTCTCGGCCAGGCGCCGGCGCGCCAGGCGGCGATCTATGCCGGGCTGCCCGCTTCGGTCGAGGCGACGACGATCAACAAGATGTGCGGCTCGGCGATGCAGGCGGCGATCATGGCGTCGGATGCGATCGCCGCCGGCTCGGCCGACGTGATCGTCGCCGGCGGCATGGAGAGCATGACCAACGCGCCCTATTTGATGCTCAAGCACCGTGCCGGCGCGCGCATCGGCCACGACAAGATCTACGATCACATGTATTTCGACGGGCTCGAGGACGTCTACGAGCAGGGCAAGCTCATGGGCAATTTCGCCGAGGACGTCGCCGGCGAATATCAGTTCACCCGCGCCAAGCAGGACGAGTTCGCGATCGCCTCGCTGACCCGCGCGCAGGCGGCGACCGCGAGCGGCGCGCACGCCCGCGAGATCGTTCCCGTCACCGTCACCACGCGCAAGGGCGAGGTGGTGATCGACACCGACGAGCAGCCGCGCAACGCCAATATCGACAAGATCCCGACGCTCAAGCCCGCCTTCGCCAAGGACGGCACGATCACCGCGGCGAACGCCTCGTCGATCTCGGACGGCGCCGCCGCGCTGGTGATCACCCGCGCGAGCGTCGCCGAGCGGCTCGGCGCGACGCCGATCGCGCGCATCGTCAGCCATGCCGCCTTCGCCCATGCCCCGGCGCGCTTCACCACCGCCCCGGTCGGCGCGTCCGAAAAGGCGCTGGCCAAAGCCGGCTGGACGACCAAGGACGTCGACATCTTCGAGGTCAACGAGGCGTTCGCGACGGTGGCGATGATCGCGATGCACGATCTCGGCCTGCCGCACGACGTGCT
Organism: uncultured Sphingomonadaceae bacterium; assembly: GCA_964245585.1. Classification (GTDB taxonomy): domain Bacteria; phylum Pseudomonadota; class Alphaproteobacteria; order Sphingomonadales; family Sphingomonadaceae; genus Solisphingomonas. The sequence goes on along the minus strand of CAXTMX010000106.1, from coordinate 1,203 downwards.
CAACATCCACGGCGGCGCCTGCGCGCTCGGCCACCCGGTCGGCGCGTCGGGCGCGCGCATCGTCGGCGCGCTGATCAACGCGCTCCAGACCAACGGCATGAAGCGCGGCCTCGCGGCGATCTGCTTGGGCGGCGGCGAGGCGACGGCGATGACGGTGGAGCTGATGCAGTGAGCAGCGCAATGGGAATTGGGCGCCTCAATCATGTCGGCATCGCCACGCCGTCGATCGAGGCGTCGGTCGCGATGTACCGCGACCTGCTCGGCGCGACGAAAGTCCAAGACGCGTTCGACTTGCCCGCGCAGGGCGTGCGGGTGTGCTTCGTCGACGTGCCGAACAGCCAGATCGAGCTGATCGAGCCGCTCGGCGAGGCCTCGCCGATCCACAATTTCCTGTCGAAAAATCCCGCTGGCGGGCAGCATCATGTCTGCTTCGAGGTGCCCGACATCCACGCCGCGGCGGCCCAGATGAAGGCCAAGGGCGCGACCGTGCTCGGCGAACCGCGCATCGGCGCGCACGGCACGCCGGTGATCTTCGTCCATCCCAAGAACATGGGCGGCGTGCTGGTCGAGCTGATGGAAACGCCGGTCAATGCACATTAGTTCCCCCGCGAAGGCGGACGGCATGACCGACAAATTCACACTTTCCGACTGGTCAGCGCTCGCCGCCAAGGAGGTCAAGGGCCGCGACCTGACCTGGGACACGCCCGAGGGGATCGCGGTCAAGCCGCTCTATACCGCCGCCGACGTCGCCGGGATCGACCCCGGCCTGCCCGGCTTCGCCCCCTTCACGCGCGGCGTGCGCGCGTCGATGTACGCCGGGCGGCCGTGGACGATCCGCCAATATGCCGGCTTCTCGACCGCCGAGGAGTCCAACGCCTTCTATCGCCGCAACCTCGCCGCGGGGCAGAAGGGCCTGTCGGTCGCGTTCGATCTCGCGACCCATCGCGGCTACGACAGCGATCATCCGCGCGTGACCGGCGACGTCGGCAAGGCGGGCGTGGCGATCGACAGCGTCGAGGACATGAAGATCCTGTTCGACGGCATCCCGCTCGACGAAATGTCGGTCAGCATGACGATGAACGGCGCGGTGATCCCGATCCTCGCCTTCTTCGTCGTCGCCGGCGAGGAGCAGGGCGTGCCTCAGGCGAAGCTCGACGGCACCATCCAGAACGACATCCTCAAGGAGTTCATGGTCCGCAACAC
>CAXTMX010000105.1:0-6212 GCA_964245585.1 uncultured Sphingomonadaceae bacterium | reverse complement strand
CTGCGAGGAGGGGCTTTTGCGCCCCAAACCCTTCATCCCCCCGCCGAAATCCTTTAAGGCTCCCGGATGGCACTCGCCCCGCTCCAGCCGCGGCCCTTCTTCCACGACAAGAACCGCGCGTTCTGGACGCTCCAGTCGCTCGGTTGGGGCGGCTATTTCCTGCTGCGCTCGCTCGGCGGGATCGCCAATGCGATGGGCCTGCTGTTCATCGTGCCCACCGCGCTGTCGACCGCGACCGGCTACTCGCTGACGCTGCTGATGGCCGCCGCGTTCCGCCGGCTGATCCGCCAGAAGCCGGTGTTCACCTGGTCCTTCTCGATTCTGATCCTGGTCGCCGCCTCGGCCGTCTTCTCGACGATCGAGGTGTGGGCGCACGCGACCTTCTACCGCCCCGGCTCGCGCCCCGAGGGTGCGGAGTTCCTCGGCGCGATCCTGCTCGATTTCGCCGTGCTGTCGGCCTGGTCGGCGCTCTATTACGCGATCAACTTCTTCCTCCAGCTCGAGGAGCGCAACGACCAGCTCCAGCAGCTCGAGGTTCAGGCGTCGACCGCCCAGCTCGCGATGCTGCGCTACCAGCTCAACCCGCACTTCCTGTTCAACACGCTCAACTCGATCTCCACCCTGGTGCTGCTGAAGCAGACCGACCGCGCCAACATCATGCTCTCGCGGCTGTCGTCGTTCCTGCGCTACACGCTGATCAACGAGCCCTCGGGCGAGGTCACGCTCGAGCAGGAGGTCGAGACGCTCAAGCTCTATCTCGAGATCGAGAAGATGCGCTTCGAAGAGCGGCTGCGCGCCGAATTCGAGATCGATCCGGCGGCGTCGCGCGCCTGCCTGCCCTCGCTGCTGCTCCAGCCCTTGGTCGAGAATGCCATCAAATATGCGGTGACGCCGCTCGAGGAAGGCGCCGAAATCTCGGTCGCGGCGCGGCTCGCCGGGGATCGCGTGCAGATCACCGTATCCGACACCGGCCCGGGGTTGAACGAGGAGCGGACCGCGTCCACATCCTCGACCGGTGTCGGCCTCAACAACATCCGCGATCGTCTCGCCCAGGCCTATGGGGCGGATCATCGCTTCGAGATCCAGCCGACCGCCGCCGGCGGCTTCGGCGTGATCATCGAGATCCCGTTCCGCATCGAGCCGCAGTCCAAGGAGGCCGCATGACCATCCGCACGATCCTGGTCGACGACGAGCCGCTCGCGATCCAGGGGCTCCAGCTCCGGCTCGAGCCGCACGACGACGTCGAGATCATCGCCACCTGCCTCAACGGCCGCGAGGCGATCCGCGCGATCAAGACCGACAAGCCCGATCTCGTCTTCCTCGACATCCAGATGCCGGGCTTCGACGGCTTTTCGGTGCTCCAGGGGCTGATGGAGGTCGAGCCGCCGCTGGTCGTGTTCGTCACCGCCTACACCGATCATGCGCTGCGCGCGTTCGAGGCCGACGCGGTCGATTATCTGATGAAGCCGGTCGACGAGAGCCGCTTGGCCGACACGCTCGATCGCGTGCGCCAGCGCCTTGCCGAGAAGCGCGGCATCGAGGAAGCCGGGCGCCTCAAGGAGGTGCTTGCCGAGGTTGCGCCCGAGCATGACGACATCGGCGCCGTCGAGGAGGAAGGCCCCGCCGCCAGCCGCTTCGAGAAACTGATCAACATCAAGGACCGCGGCCAGATCTTCCGCGTCGACGTCGACACGATCGAGAAGATCGACGCCGCCGGCGATTACATGTGCATCTACACCGGCGACAATACGCTGATCCTGCGCGAGACGATGAAGGACCTCGAGAAGCGCCTCGATCCGCGCCGCTTCCAGCGCGTCCACCGCTCGACCATCGTCAACCTCGATCTCGTCAAGCAGGTCAAGCCGCACACCAACGGCGAATGCTTCCTCGTGCTCGATTCAGGCGCGCAGGTGAAGGTCAGCCGCAGCTATCGCGAGGTCGTCGCGCGGTTCGTGCACTGAGCGTCGCCGCGCGTCGGCCGTGCAACCCTACACCCCCGACGGTTTCATCCAGACGCCATCCCAGCACCTCGCCGGCTTCTCTGCCGGGACAAGCTCGACCCGGCCGGGCCGGATTGCCGCCGGCACCTCGCTCAGCGGCGCGAGATAGGTCGACTTGCCGTAGCGGGCGAAGCTCTGGTCCCACGCGGTGAAGAAACTGCATCTCACCTGCGGCGACGCCGGGAAAAGGAACGCACGCTTGATCTCGTGCAGGGGGGTCACGCTGCCGATCGCGAGGCAGACGATCACCGCGGCGCGCGCCCAGCCTTCGCCACGGCGTGCCGCGAGGACGTCCGCGAGCTGCGCCGCGAGGACGGCGAGCGGCGCGATCGACACGCGCATCATGAAATCGAACGATTCTCCCATTCGCCAGAACGGCAGCAGAGCCAGGCATGCTGCCGTGGTCAGCATGGCCGACCCGCCGAAGCGCGCCCGCCAGCCGAGCGCGATGCCCGCGACGACCAGCGGCACGACCTCGATCAGCTCGAACAGGGCGTAGCGCAGCGGCGTGATCGCAGAGAAGCGCAGGCCGACCGAGCCGCTCGCCGCCGTGAGATACATCAGGGCCGGCACACTGAGCATCCCGGTCAGCAGGGGCAGCGCGACGTCGCCGATTGCCAGCGCGCGACGGCGCAGCAGCAGGTCGACGGCGACGAACGGCAGCACCCCGATCATTCCCAGCGGCGACCACAAGGCGGTCAGCGGGACGATCCCGAGCAATACGCCGGTCGGCAGCCTGCCGGCGCGCCAGAGCAGATAGCACAGCGCCCCGATCCACCCTGCCAGCGCGTGCTGCGGCGCCCAGAACATGTCGGTGATGTGCGACGAATACTGCAGGCCGGACCACCATTCGAGATGGTCGACATGGCGCCGGCCGGTCAGGGGGCCGGTTAGCGCCTGGCCGATCGCATCCATCCCGCTGAAGCCGACGAACACCGTCAGCGCGATCGCCTTCGCCCGGACATCGTCGAACAGGGTCGCCGCGAGCGCCAGCAGCGTCCCGAGGATCAGGCTGTTCTGCATCAGCAGCGTCCAGTCGCTCGCAGAGGCGCCGAGCGCCTTGGCCGCGAGCGCGGGCACCAGATACATGCCGATCGGCGCGCGCAGCAGTTCGGGCGCGCCGCGGGCCGTATAGGCGAATGGCCAGCGATGGATGGCCATGTCGCGCAGCACCGCGTCGCGCGCCTGCCAATCGATGTTCGCGTAGAACAGGCGCCCCTCGCCGGCGAGCAGCAGCAGCACGGCGGCGACCGCAAGGCAGATCGCGAAGCAGCGGACGCTCGGGCCCGCGGCGGTCGTCGCCCGCGCGACCAGGGCGACGCTCGTCACGAGCAGGCCGAAGCCCGCGCCATAGAGCCACCACGGAGCGAAATCGACGAACCGCCACAGCAGCAGCGTGGTGCCGCCGAGAAAGGATGCGATCCCGGCGATCAGCCAGCCCGACGGGATCCGCCGGTCGAGGAAACCCGGCTTCCCGCTCTCGAAGATCGCTTCGTGCGCCAGGTCGCCATGCCGCTGGTACATGGCGCCGACGTTAGCGACAAATGGTTAATCGCGGCTTAGGAATGTTTCCGTCGCGGGCGAACAGCGCCGCCCTCGATCGAACCCGCGCTAGCCTCAGCCTTTTCCCGCGACGAACTTCATCGCCACGCCGTTCATGCGGGAGCGCACGCCCCTCGGGCGGGGCCGGTCGAATGTATGCGGCGCGCGAGCAGCAAGGCGAGGCCGCTGACCGCGACGCCGGCCAGCAAATCGATCACGAAGTGGCCGCCCACCAGCAATGCAGAGACGAACATCGCGGCATTGAGCACGAGGAACGGCCATCGCGCCAGCCTCACTCCATAAAAGCCCCATCCGAGCAGCACCGCGCCTCCGGCATGAAAGCTCGGGAAGGTGACGATGCCGCACAGCGTTTCCATGCCCAACCGTCTCAGCTCTCCACCGCGCACCGCGGCAAGCACTCCGACGTGATCCCAGAAGAGAAATTGGCTGATGCCGGGAACGCTGGCCGGGGTGACGCCGTGATAGATATAGGTGCCGACCGCGGGCGTGAGCGGTGAAATCAGGATCGTGCCGCCGAGCGTCAACATCCATGCGGTGGCGAAGATCCGCGCCCGATCGGGCTTGCCGGCCGCCAGGAGCAGCGCCAGGAGGATCGGTGCTTGAAGATTCAACGTATCGTAGATCACGGAAAGATACTGCACGAGGCGGGGATGGGTCACGGCGATCTGCAGCGTAGTCGGCCAGATCCACGACCCGAACAGAATCGCGTCCGTGCGAGCGAGCAGAGCATCGGCAAAGGGAAACCCTGACGCCGCAAGAACGAGACTGAGCAGCGCCGCGACAAAGGAAAAGCCGGTGCTCAGCGCGACGATCTCGATGCCGAGCGCCACCCGCGTCTGGCCCAGCCGTCGGAGCGGGTACACCGTCGACAACATGATCGAAAGACGCAGCAAACACGCGAGGAGCGAGCCATTCACGACGAAGTCCGTAAACAGGATCGCGGCGAGGAGGGCTGCCGCGGCCAAGCCGAAGGCGACATAGCCGGGGCGAAAGGCGCGCTGCTGGGGGTCGCTTCCGGCTAATGTGCGGGATTGCTGCGCGGGCGCGAAACTCGATGCCATTGCCGCCCATAAACACATATTGGTTAGCAAGAAGTTGGCCGCGCTGCCGGCCTTGGTGGCAAGCTACGGGGCTTGGGGGGTTACGCTCTGCCAGGAGCGCGACACCCGATCGCGCCAACGCGCTTCCCCTCACGACACGGGAGTCGAATGAATCTCGCTATGCCTTAGGCTTTGCCCGCGACGAACTTCATCGCCACGCCGTTCATGCAATAGCGCAGCCCGGTCGGGCGCGGGCCGTCGTCGAACACATGGCCGAGATGCCCGCCGCAGCGCGTGCAATGGACCTCGGTGCGCGCGATGCCGAGCGTCGAATCGTTGCGCGTGGCGACGCCGTGCGGCAGCGGCGCCCAGAAGCTCGGCCAGCCGGTGCCGCTGTCGAACTTGGTCTTCGACGAGAACAACGGCTGTCCGTCGCCGGCGCAGACGAACGTGCCCGCGCGATGCTCGTCGAGCAGCGCGCTCGTCCCCGGCGCCTCGGTCGCCTCGCGGCGCAGCACGGCATAGGCCCCCGGCCCGAGCAGCTGCTTCCACTCGGCATCGCTGTGCATCACCGGGAAGCGCTCCTTCGCGCTCGCCGGGCTCGCGAACATGCGCGAGCCGAGAAATGCGGCAAACGCGATCACGGTGCCGCCGCCGATCATCAGTTCGCGTCGCGTGAAGGTCATCTTGCTCTCCGTTCAATGCCTTATGCCCGCGCGCGGCTGAACCGGCAATGGACGGATCAGCGCGCCTTGCGGGCCGGCGCGGTCCTGACGTTGAGCACCGAGCGGCGGAACCGGCCCGCGGCGAAGCGGATGATGATCACGATCCACCCCGCCTGCCACACCAGCGCCAGCGCGTGCGGCCACCAGCCGCCGTCGAGCGCGGCGCGCGCGAGCATCACGAAGGGCGAGCTCCACGGGAACACCGCCGCGGCCCGCGCGACGCCGCCGTCGGGATCGCTGATCGCCGACGATGCGAACGCAAACACCACGAGCTGGCCCATCGTCACCGGCATCGACAGCGTCTGCACCTCGCGCACCGTCGATGCCTGCGCGCCGATGCCGAGGAACACCGCGCCGAGCAGCAGGTAGGAGGCGGTGAAATAGACCACGCCGAGCGCGGCGAACCCCGCCCAGCCGAGCGCCGGCGCGGGCAAGGCGAAGCCGGGCGGGATCACCCCGGCCGCGCTCAGCGCGATAAAGCCGAGCGTCGCGATCCCCGACCAGACCGCGATCCCGGTCAGCGACATGCCGAGCATCGCGATCAATTTGCCCACGAAAATGGCGTCGACCGGCACCGCGGCGGCCAGCACCTCGATCACCTTGTTCGATTTCTCCTCGATCAGGTTGGACAGCAGCATGCCCGCCAGGATCATCGTCAGCACGACGAGCAGCAGCTGCCCGACATGCGCGGTGGTGCGCCGGTCGCCAGGGTCCGCGCGCGGCGGCGGCGCGATCGCGCGGCGGACGATCGTCGTCGGCGCGCGCGTCTGCGCCGCCTGGTCGAGCAGCAGCCCCAGCCGGCCCGCCGAGCCGTCGATCACTTCCGCCGGGCCGAGCAGCGTCGCGCCGCTCGCCCCCGGCACCAGCACCGCGCCGACGACGAT
>CAXTMX010000104.1:0-6425 GCA_964245585.1 uncultured Sphingomonadaceae bacterium | reverse complement strand
GTCGCCGAAGCTGGCGAGGCCTTCGCGTTTGGTGGCCTCGAAGCCCTCACGGACGTCCTGCTCGGACCAGGCGAGCCGCATCCCCTTGCCGCCGCCGCCGGCCGACGCCTTCATCATCACCGGATAGCCGATATCGCCGGCGATCTTCACCGCGGCGTCGGTGTCGGCGATCTCGCCCAGGAAGCCGGGGACGACGTTGACCCCGGCCTGCTTGGCCAGCTTCTTCGATTCGATCTTGTCGCCCATCGCCGCGATCGCGCCCGGCGGCGGGCCGACGAAGGCGATCCCGGCGTCGGCGCAGGCTCGCGCGAAGCTCTCGCGCTCCGACAGGAAGCCGTAGCCGGGATGGATGCAGTCAGCCCCGGTGATTCGCGCCGCGTCGAGGATCAGCTCGGCCTTGAGGTAGGACTCCGCCGCCGGCGCCGGCCCCAGCCGCACCGCCTCGTCCGCCATCAGCACGTGCGGGCTGCGCGCATCGGCATCCGAATAGACCGCTACCGTCGCAAGTCCCATCTTCTTCGCGGTGCGGAACACGCGGCACGCAATCTCACCGCGATTGGCGACCAGGATTTTCTTGAACATTCTTGGTTCCGGAGCGCGGTTGATTCTTGGGCTGCCTAGTTTGGGCTCGGACAAGCGAACAGGTTTGTTCGTATTGTGCTGCGACGCGATTTCACCGTCTTCTGTCAGCACCCATTGGCCATGATGCCGCCGAGAAAGTAGGCCTTTCTTGGCCAACTCATTCCGTGCCCATTGCACGCGATTTTCCCAAGCGTTTCGGCCATCGCGCGGCAAAGTTGCATTTCTTTGGTTTTGCGTGAGCGAAAAGATATCAGCCAACGGATCATAAACACCTTTGGGCTTCATCGAGCCGCCGTGATCGCGCAAAAAGCGCAGTAGCTTGATCTCGACGTCTTCCTGTGACGGTAATTCGCTCACTCTGCCGCCTCCACCACCCGCTGCTCCGCCGCCATCGGCGTCAGCCCGAGCTTAGCGAACAACGCCGCATCCTGGTCCTCGCCGGCGTTCCCCGCGGTCAGCAATTTGTCCCCAGTGAAGATCGAGTTCGCGCCCGCCAGGAAACACAACGCCTGCGTCGCCTCGCTCATGCTTTCGCGGCCCGCGCTGAGCCGCACCATGCTGCCCGGCATCGTGATCCGCGCGGCGGCGACGGTGCGGACGAACTCGATATCGTCGATCTTCGCGAGCGGCGTGTCGGCGAGCATGTCGCCCAGCACCGTGCCCCTGACCGGCACCAATGCGTTGATCGGCACGCTTTCCGGATGCACCGGCAGGCTCGCCAGCGCGTGGATGAAGCCGATGCGGTCGGCGCGCGTCTCGCCCATCCCGACGATCCCGCCGCAGCATACGTTGATCCCGGCCTCGCGCACGTTCGCCAGCGTATCGAGCCGGTCGGCGAAGCTGCGCGTCGTGATGACCTCGCCATAGCGTTCGGGCGAGGTGTCGATATTGTGGTTGTAGTAATCGAGCCCCGCCTCGCCCAGCGCCGCCGCCTGCGCGCCCGTCAGCATGCCGAGCGTCATGCAGGTCTCCATCCCCATCTGGCGCACCCCGCGCACCATCTGCGCGAGCGCCGGAATGTCCCTGTCCTTGGGATTGCGCCACGCCGCGCCCATGCAGAAGCGGGTCGAGCCGTTGTCGCGCGCCTGCGCCGCCGCCTGCAGCACCGCGCGGACGTCCATCAGCTTGGTCGCCTTGAGCCCGGTGTCGGCGTGCGCGGATTGCGAGCAATAGCCGCAATCCTCCGGACAGCCGCCGGTCTTGATCGAGAGCAACGTCGAGAGCTGGACCTCGTTCGCCGCATGATGCTCGCGGTGGACCGAAGCGGCGCGGAACACGAGCTCGGTGAACGGCAGGTCGAACAGCGCGGCGATCTCGTCGCGGGTCCTGTCGTTTCGCGACATCGCTACGCCGCCTTCGCGGGCGCCGGCGCCCCGCGCAGCAATCCGTCGGTGCTCAGGTCCTCGTCGATTTCGGGCCAATGGATACCATAGCCGCCCCCCGCTCTCTCCCAGACGGCGCGTTGCTCGGCGCTAGCGTGGAGCAGGCGCGGATACCATGCGAGCGGCACCGAAATGGTCCGCCCGTCCATCAGGTCGACGATCAGACTGGCGTCGTCGCACCGCACGTCGAGCACACGCTCGTCGGTGACCCTAGCCGAAATATTCATGCCATGCCTCCAGCAGGTGCGCGCGATGCGCATCGACCATCGCGACGATGCCACCGATTTCGTGCGCGCGAAAGCCGCGGCTCTTCGCGACCTCGCCGTTGTCGAGCCATACCTTGATCGTCGCATCGCCGCGATCGACATGGATATGCGGCGGTTCGTTCGGCTCGTGACTGTAGAAATAGAGGCGGAAAGCACCGATCCGCAGGACCGTGGGCATATTATTCCGCCGCCTCGCTTTCGGGCGGCATGTTGTGGCCGAGCAGGCGCAGCACGTCCTCGGCCGCCTTGACGAGGTTGGTGCCGGGACCGAAGATCGCCTGCACCCCGGCCGCGCGCAGGAAGTCGTAGTCCTGCGCGGGGATCACGCCGCCGGCGATGACCTTGATGTCGGCGCGGCCGGCGTCGCGTAAGATGCCGATCAGCTCGGGGATCAGCGTCTTGTGCCCGGCGGCGAGGCTGGAGGCGCCGACCACATCGACGTCCTGTTCCAGCGCGAGCACCGCGGCTTCCTGCGGCGTCTGAAACAGCGGGCCGGGGACGACCTCGAACCCGAGATCGCCGAACATGCTGCTGACCAGGTTGGCGCCGCGGTCGTGCCCGTCCTGGCCCATCTTGGCGACGAGCATCCGCGGCTTGCGGCCGAGGCGCCGCCCGGTCGCGGCGACCCCGGACAGCAGGTTGTCCCAGCGCGCGTCCTGATCGTACGCGCCGCCATAGATGCCGCTGACCGGCGTGGGATTGGTGCCGTAGCGCCCGAACACATCCTCCATCGCCGTGGAGATTTCGCCCAGCGTCGCGCGGGCGCGGGCGCAGTCGACGGCGAGCGCGAGCAAATTAAATCGCTCCCAATTCCGTTCGCCCTGAGCCTGTCGAAGCCCTGCACTTCCTTCCGAAGATGAAGACAGCCCTTCGACGGGCTCAGGGCGAACGGTAGGGGTATGGCGCGCACCAGCCCGCAACGCCTCCAGCGCTGCCTGGCACGCGGCCTCGTCGCGCCCCGCCTTGACCGCCGCGATCCGCGCGACCTGCGCCTCGCGCACGGCGTGGTTGTCGACGTCGAGAATGTCGAGATGCGCTTCCTCGGCCAGCCGGTACTTGTTGACCCCGACGATCACGTCCTCGCCGCGGTCGACCCGCGCCTGCTTCGCGGCGGCGGCTTCCTCGATCATCGCCTTGGGCCAGTCCTTGGCGACCGCGTTCGCCATCCCGCCATCCGCCTCGGCGCGCTCGATCAGCGCCCAGGCCTTGTCGGCGAGCTCGGCGGTCAGCGCCTCGATATAATAGCTGCCGCCGAGCGGATCGGCGACGCGGGTGATGCCGGTTTCCTCCTGCAGCACGATCTGCGTGTTGCGCGCGATGCGGGCGGTGAAATCGGTCGGCAGCGCGACCGCCTCGTCGAGCGCGTTGGTGTGGAGGCTCTGAGTCCCGCCCAGCGCCGCCGCCATCGCCTCGACCGTGGTACGGACGACGTTGTTGTAGGGGTCCTGCTCCTGCAGCGACACCCCCGACGTCTGGCAGTGCGTGCGCAGCATCTTCGAGCGGTCGAGCTTGGCGCCCAATTGCGTCATCGCGCGATGCCACAGCAGCCGCGCCGCGCGCAGCTTGGCGATTTCCATGAAGAAGTTCATGCCGACGTTGAAGAAGAACGACAGCCGCCCGGCGAACGCATCGATGTCGAGCCCGGCGGCCTGTGCCGCGCGCACATACGCCATGCCGTCGGCGAGCGTGAAGGCGAGCTCCTGGACGATCGTCGAGCCGGCTTCCTGGATGTGATAGCCCGAGATCGAGATCGAGTTGAATTTGGGCATGCGCGCCGAGGTGTAGCCGATGATGTCGGCGATGATCCGCATGCTCGGCTCGGGCGGGTAGATGTACGTGTTGCGGACCATGAACTCCTTGAGGATGTCGTTCTGGATGGTGCCGTCGAGCTGGCTCTGATCGACCCCCTGCTCCTCGCCCGCGACGATGAAGAAGGCGAGGATCGGGATCACCGCCCCGTTCATCGTCATGCTGACCGACATCCTGTCGAGCGGGATGCCGTCGAACAGGATCTTCATGTCGTCGATCGTGTCGATCGCGACCCCCGCCTTGCCGACGTCGCCGGTGACGCGCGGATGGTCGCTGTCGTAGCCGCGGTGCGTCGCGAGGTCGAACGCGACCGAGAGCCCCTTCTGCCCGGCGGCGAGGTTGCGGCGGTAGAAAGCGTTCGATTGCTCGGCGGTCGAGAAGCCGGCATATTGGCGAACCGTCCACGGCCGCCCGGCATACATCGACGCACGCACGCCGCGCGTGAACGGCGCGAAGCCGGGCAGGCCGGGGTCTTCGGTGACGTCGGCGGCGGTGTAGAGCGGCTTGACCGCGATCCCCTCGGGCGTGTGCCAGGTGAGATCGGCGCCCTTCACTTCCTTTGCGGCAAGCGCGGCCCAATCGTCGGTTGTCGGTGTATCCGTCATATTTTTCCAATAGACCGTTCGGGCTGAGCTTGTCGAAGCCCTGCTCTTTCTGACGAAAAAGTACAGCCCTTCGACAAGCTCAGGGCGAACGGATCATTGGCCTTTGAACTCGGCCTTCCTCTTCTGGAGGAACGCCATCCCGCCCTCCATCGAATCCGCCGTCCCCCGTGCCATGCGCTGGTTCTCGGCCTCGCGCCGCATCGCGCCGTCGTAATCGTCGGCCAGCGCGGCGTGGAGCTGGCGCCGCATCAGCCCGAGCGCCACCGTCGGCCCCGCCGCCAGCCGCTCGGCGAGCGCGAACGCCTCATGATCGAGCATCTCGTCGTCCACCACACGATGGATCATCCCCCAGTCGAGCGCCTTGGCCGCCGGCACCCGCTCCCCGAGCATCATCATCTCGGTCGCGCGCGGACGGCCGATCAGCCGCGTCAGCATCCAGCTCGCGCCGCCATCGGGCACCAGCCCGATATTGACGAACGCCTGGAGGAAATAGGCGGTCTCACTCGCGACGCAGAAATCGGCGGCGAGCGCGAGGCTGCACCCGATCCCGGCCGCCGGCCCGCGCACGGCGGACACGACGGGCACGCCGAGATCGGCGATCGCCGCCAGCGTGGGATTGTAGCTCTGCGTCAGCGCGGCATGGGTCGCGTTGCCCGGATCCTCGCTGCCGAGCGCGCCGCCGCCGACATCAGCGCCCGAGCAGAACGCCCGCCCCGCCCCGGCAATCAGCACCGCGCGCGCATCGCCGAGGTCATCGAGCGCCTTCGCGATTTCGACGAACATCGCCGGCGGGGCGGCGTTGAGCCGGTCGGGCCGGTCGAGCGTCACGACGAGCACATCGCCGCGCCGCTCGGTCAGGATGTGGTCGTCGCTCATCAGGTTACTCCGTTCGCCCCGAGCCTGTCGAAGGGCGTGTTGCGCGCACGTGCTTCGAAAAGCTCAGCACGAACGGACGTTGCGGGCAACTCAATGCCCCTTCGGCGTCTCCATGAACTCGGTCAGCACGCCGCCCATGTCGCGCGGGTGGACGAAGAAGATCGGCGTACCGTGCGCGCCGATCCGCGGCTCGCCGAGCACCTTCGCGCCCTTCGCCTCGAACCACGCCTTGGCCTCGTCAATGTCCGGCACCTCGTAGCAGACATGATGCTGCCCGCCCGCCGGATTCCTGGCGATGAACGCGGCGATCGGCGAGTCGGCGCTCAGCGGCTCGATCAGCTCGATCTGCGTGTTCGGCGTGTCGACGAAGCACACCTTCACGCCTTGCGCGGGCAAGTCGAACGGCTCGCCGATCGCGGTCGCGCCCATCACGTCGCGCCAGTACGGGACGGCATCGGCGATCGACGCCGTCGCCACCCCGACATGGTTCAGCCGGCCGATCCTCACTTCTTCGGCGTCGGCGCCGGCTTGGCCGCGCGGACCGGGGGCAGGCCGAGCGTATAGCCGCAGGCGGCGAGCACCCCCCTGACCGGCTCGGCCGAGGGCGGTCCGGCAAAGGTCGCGTCGATCGGCGCGCCGGCCGCGGTGGTGGTGTGGACCCGGATCACCTTGCCCCCGGCGATCGCGCTGGTCAGCGTGGTGACGCCGATATCGTCGCGGATGAACGCGCCTTTCTCGACGAATTCCCAATTCGCGCCGAGCGGCGTCGTGGCGTCGATCACCAGCGTGACCGGCCGGTCGGGCGGCCCGCCCAGCGGCGTCTTCGTGAACAGCTGCACCGACACGACCTTTTCCGCGCCCGCATCGCAGCGGCAACGGCGTGACGCGCAACTCTCGGCGGCGCG
>CAXTMX010000103.1:0-6436 GCA_964245585.1 uncultured Sphingomonadaceae bacterium | reverse complement strand
GCACACCGGCGCGGGCCGCGGTCGGTCGCCGCCGCCCACGCCATCCACCACGCCGGCGAGCGCCGCGACGCGCCGCCCGACATAGCGCGCGACTATCAAGCCGCACGCCAAGCCGAACAACAGCGACACCGCCAATGCGACCAGCAGCGAGCGCTGCAGGATCCGCTGCAACGCCAGGCCCTCGCCAAAGCCCCGCCCGCTGACCAGCCAGTTGCCGCCACGCAGCCGCCGGACGATGAAGCCGGTCTCGACCGGCATCGCATCGTCCTGCGATCGCATCTCGCCGATCTGGAACGCCCCCGTGGCGCGGTCCACTTTGCTCAGCCGTTCGCGCAGATTGCCCGCGAGAATCCGGCCGTCGGCGGCGACGAGCCCGACCAGCATCTGCGGATCGGCGTCTTCGAGCGAATCGGCGATCGCACTCCGCAACGCTTTCTCGCCGCCCGAGCGATAGACTTGCGCGAGCGCGACCGCTTCCTCCGTGACGCGCACGCGCAACAAGCCCAGCGCATCGTCGGCGGTACGCCAGTGGATGAAACCGATCACCGCGAGGTTGGAGAGCAAAGCGAGAACCGCCGCCAGCGCGGCGATGCGCACGCTCGTCGGGATGCCGCGCGCGGCCCAGGGCCGACGCATCAGCCGGCAGCGGCGAGGCGATAGCCCGCGCCGCGCACGGTGTGCAGAATCGGCGAGTCGAAGCCTTCTTCGAGCTTGCGCCGCAACCGCCCGACGTGGACGTCGACGACGTTGGTGCCCGGATCGAAATGATATTCCCACACCTGCTCGAGCATCATCGTGCGCGTGACGACGCGGCCGGCGTTGCGCGCGAGATATTCGAGCAGGCGATATTCGCGCGGCTTGAGCTCGATCACCTGTCCGGCGCGACGTACGACCCGGCCGAGCAGGTCAAGCTCGAGATCGCCGACGGCCAGCCGCGTCTCGGCCTGCGCACCTGCCTTGCCGTCGGCGCGACGCAGCAGCGCGTTAGCGCGCGCCAGCAGCTCGGCGAACGAAAACGGCTTGGTGAGATAGTCGTCCGAACCGCAATCGAGCCCCTCGATGCGATCGTCGACCGATCCCAGCGCCGACAGGATCAGCACCGGCGTGGTCACGCCCGCGGCGCGCATCGCGCGGAGCACCGCGAGTCCGTCGAGGCCCGGCACCATGCGATCGAGAATGACGAGATCGAACTGCGGATCGCTGGCGAGGAACAGGCCATCACGCCCGTCGGCGGCGCGATCGACGACATGACCTTGCTCGGTCAGGCCCTTGGCGAGATAGAAGGCGGTCTCGCTAT
The DNA here is from genome assembly GCA_964245585.1 of uncultured Sphingomonadaceae bacterium. GTDB lineage: Bacteria > Pseudomonadota > Alphaproteobacteria > Sphingomonadales > Sphingomonadaceae > Solisphingomonas. The sequence goes on along the minus strand of CAXTMX010000103.1, from coordinate 5,139 downwards.
CGTCTTCGACGAGGAGGATCTTGCGGCCCATCGCGCGCCTTTCGCCTGATCCATAGAGCGGCCGCTCGCCGGCGTACAGAGACGCTCCGCGAGGAAGGCCGTCCGGCGGTCGGGGGAACCGCCGGACGGCAGGACCTACCTCGGGAGTCCGCAGGGGACGATCAGGGGTTGGTCGTGGTGGTGGTCGTCTTGGTGGTCTTCTTGACCTTGTGATGCACCGCCTTCTTGGCGTGCATCGGCTTGGTCGCGGTCGTGGTCGTCGCGGTGGCGTCGGTCGCGGCATAGGCCGGGACCGCGAGGACCGCGAGCGCCGCGATCGGCGCGAGGAGCTTGAACGTCATGGTCTAACTCTCCAATCGGTGACGCGATCATCCGCGCCACGGGCTGAGGACTAGCACCGTCATCCCGGCCGGACGGCGAACGCTCCATGACAAATTCTTCATCGCGCGGGGAAGCCCCGGAACGGGGGCGGAGCCCGCCCGCTCCGTCAGGTCAAACCACCCCGTAAGCCAGCATCGCGTCCGCCACTTTCTTGAACCCGGCGATGTTCGCGCCGCGGACATAATCGATATGCTTCGATCCCGCCTCGCCGCCATATTCGGCGCAGCTCTTGTGGATGCCCGACATGATATCCTTGAGCAGCTGCTGGAGCTCGGCCTCCTTCCACGAGATGCGCGCCGAATTCTGGCTCATCTCGAGGCCGGAGACGGCGACGCCGCCGGCGTTGGCCGCCTTGCCCGGCGCGTAGAGGATGCGCGCCTGCTTGAACGCGTGCACGCCGTCGAGGTTGGTCGGCATGTTGGCGCCCTCGCTGACCGCGATGCAGCCGTTCCTGACCAGCGTGTCGGCGTCGGGGCCGAGCAGTTCGTTCTGCGTCGCGCACGGCAAGGCGACGTCGCACGGCACGCCCCACGGCGTCTTGCCGGCGTGGAAGGTCGCGCCGGTGAACTCCTTGGCATAGTCCGAGATGCGGCCGCGGCGCTTGGTCTTGAGCACCTTGACCCAATCGACCTTTTCCTGCGTGATCCCGTCGGGATCGTGAACGAACCCTTCCGAATCGGAGAAGGTCAGCACCTTGCCGCCGAGCTGGTTGATCTTCTCCGCGGCGTGCGTCGCGACATTGCCCGAGCCCGAGATCACCGCGGTCTTGCCCTCGACCGAATTGCCCAGATTCTCGAGCATGTTCTGGAGGAAATAGACCGCGCCATAGCCGGTCGCCTCGGTACGGATCAGCGAGCCGCCATATTCGAGGCCCTTGCCGGTCAGCACGCCGGTGAACTCGTTGGTGATGCGCTTGTACTGGCCGAACATGTAGCCGATCTCGCGCCCGCCGACGCCGATGTCGCCCGCCGGCACGTCGACGTCCGCGCCGACATGACGGTAGAGCTCGGTCATGAAGCTCTGGCAGAAGCGCATCACCTCGTGATCGCTCTTGCCCCTGGGATTGAAGTTCGATCCGCCTTTGCCGCCGCCCATCGGCAGGCCGGTCAGCGCGTTCTTGAACGTCTGCTCGAACGCGAGGAACTTGAGCACGCTCTCGGTGACCGAGGGGTGGAAGCGGATGCCGCCCTTATAGGGCCCGATCGCATTGTTGTTCTGGACGCGCCAGCCGCGCTGGACGCGGATATTGTTGTTGTCGTCCTCCCATACGACGCGGAACGAGATCACGCGGTCGGGCTCGGCGATGCGGCGCAGGATCTGATATTCGTGATACTGCTCCTTGTCCTCGATGAAGTCGTAGATGTCCTCCGCGACCTCCTGGACCGCCTGGACGAACTCGGGCTGCCCCGGGTTGCGCTTTTTCACACCCTCGATGAACGTCGGAAGATCGACATGGTCGGTGACCGCCATTTGCTCCTGCCCCTCGCTTTTTTTGCGCTGAGTCGCGCCGCCAATCTGCATAGCATAGCTCGCGAAAGGGCAAAGCGGCTCCGCCTCAGCGATTTCGACCTGAGTTGATCCACTCTACCGCCGTTCGCCCTGAGCTTGTCGAAGGGCTCTCCTTCTTCTCGACAACAGTAAGGGGAGGGCTTCGACAAGCTCAGCCGAACGGCGACGGGTGATTCGACCTAACTCGACTTCGCTCTACAGCGCAGCCGGCCGCGCGATGCGATAGCGCTCGACCGCCGCGCGCACGACGGCGCCGGCCGGCACCCCGTCGCCCGGTGCCAGCACATAGGCCGCAGTGCCGCGCCTGCATCGGCCAAGCCCGAACACGAACCGATCGAACGAAATCACTTGCCGGAACGGCGCCTGCGGATCGACGTAGCGCACCGTCGCCGCGAAGCGACGCGGGTCGGTGCGATCGGCGAGCAGCGCATAGATATAGGCCATCTTCTCGCGATTGGTGACGCACAGCTGGCCCGGGCCGGCCGCGGCGATCGCCGGTATCAGGCCGGCGTCGAACGAGGCGATCGCGTGCGCGCGGCCGACGCGCCAATAGCTCAGCGAGAAAGCAGTGAACGCGACTGCCAGCGCCGCGGCGGCCGCCGGCATCAGCCACGTGCGGCGCCAGCGGCGCTCGAGCGCGACCACGGCGAACGCGGCGCAGATCAGCAAGGGCACGAAGATCAGGTTGATGCGGTTGATGTTGACGCGCTGGATGAGCCCGATCGGGATGCAGGCGACAATCCAGCCGAGCAGCAGCAGCCGGCGCCCGTCGAGCGCGGCGCGATCGCGCACCATCGCCACGATACCCCCCAGCGCGAGCAGCGGCAGCAGATGGTAGAACACGCCGAACGGCTGAATCGTGTTCGACGTCCGCCGGCCGGCCTCGCCGAACACGGTCGCGATCAGCTTCGCGAAATGCTTCGCCAGCGTGACGAGCCGGCCATCGGCACCGATCGCAACCTGGGTCTCGTACCGCGGCACCGACGGGAGCTGCGGCACGGTCAGCGGCCCGATCGCGAGCGGCGGCCCGCGCAGGCTGTTGGACAGGACGAACGACGCGATCGGCAACGCCAGCAGCGCGAAGATCGCCGCTGCCAGGAGCGCCCTGCGCGGCGCGATCGACCCGTTCCAAAAGCCGAGGCCGAGCGCCGTCGCCAGCATCAGCGGCGCCGCGACATAGGCGCTGCCATAAGCGTAGAGCGACAGCGCGAACAGCGCGGCACCGGCGTACAGGCCCCAGGAACGCTTCGCCAGCAGACAGGCGAAGCCCGCGAGGAACACACCCACCACCAGGTTCGATTCGAGCGCCCAGCGCGACAGGATCACGTGCCACGGGCTGAACGCGACCATCGCTGCCGCGACCAGCCCGACGCGCCGGTCGAAGATCCGTGCCGCGACCCAATAGACCAGCGGCAGCGTCGCGATCCCGACCAGCGCCTGGCACAATCGGATCGCGAGCGGGCTCGTGCCCCCGAGCAGGAAGGGAAAGGACAGATAGGCATAGAGCGCGTTCTGGCCGCTGCCCCAGGCGATCAGGTGGATCGGCCAGGGCTGGCCGTTGCGATCGACGCCGAAGTGGAGCAGGCTCCACGCGTCATAGGCGATCGACGCCTCGTCCTGATTAAGTCCTGCCGGCACCGCGCCCAGCCCCCACAGCCGGACCAGCGCCCCCAGCAGGACGATGACGGCGAGCGGGCGAGGCGCGAGCGCCCCGGCCCGCTTCGCGGCCGTCATCCGCGATGGTCGAGGATCGCCTCGATGGCATCGCTGACATGCGCGATATCGGCCATGCCGTCGATCCGGCTGACGATCCCGCGCGCGTCGTAGTAGGGCAGGATCGGCGCGGTCTTGGCGCGATATTCGGCCATGCGCGTCCGCACCGTCGCCTCATTGTCGTCGGGACGGCGCTTGAACTCGGTCGATCCGCACACGTCGCATACGCCCGCCGTCTTCGGCAATTTGTAGCGGTCGTGATAGCCTTCGCCGCATTTGGCGCAGGTGAAGCGGCCGGTGACGCGGTCGACGAGCGCCGCCTCGTCGACCTCGAGCTCGATCACATGATCGAGCTTCATCGCCTTGGCCGTCAGCAGCCCGTCGAGCGCCTCGGCCTGCGGCGTGGTGCGCGGGAAACCGTCGAGGATGAAGCCCCGGTCGACCCCGGCGTCGAGCCGGTCGGCGATGATGCCGATCACGATGTCGTCGGACACGAGCCCGCCCGACGCCATCACCGCTTTCGCCTGCAGCCCGACCGGCGTTTCCGCGGCGACCGCGGCGCGCAGCATGTCGCCGGTCGAAAGCTGGACCATGCCGCGCTCCTGCTCGAGCCGGCTGGCCTGCGTGCCCTTCCCCGCGCCCGGCGGGCCGAGCAGGATGATGTTCATGGCTCCCCCCTCTTGCCCAAGGATCAACGTCGCATGCCGCCCTTGAGCTTCGCTTTCTTGATCAAATCGCCATATTGATGCGCGAGCAAGTGGCTTTGGATCTGCGTCACCGTGTCCATCGTCACGTTGACCACGATCAGCAGGCTGGTGCCGCCGAGATAGAAGGGGATGCCCATCCGGCTGATCAGGAATTCGGGGACGAGGCAGATCAGCGTCAGATAGGCCGCGCCGATCACGGTGATCCGGGTCAGCACATAATCGAGATAATCGCCGGTGCTCTTGCCCGGGCGGATGCCGGGAATGAAGCCGCCGTAGCGCTTGAGATTGTCGGCGGTCTCCTCCGGATTGAAGATCACCGCGGTGTAGAAGAAGCAGAAGAAGATGATCCCGCCAGCGTAGAGCGCCATGTACAGCGGCGATCCGTGCTGCAGCAGCGTCGTCACCGAGATCAGGAAGTCGCCCCAGCGGCTCTCGCCCGCCGTGTGCTGCCCGGCGAACTGCGCGATCGTCAGCGGCATCAGCAGCAGCGACGAGGCGAAGATCGGCGGGATCACGCCGGCGGTGTTGATCTTGAGCGGCAGATGGCTCTTTTCGGCCTGCATGCTGCCGCGCTGCGTCTGGCGCTTGGGATATTGGATCAGCACGCGCCGCTGCGCGCGCTCCATGAAGCAGATGAAGCCGATCAGCCCGAGCACGACCAGCGGCAGCGCGAGGATCACGCCGGTCGACATCGATCCGGTGCGCCCGCCCTCGAACAGGTTGGCGAGCGCGGTCGGCAGATGCGCGACGATCCCGGCCATGATGATCAGCGACACGCCGTTGCCGATGCCGCGGCTGGTGATCTGCTCGCCGAGCCACATCAGGAACA
>CAXTMX010000102.1:0-6766 GCA_964245585.1 uncultured Sphingomonadaceae bacterium | reverse complement strand
TCGCGCCGCCGGCGCCGCGCGACGCCGCGCGCCCGATCATCGCCGACCGCAAGCCCGCCAGCGCGGGCACGCGCCGCCAGCAGCGCGAGCGCCAGGCCTCGCTCGACCTGCGCGACAAATATGTCCTCCCCACGCTCGACCTGCTCAAGCCCGCGCCGCCGTCGAGCGGGATCACGATCGACAAGGCCGCGATCGAGCGCAACGCGCGGCTGCTCGAATCGGTGCTCGACGATTTCCACGTCAAGGGATCGATCATCGAGGTCCGCCCCGGCCCGGTCGTGACGATGTACGAGCTCGAGCCCGCCTCGGGCGTCAAGGCGAGCCGGGTGGTCGCGCTGGCCGACGACATCGCGCGCAACATGTCGGCGCTGTCGGCGCGCGTCGCGACGATCCCGGGCAGGAGCGTGATCGGGATCGAGCTGCCCAATGCGCGGCGCGAGGGCGTGGTGCTGAGCGAGCTCGTCGCGAGCCACATGTTCGAGGATCAGAATGCGGCGCTGCCGCTGATCCTCGGCAAGAACATCGCCGGCGACCCGGTGATCGCCGATCTGGCGCCGATGCCGCACCTGCTCGTCGCGGGGACGACCGGATCGGGCAAGTCGGTCGGTCTCAATTGCATGATCCTGTCTTTGCTCTATCGGCTCACGCCCGATCAGTGCCGGATGATCATGATCGACCCCAAGATGCTCGAATTGAGCATCTACGACGGGATCCCGCATCTGCTGTCGCCGGTGGTGACCGAGCCGGCCAAGGCGATCCGCGCGCTCAAATGGGCGGTCGAGCAGATGGAGGACCGCTATCGCATGATGGCCTCGATCGGCGTGCGCGGGCTGGCGAGCTTCAACGACAAGGTGCGCGCGACGCAGGCCAAGGGACAGAAGCTCGGGCGCAAGGTGCAGACCGGCTACGACGCCGAATCGGGCCAGCCGATCTACGAGGAGGAGCAGCTCGATTTCGAGGTGCTGCCGCAGATCGTGGTGGTGGTCGACGAGCTCGCCGATCTGATGATGACCGCGGGCAAGGAGGTCGAGTTCCTGATCCAGCGGCTCGCGCAGAAGGCGCGCGCGGCGGGCATCCACCTGATCATGGCGACGCAGCGCCCGTCGGTCGACGTCATCACCGGGGTGATCAAGGCCAACCTGCCGACGCGGATCAGCTTCCAGGTTACCAGCAAGATCGATTCGCGCACGATCTTGGGCGAGCAGGGGGCCGAGCAGCTGCTCGGCAAGGGCGACATGCTCTATATGCCCGGCGGCAAGCAGGTCGCGCGCGTCCACGGGCCGTTCGTGTCCGACGACGAGGTCCGCGCCGTCGCCGACCATTGGCGCGCGCAAGGGTCGCCCGAATATATCTCGGCGGTGACCGAGGAGCCCGAGGACGGCGGCTATGCGCTCGACGGCGCGCCGACCGGCGACGACAGCCCCGAGGACCAGCTCTATCGCCGCGCGGTGCAGATCGTCGCCGAGAGCCAGAAGGCCTCGACCAGCTATGTCCAGCGCCAGCTGCGCGTCGGGTACAACAGCGCGGCGCGGCTGATCGAGCGGATGGAGAAGGAAGGCGTGGTCGGCAGCCCCGACCATGTCGGCCGGCGCGAGGTGCTGATGGACCGCGAGGGGCATGCGATCTGATGGCTGCGGCACGGCTCGACTCGTTTTTGGAACGGCCGGACTCGGTGGCACCTGCGGCTGTGAGATAGATGCTAAGGAACCTCGGGGAGACTTCGATGCAGCCCGACAATCTAGATCGCGAGATCGATGCCAATTACGACTTCTTCCGACGCAATCTGGCAGAGCTTCTGCGCGAGCAGCCGCGACGCTTCGTGCTGCTGAAGAATCAGTCGGTCATCGCGTTTTTCGACACGGTCACGGATGCCGCTCGTTATGGCCGAGAAAACTATTCCGATGGTCTGTTTTCGGTTCAGGAGGTGATGGAGGAGCCGATCGACCTTGGCTTCTTCTCGCATGCCGGTCGTTAGGTTTACGCACGACCGCGCGCAGATACTGATCCGCGTTGCCATTCTTCCGCCCGAAGATGCCCCTGATCCGACGCGAATGCGATTTGCTCGCGGTTTGATCGATACGGGCGCGGTCTCCACCGGCATCGTGCCCTCCATCGCGACGGAACTGCAACTTCCGCGCCTCGGCAAGACCATTATCACTACGCCGGGTGGAGACTATGTTGCGCGTCGATTCCAGTTTCGCCTCGGACTATTTCCCGACCCGCAGGATGAAAATTCTCTTCCCCATGTTTTGCCTGATGAATTGCTGGGAATCGGTTGCTCGCCTGGACAGACCTTCGAGGTGCTTATCGGAATGGATATTTTGGGACGTGGCGACCTGGAAATCAGCCGTATAGGTCATGGGTCCTTTACTTTCGCCTGAGGCCGTGGGTTCACCTGAAGTTCAACGACAGGGTCCAATGGTGCTGAAATGAAATGCTCTTCCGCCGCGGCATTCGCCTTGGCGCTTGCCGCATCCCCCGCGCTCGCCGCCCCCTCGCCCGAGCTCGCCGCGGTGTCGGCGCATCTGCGCGCGGTCGAGACGATGGTCGCCGATTTCACCCAGACCGATCGCGCCGGCAAGGCGCTCACCGGCACGCTGACGCTCAAGCGGCCGGGGCGGATCCGCTTCCAGTATCAAAAGGGCGTGCCGCTGCTCGTCGTCGGCGACGGATCGGCGCTCACGCTGATCGATTATCAGGTGCGCCAGGTGTCGCGCTGGCCGATCGGCAATTCGCCGCTTGGCGTGCTGCTCGATCCTTCGCGCGATCTCTCGCGTTTCGCGAACGTCGTGCCTTCCACCGATCCGCGGCTGCTGATGGTCGCCGCGCGCGACCCGAAGCACCCCGAGTTCGGCACGATCAGCATCGCCTTCCAGCGCCTCGCCGGCGCGCCCGCCGGGCTGACCCTGCTCGGCTGGACGATGGTCGATGCGCAGAACAACCGCACCACGATTCGCCTCGCCCGTCAGCGCTTCAATCAGCCTGTCAGCGACGGAACGTTCCGTTGGAACGACCCGCGCCCACAAGGACCGCGTCGCTGACAAAGCGTTCATCCGTGCGACAGGTTGGGTGGCCTATTGAGATCATGCGGTCGCGGAGTTCCGCTACGGGATTTCCCCCTGTTGCCCGTGCTGGGTTCCGCTTCCCGCCTGCGTGACGAACGCCAGGTTGGCCCTCGCTCCATGCCCCCGGAGCGGGGGCCTTTCTGTTTTGCCTCAAGCGCCGGCAGCGCCTCCGCGGCTTTGGCTATCCTCGTATAAGCTCGGGCGGCCGTTCAGCCTTGCGGCCTGCGGCCGTTGCTGACTTGGGACGGCGTCGTTACATCGCTCGCTATGACCGACCGGCTCAAGATCGCCTCGTGGAACATCAATTCGGTGCGTGCGAGGATGGAAAGCGTCGAGCGGTTCATCGTCGAGGAGCAGCCCGACATCCTGTGCCTGCAAGAGACCAAGGTGATCGACGACACCTTCCCGGCCGAGATGTTCCATCGCCAGGGCTACGTCCATCGCCTGCTCAACGGGCAGAAGATGCACCATGGCGTCGCGATCCTCAGCCGCGTGCCGCTGCGCGAGGATTCGCGCCACGACTGGCAGGACAATGGCGAAGCGCGGCATATCGGCGCGCGGCTCGATTGCGGCATCCGCCTCGAGAACGTCTATGTCCCGGCCGGCGGCGACATCCCCGACCGCGCGCTCAACCCGAAGTTCGGCCAGAAGCTCGATTTCGTCGAGCGGATGACGCGCTGGTCCGAAGAATTGCGCGAGCCGACGCTGATCGTCGGCGATTTCAACATCGCGCCGCTCGAATGCGACGTGTGGAGCCACAAGGCGCTGCTCGGCGTGGTCAGCCACACCCCGATCGAGGTGGACGCGCTCAACCGGCTCCAGGCGGCGCACGAGTGGGTCGACCTCGGCCGCCGGTTCGTGCCCGCGCCCGAGCGCTGCTTCACCTGGTGGAGCTATCGCTCGCTCGACCATACCGCCAACGATCGCGGCCGCCGGCTCGATCATATGTGGGCGAGCGGCGAGGTCGCGCGGCAGGCGGTGGCGCATAGGGTGCACGAGCCGTGCCGCAGCTGGCTCCGGCCGTCGGATCATGTCCCGCTGGTCACCGAGTTCGCCTTTTGAGCGACGGCCGCGCGGTGGCGCGCGCGATCGATGCGTTGCGGCGCGGCTGGCCGGTGACGATCATGGGCGCGGATGGCGCGCTGGCGCTGCTCGCGATCGAGAGCGCGGACGACACCCGGCTGGCGGCGTTCGCTCCGGACGGCGGGTGGCAGGTGCTGCTGTCGCCGGCACGCGCGGCGACGCTCAAGCTGATCAACCAGCGCGAGGCGGCGCTAGGGGCGGTGCTGATCGCGCATGCGCCGTGGCTCGACCTGTCGGCGGCGACCGCGCTCGCCGATCCGGCGCGCGATCTGGCGAGTCCGTTCAAGGGACCGTTCCGGGCGATGCCGCTCGACCCCGCCGCCGCCGCGCAGGCCGCGCTCAAGCTCGCGCGCCTCGCCGGGCTGCTCCCGGCGTTCTTCGTCGCCGCGGCCCCGCCGGCCGGAAGCGACGCCGTCGCAGCGGCGGCGATCGCCGACTATGACGATCCGCGCCGCCTCGCCATCGCGGCGCGCGCGCGGCTGCCGACCGCGACGGCGGACGCGGCGGAGATCGTCGCGTTCCGCTCGGCGGACGAGGCGGTCGAGCATGTCGCGCTGCTGATCGGCGCACCCGATGGGACGCCGCCGCTGGTGCGGCTGCACAGCGAGTGCCTGACCGGCGACGTGCTCGGCAGCCTCAAATGCGATTGCGGGCCGCAGCTGAACGCCGCGCTCGGCGCGATCGCCGCGTCGGGGTGGGGCATATTGCTCTACCTGCGCCAGGAGGGGCGCGGGATCGGGCTGGTCAACAAGCTGCGCGCCTATGCGCTGCAGGACCAGGGCTTCGACACGGTCGACGCCAACATCCGGCTGGGCTTCGCGGTCGACGAGCGCGACTTCGGCGTGGCGGCACGGATGCTGGCGCTGCTCGGGCAGCGCCGGGTGCGGCTGCTGACCAACAATCCGGCCAAGGTCGCCGGGCTCGAGGCGGCGGGGATCGCGGTCGAGCGGGTGGCGCACGCGGTGCCGCCCAACCCGCACAACCACGACTATCTCGCGGCCAAGCGCGATCGGACCGGGCACGTCCTGTGAACTCGCTGCGGGTCGATGCCGCAGCGCGAACGCTGCGCGCGTTCGGGCAGACGATGCCCTGCGCGATCGGGCGCGGCGGCACGTGCCCGGCGGCGGACAAGCGCGAGGGCGATGGCCGCACGCCGCAGGGACGCTGGCCGATCCGGGCGGTGCTGCTGCGGCCGGATCGCGTGGCGCGGCCCGCGCTGCGCCTGCCGTGGCGGTGGCTGCGGCGCGCCGACGGCTGGTCGGACGATCCCGCCGACCCGGCCTACAATCGCCCGGTGGTCCACCCGCATGCTCAATCGGCGGAACGGATGTGGCGGGACGATGGGCTGTATGACGTGGTGGTCGTGCTCGGCCACAACGACGCGCCCCCGGTGGCGGGCGCGGGCAGCGCGATCTTCCTCCATTGCTGGAACGAAGCGGCGCCGACCGAGGGGTGCGTGGCAGTGGCGAAACAGGCGCTGCTGGCGTTGCTGCCCCGGCTGGCGGCGGGGGAGGATTTCGTTCAAATAAGCTAAAACCGTTCGCCTGGAGCTTGTCGAAGAGCCTTTCCTCGTGGGTCCAAGGAAGAAGGAGAGGGCTTCGGCAAGAACGGCGTGGCGGTCAAGCACGCGCGCCGAATAGCGCCGTGCCGACCCGGACCTCGGTCGCGCCGAGCATCACCGCGGTGGCATAGTCGCCCGACATCCCCATGCTGAGCCGCGGCAGGCCGTGGTCGCGGGCGAGCTTGGCGAGCAAGGCGAAATAGGGCGCCGCCTCGACCCCGGCCGGGGGGACGCACATCAGCCCGACCACCGGCAGCGCGGCGGTGCGCGCCTCGGCAAGCAAGCCGGGCAGCGTGCGGATCGCGCACCCGCCCTTCTGCGGCTCCTCGCCGATGTCGACCTGGACGAACAGATCGGGGCGGCGGCCGCTCCGATCGACCGCGCGGGCCAGCGCCGTCACCAGCGACGGCCGATCGAGCGAGTGGATCGTATCGAACAGCGCCACCGCCGCCTCGGCCTTGTTCGACTGGAGCTGGCCGACCAGGTCGAGCCTGAGATCGGGATGAGCCGCACGCAGCGCCGGCCATTTCGCCTCCGCCTCCTGCACGCGATTCTCGGCGAAGACGCGCTGGCCGGCGGCGATCAGCGGCACGATCGCAGCGGCAGGATGCGTCTTGGTCACGGCGATCAGCGTGACCTCGGCGGGATCGCGCTGCGCGAGGCCGGCAGCGTGCGCCACGCGGTCCCGAACGAGGCGAAGCCGGTCGTCGGCGCTGGTCCTGGTCGGCGGCATCGGCGTGCTATAGGCATGGCGATGACCGCGCGCCAAGCGACTCCGAGCCTGTGGCTGCTGACCGACGAACGGCAAGGCGACGCGCTGCTGCCGGCGCTGATGCGGCTGCCGGCAGGAGCGGGGGTGATCTTTCGCCATCATGGCTTTGCCCCCCAGCCGCGTCGTGCGTTGTACGAGGTGGTGCGGCGGATCGCGCGGCGGCGGCGGCTGGTGCTGGTGCTCGCCGGGCCGCCGCGGCTGGCGATCGCCTGGCGGGCCGACGGCGCGCACGGACGCTCGCCGCATCGCCGGGCGGCGCGCCCGGTTCATCCCGCCGAGCGCGAT
>CAXTMX010000101.1:0-6870 GCA_964245585.1 uncultured Sphingomonadaceae bacterium | reverse complement strand
CGGGGGCGGGCTTCTTCGCCGGCGCCGCATTCTTCGCCGCGGGCTTGGCGGCCGCCTTGGGCTAGGCGCCAGGCTTCTCCAGCGATTTCTTGAGCGCCGCCATCAGGTCGACGACGTTGGAGCCGCGCGAGGCGGGCGCCGCATCATCATCCTCGATCACCAATTTGTCGGTCTTGCTCTTGAGCTTGCGATCGATCAGCCCGCGCAGCGCATCGATATAGCGATCGTGGAATTCGGACGCGTCGAACTTGCCCGATTTCTTGTCGATCAGCGTGGTGGCGAGATCCATCAGATCTTCGTCCGGCGCGCCGTCCGCGATGTCGCGGAAATAGCCGGACGCCTTGTTTACCTCGTCGGCATAGCGCAGCGTCTCGAGCACCATGCCGCGGCCGCACGCCTTGAGGCTGACCGCATATTCGCGCCCGCGCAGCGCGAGCTGGCCGATGCCGACCTTCTTGGTCTTGCGCAGCGCCTCGCGCAGCACGACGAACGCCTCCTCGGCGAGATCGTCGGCAGGCACGACATAATATGGCTTGTCGTAATAGATCGCGTCGATCTCGTGGAGGTCGACGAACTGGGTCAGCTCGAGCGTTTTCTTGCTCTCGAGCTTGACCCCTTCGATCTCCTTCTCGTCGAGCAGGACATAGCTGCCCTTCTCATATTCGAAGCCCTTCAGGATCTCGTCGCGGTCGACCGGGCCGATGCCGGGCACGGTCTTCTCATATTTGACGCGCTTGCCGGTCGGCTCATGGATCTGATTGAAGCTGATCGAGGCGCCGCTCTTGGTCGCCGAATAGATTTCGACCGGAATCGAGACCAAAGCGAGCCTGATCTGCCCCTGCCAATATGCGCGTGCCGCCATCGTTCGCCTCCCATTTCGATATGTTCAATCCGGGAAAGCGCGAGTCGTTCCGACACGCCGTTTATTCGCCCGGCGCCCTGCGCAATCCACGCAGCACAATGGACAAGGAATGGACCAGAGTCTTTGGCCCGCGCTGCCCCCGGCGACGTTGGTACGGAAATAACGTAACGATTAGAGGGGCTATGGTCATGAACGTCTCCACCGGGCAATTCGTTTCCGCCGCCGAAATCACCCGCAACTTCGGGCTGTGGCAGGATCGCGCCGCGCAGCGGCCGCTGATCGTCACGCACCACGGGCGTCCGCGCGTGGTGATGCTGTCGATCGCCGATTACGATGCGTTGGCGGTGCAAGATCATGTAACGACCGCGAGCGTCGATGCCGACGCGCGCCTGTCCGGCGTGCTCGATCATCTGATCTCGGGCTTCGTCGCGTTCGACGAGGATCTTCGCTTTCGCCGGGTCAATGTCGTCGCGGCCGCCTATTTCGAGCGCAGCGAGGAAAACCTGCTCGGCCAGCCGCTCGAAGATGCCGTTCCCGCGCTGCAGAGCGGCTTGATCGTATCGCAGCTCCGCCATGTTCTTCGCACGGGCGAAGAGGTCAGCTTCGACGCGCCGGTGCAGCTTCACCATGACCGACTGATGCGTTTCCGGCTGTTTCCCTATCCCGGCGGGGTCGCCGCGCTGTTCACCAATGTCGCCGAGCAGCTCGACCGGCTGCGCGATGCCGCCGAGCAGGTCAGCCTGACTGCGGCGCGCGACGTGCACGGCGGGGTCGGGGTCGGCCGGCTGAGCGTCCGCGGCACGTTTGCCGAAGTAGAAGGCTCGCTGGCGGCGATGGCCGGCCTCGATCGGATGAAGCTCCTCGGCGTGCGGCTCAGCGATCTGCTGGCGCTCAATCGCCGGGTTGCGGCGGGCGAGGAGATCGAAACCGTTCTTTCGGGAGGCGGGCCGCGGGTGCTCGACAGCATGATGCTGGTCAACGGCGGATCCGATCTGCCGATCCGCATAGCGCTGGCCGAAATCCGCGAAGGTTTCGCGGTGGCCGGCGCGACGGTGATGATCACGCGGCTCAATTGACAGGACACCCCTCCCCCGGAAGGGAGAGCGTTGTCCCTAGGTCGCGGCGGTGTCTTCGCCGCTCGGCGCGTTCTCGGCGGACGCGCCGGCGATCTCGCCCGGCTCGGCGTTGGGATCATAATCCTCGGTGAAGCCGGCCTCGTCGCGCTCGAACATCTCGGCCATCACGTTGACGCCCTGAGCCTGGAGATCGGCCTCCTCGGGCGAGCGGGCGACATTGGCCTTGATCGTGACCGAGACCTCGGGGTGCAGCGCGATGCGCACCTCGTAGAGCCCGATCGCCTTGATCGGCTTGTCAAGCACCACCTGGCTGCGCGACACCTTCGCTCCATCGGCCTCGAGCGCCTCGACCAGATCGCGTGCGGAAACCGAGCCGTAGAGCTGGCCGGTATTCGATGCCTGGCGGATCAGCGTCACGCTCTTGCCGTCGAGGCCCTTCGAGTCGACCTCGGCGGTCTTGCGCCGCTCGGCGTTGTCCGCCTCGATCGACGCGCGGTTCTTCTCGAAGACCTTGCGGTTGGCTTCGTTGGCCCTGAGCGCCTTCTTGTTGGGCAGCAGGAAATTGCGGGCGAAGCCGTCCTTGACGGTGACGACGTCGCCGATGGCGCCGAGCTTCTCGACGCGCTCGAGCAGGATCACGTCCATGCGTGCCCTCCTATTTCACGATGTAGGGAAGCAGCCCGATGTGCCGGGCACGCTTGATCGCCTTGGCGAGCTCGCGCTGCTTCTTTGCGGAAACCGCGGTGATGCGGCTGGGCACGATCTTGCCGCGCTCGGAGACGAAGCCCTGGAGCAGGCGGACGTCCTTATAGTCGATCTGCGGCGCGTCCTTCGCGGAGAAGGGGCAGCTCTTGCGGCGGCGGAAAAATGGGCGGGCCATGGTCTGTCCTTTCCCGGCTCAGGCAGCGTCGTCGCGGAAGCCGCGATCGTTGCGCGGACCCCGATCGGGGCGGTCGCCGCGGTCGCCGCGATCACGGTCGCCGCGCTCGCGGCGGCCGTCGCGATCGCTACGCTCGCCGCGCTCGCTGCGGCGCATCATCGCCGACGGGCCGGTCTCGTGCGCGTCGACCCGGATCGTCATGTAGCGGATCACATCCTCGTTGATCGCGGTCTGGCGCTCGAGCTCGGCGACGGCGGCCGGCGGCCCGTCGATCTCGAGCATCACGTAATGCGCCTTGCGGTTCTTGGCGATGCGATAGGCGAGGCCGCGCAGGCCCCAGGTCTCGGTCTTGACGACCTTGCCCTTGCTCTCGATGACGATCTTGGTGGCGGTTTCCGCCAGCGCGTCGACCTGGGCCTGGGCCAGATCCTGACGCGCGAGAAACACATGCTCGTAGAGAGCCATGTCGCGCTTGTCCTTTCATGCCGATCGCTGACGGCGGACGATCCGCGCGCCCCTCCGGCTTGCTTGCCGGCAGGCTCATGGTCGAAGTGCACGCGAAAGGCAAGGCGGGAGTGAACTTTGCCGCCGAGCTGCCAGGATGGCGACTTTGTTGCCCTATCTGATTTCCAGCGCGACCAGCGCGGCCTCGCTGTCGCAGGCGGCCGGGCGCGGCGCGGCGGGATCGTGGCGGAGCGCGTCGATTTCGAGCCGCGCCGCGGCGAGATCGGCCTGGAATGCCGGCTGCGCGCGCACGACCGCCATCGTCGCCGAGGCCGAGATCAGCCCCGCCTCGACGGCACTGCGGTTATACACGCCGCACACGATGCGGCTTTCGCCATAAGCGCGGCCCCGCGCGAGAATGGCGGTGGCGCGGTCCGGCGCGATTTCCGCGAGGATCGTCGCCCAGGTCCAGCCGCGCGTGGTGTGGCCGGAAGGATAGTCATAGCTTCTCAGTTCGAAGCGCGGCTGACAGATGGGCCCCTGATCGATCATGAACGGGCGAAGGCGCTTGTAGCGACGCTTGGCGGCGTTGGTCTGGCGCGCGGTATCGATGCTCGCCTTGTCCGCGACCGCGAGGAGCAGAGGCGCGTTGGCCGGCGTCAGCGTCACGCCGAGCGCGCAGCTGAAATCGCGCATCATCTCCGCCGGGCCCGATGCGACGTCGTTCCTGGCGAGATCCCAGCGCGGCGTGCCCGCAAATCGTCTGGTCGAAACGAAGATCGCCCGATCCGCCCGGTCCCGCGCGTCGCCGACGGCCGGCGGAGGCGGCAGAACCGTGAGAAGATCGAACGCGTCGCGATCGAGATAGCTTTGCGGCGCCCGCGTGGCGGGGCCGCCGGCCAGAACGAGGAAAGCCGCAGTCGGGAGAAGGAAGGTGGCGCGCATGACATCCGCTGATTGCCTTGCCGCCCTACCGATTTTTTCCGGATGCGGCACTGCCGTCTCCACCACGCGGCTTGCCATGGCGCCGCCCGCTTTCTAGGCGAAGCCACGATTCAGCACGAGGTAGCGATGCGCGCGTTCATCTTTCCGGGGCAGGGCAGCCAGGCGGTCGGCATGGGGAGCGCGCTCGCCGACGCCAGCGCGGCCGCGCGCGAAGTGTTCCAGGAGGTCGACGACGCGCTCGCCAGCGCGCTGTTCCGCCTGATGCGCGAAGGGCCCGAGGACGAGCTGATCCTGACCGAGAACGCCCAGCCCGCGATCATGGCCAACGCGATCGCCACCCTGCGCGTGCTCGAACAGGAGGGTGGGATTCGCCTCGCCGACAAGGCCGATTACGTCGCCGGCCACTCGCTCGGCGAATATAGCGCGCTGTGCGCTGCCGACGCGCTCGGGCTTGCGGCGACCGCTCGGCTGCTGCGGCTGCGCGGGCAGGCGATGCAGGCGGCGGTGCCGGTCGGGGTGGGCGCGATGGCCGCGCTGCTCGGGCTCGATTATGAGACGGCCGCCGGCGTCGCGGCCGACGCCGCCGAGAATGAGGTGTGCGAGGCGGCCAACGACAATGCGCCGGGGCAGGTGGTGATCTCGGGCCACAAGGCCGCGGTCGATCGCGCGATCGAGCTGGCCAAGGTGCGCGGCGGGCGGCGGGCGATGCTGCTGCCGGTGTCCGCGCCGTTCCACTGCGCGCTGATGGAGCCCGCGGCCAAGGCGATGCAGAAGGCGCTCAGCGGCACCGAGCTGCGCGCGCCGCTGGTGCCGCTCTACGCCAATGTTACCGCCGCGCCCGTCGCCGATCCGAACGACATTCGCACCCTGCTGGTCGACCAGGTCACCTCGACGGTGCGCTGGCGCGAGAGCGTCGCGGCGATGGCGGCGGCGGGCGTGACCCAGTTCGTCGAGTTCGGCGGCAAGGTGCTCGGGCCCATGGTCAAGCGCATCGCGCCCGATGCCGAGGCAATCAGCATCGTGACGATGGCCGACGTCGAGGCGCTGGCCAAGCAGCTGTAGGTTGACGCTCGGCGGGGCGCTCCCCTATCTGCGGCGCTTGCCGTTGTGGCGACCGTAGCTCAATTGGTTAGAGCGCCGGTTTGTGGTACCGGAGGTTGCGGGTTCAATCCCCGTCGGTCGCCCCAGGCATGGATCGGCGAGTCGCTCGGCCGAGCCTCGTCGTCACTCGAACTCGAGGATGATCTGGTCGATCGCCAGGCTGCTGCCGACCGCCGCGTTCACCGCCTTGACGGTTGCGGCCTTGGCCGCGCGCAGGACATTCTCCATCTTCATTGCCTCGACCGCCCCTAGCGCCTGTCCGGCCTCGACCGTGTCGCCGACCGCGACATCGAGCCTGGTCAACAGCCCAGGCATCGGCGAGACCAGATAGCGCGACAGGTCGGCCGGCGCCTTCTCGATCATGTGATGCGACAGCGCAGCCACCGCCGGGCGCAGCACGAGCACCTCGCGGCGGCGCCCGCGCAGCGTCAGCCACATGCGCGCTCCCTTGAGCGCGATCCTGACGCTGATCGGCCGCCCGTCGACCACCGCCTCGATCAGCCGCTGGCCAGGCACGAACGGCGCGTCGACGGCAAGGCCGATCCCGTCGACGATCACCGCGCCGCTCGCGATCGTCGCCTGATGCTCGACGCCGTCGATCCGCACGATCCAGTCGCGCGTGGCCGGCATTCCGCCGCCGAGCTGGCCGTCGATGGCGCCGGCGCGCTCGGCGCGCGCGCTCGCGACAAGCGCGGCGATCGCGGCCAGATCGCGCGTCCGGCCCTCGTCCTCCGCCGCGCCGACGAAGCCGCCGGCATATTCCTCGGCGATGAATCCGGTGGTGATCGCGCCCGAGCGGAAGCGCGGATGCTGCATGACGCTCGACAGGAAATCGACGTTGTGGCCGATCCCGTCGATCTCGTAGCGGTCGAGCGCGGCGATCTGGCGGTCGATCGCCTCCTCGCGCGTCGCGCCGCTGGTCACCAGCTTGGCGACCATCGGATCGTAGAACATCGAGATCTCGCTGCCCTCGGCGACGCCGGTGTCGACGCGCACGCCCTCGGTCTCGGCGGGCGGGCGATAGCGCGTCAGCCGCCCCGTCGACGGCAGGAAGTTGCGGTAGGGATCTTCGGCATAGACCCGCGTCTCAACCGCCCAGCCGTCGAGCCTGACGTCCTGCTGCGTGAAGCCGAGCCGCTCGCCCGCCGCCACCCGGATCATCTGTTCGACGAGATCGAGCCCGGTGACATATTCGGTCACCGGATGCTCGACCTGAAGCCGGGTGTTCATCTCGAGAAAGTAGAAGCTTTCGCCGCTGGGGTCGGCGCCGGACACGATCAGCTCGACCGTGCCCGCCGAATAATAGCCGACCGCACGCGCCAGCGCGACCGCCTGCTCGCCCATGCGCGCCCGCATCTGCGGCGTGACGAACGGCGACGGCGCCTCCTCCACCACCTTCTGGTGGCGGCGCTGGATCGAGCATTCGCGCTCGCCCAGATAGACGATGTTGCCATGCTGGTCGCCGAGCAGCTGGATCTCGATGTGGCGGGGGCTCTCGATGAACTTTTCGATGAACACGCGGTCGTCGCCGAAGCTGGCGAGCCCCTCGCGCTTGGTCGCCT
>CAXTMX010000100.1:0-6874 GCA_964245585.1 uncultured Sphingomonadaceae bacterium | reverse complement strand
G
The DNA here is from genome assembly GCA_964245585.1 of uncultured Sphingomonadaceae bacterium. Taxonomy (GTDB): domain Bacteria; phylum Pseudomonadota; class Alphaproteobacteria; order Sphingomonadales; family Sphingomonadaceae; genus Solisphingomonas. Next base: position 6,873 of record CAXTMX010000100.1, on the reverse strand, counting down.
GAGAGCCCCCTCCACCAGCCTGCGGCTGGTCCCCCTCCCCGTGCCGGGGAGGATTTTCCTGTTCACCCGAACAGCCCCTGGACGAACCAGGCGAGATCCCCCGTCCGCCCGTCCATCCCGTCGCCGCGGCGGTAGAGCCAGAAGCGTTGGCCGGCCTCGTCCTCGACGCGGAAATAGTCGCGCACCGCATCGGCCTCGCCGCTGCGCCGCCACCATTCGCCATGGATCCGCTCGGGGCCGTCGCCGCGCGTCACGCGATGCTCGGCGCCACGCCAGGTGAAGCGGCGCGGCGGGCTGTCGGGGAGCAAGGCGATCACCTCGATCCGTTCGGGCGGGGCGAGCAGGCGCGCCGGGCGCGGCCAGTCGCGCGGCCAGCCGGTCGCGGGCGCGAGCGGCGCGACGCGCGCGACGCTGCGCTCGGGCACGTCGCTTTCCACCGCGCTCGGCCGCCACAGGGCGCGCGCGCCGAGCCGCCCGACCAGCCGATCGACCAGCGGCGCGAGATCGGTTGCGTAACGCTCCTCCGCCAGCTCGAGCGCGACCGCGCCGAGCCGGTCGGCGCGCACCGCGATCAGCCGCATCGCATCGATCCCGAAGCCGGGGTCGATCGTCTCGATCTTCATCGCCAGCAGCCGGACGAGATGGCGTGCGTCGCGTGTCGGCCGTGCGGTGGCGATCGCGGCATGCTGGTCGCTGCCGTCGATCCGCCGGCAGGCCAGGCGCAGCATCCGCGCGCCGAGGCCGCGCCGTTCGAGCTCGGCGGTCAGCTGCGCGACCAGATCGGCAATCGCGCATTCGATCGCCTCGGCGGTGGCGACCGGCTCGATGAAGCGCAGTTCGGCGCACGGCGTGGCCGGCGGATCGATCGGTACGATCGGTTCGGCCTCGCGTCCGAGCGCTTGGTCGAGCCGCAGCAGCAGCGTCTTGCCAAAGCGGCGGACCAGCGGGCCGCGGGGCAGCGCCAGCAGCGCGCCGATCTGCTCGATGCCCAACCGTCGCGCAGTATCGCGCACCGGCGGCTCGACGCGCAGCGCAGCGATCGGCAGCGGCGCCAGTGCCGCGGCCTCGCCGCCGTCGGGGCATAGGGCGAGCGCAGCGGCACCATGCCGTGCCAGCGCATGCGCCGCGCCCCAGGTCCCGGCGACCGCGATCCGCGCGGTGAAGCCGGCCCGCGCGCAGAAAGCCAGGAGGCGCCGGCACATCCGCTCCTCGCCGCCAAACAGATGCGCGACGCCGGTGAGATCGAGCCATAGCCCGTCACCGCCGCACAGCGCCGCGAACGGCGTCCAGCGCTTCGCGGCGAAGATCGCCAGCCGCCGCAACGCCGCCGCGTCGCCCGCCGCATCGGCGTCGTGGACCGCGAGGCCGGGAAACAAGGCGCGCGCCTGGGTCAGCGCCATTCCAGGGATCAGCCCTTGCGCCTGCGCCGCGGGACAGGCGGCGGCGATGGCGATGCGCTGGCCTTCGCGCTGGGTGGTGACGAGCGGCGGCAAGGCGCTGGCGGGCGCCGCGTAGCGGGGAGATGGGTCACTCTTTCGCGCCCAGCGTGCACCCGGCCGCCAGCCGTCGCCGCGCGGGCTCAGCGAGAGTGCCGGGCCGGACGGCTCAGGCCGCTCTGCGCTGGCCGATGCGCGTTCGCGCCGGCGCAGCCGATCGGTCGCGAAATTCGGCAGATAGAGCGAGGCGACCCTCGGCATCGCAAGCCTCCATGATCCAATGATGCGGCTCGCCGCCGCGCTGGCGGGCGAGGATGATGCGCCAGCGCGCGCGGCCGACGCCGGGCACCGGCAGCGCGGCCGACGGCGCACAGCCGATCCGCCAGCGCGTCACCGCCGCCGAGGGCTCGGCCAGCGGATCCTCGCCCGATCGCCGCCAGCGGCGCAGCAGCAAGGCAGTGGTCGCCCCCTCCGCCGCCGCGAGCTGGAGCCGCCGCGTCGCCGCCAGCCCGGCGCGGCCGACCTCGCCGATCACCGCGGCGAGCCCGCCATGGCGCAAGCCCTCCTCCATCGCCGCGAGCACGTCGCCGTCGCGCCCGGCGGCGGCGTGGATCAGGCGATCGGGGGCGAGCCCCGCCTGCGCCAGTCCGGGGGCGAACAGATCGTGCCGCGCGACCACCCACAGCACGACGCCGCGCGGCGGCCCGCCCTTGGCGCGCGCGGCGATGCCCGCGGCGAACAAAGCGGCGGCGGCATCGTCGGGCGCGGCGGCGGCATCGCCGCTCACCTCGTGCAGCGCGCCTTCGGCCAACCCGCCTTCGCTCAGCCGATCGTCGATCGCCGCGATGCCGAACGGCAGCGCCAGGCGCGCGCCTGCTCCCGACGGGGCGATCGCGCGCACTTCTGCGCGTAGCGCGGCGAGGGTGGCGGCAGAAACGGGCAAGGCATTAGCCATCGACTCGGGACTCGATTGTTCCCGTTATGTTCCAACAGCCTGCGCCAGGAGTCAACCAGACGGCCGCCGCGCGAGGCTGGGCGCGGGACCTGCCGTCCGTTGCTGCGGGGCTTGGCGCTAAAGCTTTTCGGTCAGTTCCGGCACGATCTTGAACAGGTCGCCGACCAAACCGACGTCGGCGACCTGGAAGATCGGCGCGTCCTCATCCTTGTTGATGGCAATGATCGTCTTGCTGTCCTTCATGCCCGCAAGATGCTGGATCGCGCCCGAGATGCCGACCGCGATATAGACCTCGGGCGCGACGATCTTGCCGGTCTGGCCGACCTGATAGTCGTTGGGGACGTAGCCCGCGTCGACCGCCGCGCGCGAGGCGCCGACGCCGGCGCCGAGCTTGTCGGCGAGCGGCTCGATCAGGCTGTGGAAATTCTCGCCGTTCTGCAGCGCGCGGCCGCCCGAGACGATGATCTTGGCCGATGTCAGCTCGGGCCGCTCGGACTTCGAGCTGTCGGCGCCGACGAAGCGCGAGAGGCCCGCGTCGCCCGCGCCCGACACCGCCTCGACCGTGCCCGATCCGCCCTCGCGGCCCGCCTTGGCGAAGGCGGTGCCGCGCACGGTGATCACCTTCTTCGCGTCCGTGCTCCGCACGGTGGCGATGGCGTTGCCCGCGTAGATCGGCCGGGTGAAGGTGTCGGGGCCTTCGACCGACAGGATGTCGGAGATCTGCATCACGTCGAGCAAGGCGGCGACGCGCGGCGCGATGTTCTTGCCGTTCGACGTCGAGGGCGCGACGAACGCATCGTGGTGCTCCATCAGCTGGGCGATCAGCGGCGCGACATTCTCGGCCAGCGCGTCCCCCAACGCGGGATCGTCGGCGAGGTGGACCTTGCCGACCCCGGCGATCCTCGCCGCCTCGTCGGCGACCGCCGCGCAGCCCGATCCCGCCACCAGCAGATGGACTTCGCCGAGCTGCCCGGCCGCGGTGACGACCGCGAGCGTCGCATCCTTGACCTCGGCATTGTCATGCTCGACCCACACAAGCGTCTTCATTCCACCACTCCCAGCACCTTCAGCTTGCCGATCAGCTCGTCGACGTCGGCGACCTTGACGCCCGCGCTGCGCTTCGCCGGCTCGACCACGGTCAGCGTCGTCAGCCGCGGCGCGACGTCGACGCCGTAATCGGCCGGCGTCTTCTGCGCCAAGGGCTTGGACTTGGCTTTCATGATGTTGGGCAGCGACGCATAGCGCGGCTCGTTGAGCCGAAGATCCGTGGTCACGATCGCCGGCAGCTTGAGCGACACCGTCTGCGATCCGGCATCGACCTCGCGCGTCACCTCGATCGTATCGCCCGCGATCTCGACCTTCGACGCGAACGTCCCCTGGCCCCAGCCGAGCAAGGCTGCGAGCATCTGCCCGACCTGGTTCGAATCGTCGTCGATCGCCTGCTTGCCGAGGATCACCACCCCCGGCTGCTCCTCATCGACGATCGCCTTGAGCAGCTTCGCCACGCCGAGCGGCTCGACCTCGCTCTCCGACACCAGCAGGATCGCGCGGTCCGCGCCCATCGCCAGCGCGGTGCGCAGCGTCTCCTGGCACTTCTGCTCGCCGATCGAGACGACCACGATCTCGCTCGCCGCACCCTTCTCCTTCAGGCGCAGCGCCTCCTCCACCGCGATCTCGTCGAACGGGTTCATGCTCATCTTGACGTTCGCCAGATCAACCCCCGATCCATCAAGCTTCACGCGCGGCTTCACATTGTAGTCGAGCACCCGCTTCACCGGCACCAGGATCTTCATCTTTCGCTTCTCCGCTCTGGCGATACCCGCACGATAGCGCCATCGTTCGAGCTCCGGTTATCCGATCGATCGCCGGTCTGCTACCCGGCACGACGACATCGCAGGTTTCACCCCGCCGCTGCCCGCGCCGGCTCCGGCCCCTCCATCGGCACGAGCCCGAGCTTGGCGAACAGCGCCGCGTCCGCATCGTCGCCGGCATTGCCCGTCGTCAGCAGGCGGTCGCCGGTGAAGATCGAATTGGCGCCCGAAAGGAAGCACAGCGCCTGGGTCGATTCGGACATGCTCTCGCGCCCGGCCGACAGGCGCACGATCGCCTGCGGCATCGTGATCCGCGCAGCGGCGACGGTGCGGACGAATTCGATGTCGTCGATCCGCGCCGAAGGCAGATCGCGGAGCATGTCGCCGATCGCCGTCCCCGCGATCGGCACCAGGGCGTTGATCGGCACGCTCTCGGGATGGCGCGGCAGGGTCGCCAGCGCGTGGAGGAAGCCGACGCGGTCGTCGCGGCTTTCCCCCATCCCGACGATCCCGCCGCAGCACACCGCGATGCCCGCGGCGCGCACCTTGGCCAGCGTGTCGAGGCGATCGGCGTAGGTGCGGGTCGTGATCACCGCGCCATAATGCTCGGGCGAGGTATCGAGATTGTGGTTGTAATAGTCGAGGCCCGCCTCGGCGAGGCGCGCGGCCTGGCCGGCGCTGAGCATGCCGAGCGTCATGCAGGTCTCGAGCCCGAGCGCCTTGACCCGCCGCACCATGTCGCACAGCGCGTCCATGTCGCGCTCCTTGGGGCTGCGCCAGGCCGCACCCATGCAGAAGCGGCCCGAGCCGCCGTCGGCGGCGGCGCGCGCCGCCGTCACCACCGCGTCGGCGTCCATCAGCTTTTCCGCGCGCAGGCCGCTTTCGGCCGACGCCGACTGGCTGCAATAGCCGCAATCCTCCGGGCAGCCGCCGGTCTTGATCGACAGCAAGGTCGACAGCTGGACCTGGTTCGCGGCGTGGTGGGCGCGATGGATCTCCTGCGCGCGGAAGACGAGCTCGAGGAAGGGCAGTTCGAACAGCGCGGCGATCTCGGTGCGGGACCAATCGCGCCGAACCTGTCCGGTGGATCCGGGCGAGGGCGGGGCTGCGGTCCAGGCACCGGAGTTCTGCAATCCCTCTGTCGCGGGAGCGCCACTGTCGAGCTTCATTCCCTTGCCTTTCTCAAGCCTGCGGGCGGCCCGTCATGTCCGAGCAGGCGCAGCCGTCGCCCGGCCGCACGAGAGCCTGCCTTTCGCCAATTGAGTTGCTGCTAACAGCGGTCTTCGCGATAGTGAAGCCTGCGCGTCGCCCCGTCCTGCACTTGAAGATAGCCGAAGGCCGCGGGCAAAACCGATGGTTTTCAGGCGTTGAACGGGATGAGTCGCGCCGGGACCCAGTGTGGCGGAGCGGGAGGGATTCGAACCCTCGAGGAGCTTTGGACCCCTACACACTTTCCAGGCGTGCGCCTTCGACCACTCGGCCACCGCTCCGCGAACGGCGCGGCCTATCGTGCGCGCCGCGCTTCCGCAAGCGCGCGCGGCAGGCCGCGCCGTTCGCGGAGCGGCCTGCCGGCATGCATCATTGATCGCGTCGCCGCCGTTCACCCGACCATTGCCCGCCGCGCGTCGAGCGTGGCTGGCTCATCGAGGAATCGGCCGGACGGGCGACGCTTGGCTCGATTCGCGCCGGCTGCTGCCCGCGCCAGCGCTCGCGCCCGGCGGCGGCTTGATCGCGGAGCTGCTCCGCGATCGGCGCCCTGTCCAGCCGTCCTCGGCCGTCCCCATCGCGGCGGCCTCGGTCAGAACCATTCGCGGTGCCGTCGTTCGATTGCCCGATCACCGGCGGCGTGCGGCCCTGCCAGCGGCGATCGCCATTGTCGCCGCGCCAGCGATCGCCGCGGGACCGATCGTCGTCCGCCCGTCCCTCGCCCGGCCGCTGCCGCCACTGGCCGCCATCGCCGCGGCCCCGGCCCTGCCAATGGTCGCGGTCGCGGTCGCGCCACTGATAGCGCCGCCCGCCGCGATCGTAGACGTAGAAGCCGGTGCCCGGATAATAGAAGCCGTCGTACCAGCCATAGCCGGCGCCGCCGTAATAGCCGTCGCCATACCCCGAGTCGTAATAGCCGGTGCCGTAGCCGACCGAGGCGCTGCCGTAGCCGTAGCCATCGTCGTAGCAACCGCCGAGCGCGAGCGCACCCGCCAATCCGAGAGCCGCGCCGCTCCACCGCCAACCGATCATCTGCCGTCTCCCGAAACGCATTTCCTATCAATGCGTTCGTGGGCCGGCGCGGTTGAACGAGGTGTGAACTGGAGGGCGGGCTCAGCCGAGCTTGCCGAACTTGGCCTCGAACCCGTCCCGATCGCCGGCGGCGAGATGCTGCGCCTGCTCGATCCATTTGTCGCGATACATGCGGCCGCGGAAGAAGCCCATCTCGGCATCGATCCGCGCGGCCTCGTCAGCGGTCCAGGCCGCAATCTGATCGAAGCGGGTGACGCCGAGCGCATTGAGCTGCGACGCCGCCTTGGGACCGAGGCCTTTGAGCGTGGTCAGCGTGTCGGCCGGGCCGGTCTTGGGCGGACGTCCCCGGCGCTTGGGCGCGGCCGTTTCGGCGAGAGGCGCGGCGAAAGATTCGATTGCGGGCTCGGGGTCGGGCTCGGCCTCGACGAAGATC
>CAXTMX010000099.1:0-7095 GCA_964245585.1 uncultured Sphingomonadaceae bacterium | reverse complement strand
GCACGCTACCGGTAGGCGGCGCCGAGGTGCCGTTGTCCCCGTTTCCGCAACTCGTCAGCGACAGCGCCACTATCGCCACGGCGCATAAGAGCTCAGACCGCCGCATCGTTCATCCCCTTCGTTATTACGAAGACAACGCGCCGACCGGAGAAAAGCTGCGTCAGGCGTCGATCGAGCCGCCGAATTCCGCGCTGACCAGTCCGCCATCGACGTTCAGCGTGTGGCCGACGACATAGTCGGCCGCGGCGCTCGCGAGATACAAGGCGCCCATCGCGATATCCTCGGGGCGCCCGATCCGCTTCGACGGAATGCCTTTGCCGACAGTGTCGCCATGATCGCGCGCCGCCTTGTTCATCTCCGACGGGAAGGCCCCCGGGGCAAGCGAATTGACGACGATGTTCTCGCGGATCAGGTGCGCGGCGAGCTTGCGCGTCAGCATGATCAGCGCCGCCTTGCTGGGCTGGTAGCTGTAATGCTCCCACGGATTGAGCCGCTGGCCGTCGATCGAGGTGACGTTGATGATCTTGGCCGGGCGATCGGCGGTCGCCGCGGCCTTGAGCGCGCCGTGCAGCGCCTGGGTCAGGAAAAAGGGCGATTTGACGTTGAGGTCCATGACCTTGTCCCAGCCGCTTTCGGGGAAATCGTCGAGCGGCGCGCCCCAGGCGGCCCCGGCATTGTTGACGAGGATGTCGAGCTTGCCCTCATGCTCCGCCAGTTGCGCGGCGAGCGCGCGGCAGCCCGCGACCGTCGAGACATCCTGCGGCAGTGCGACGCAATTGGGTCCAAGCTTTTCGGCCATGGCGAAGCAGGCCTCGGCCTTGCGCGCCGAGATATACACCTTGGCGCCGGCGGCGATGAACGCCTCGGCGATCCATGCGCCGATATTGCGGCTGCCGCCGGTGACCAGCGCGACGCGGCCTTCGAGGCGGAAGAGGTTGGCGACGTCCATCTAAAAACCTTTCAAAAGCCCCTAAAGCCCCCGACGGTGAGGCCATTTTCAAACGCCCCTCCCCGCCAAGCAGCGGCTCGCATCCTTATGCCTCACAGCCCCGGGTGTAGGACAGAGTTTTCGTCGCCACTCTCAATAGCCGTTCATCCGCGCCACGCGCTCGGCATGGAAACGCGAGTCGCCGAAGAATTCCTCCAGCGCGCGGTCGCGCTTCATGTACAGGCCGATATCATACTCGTCGGTCATGCCGATGCCGCCGTGCATCTGCACGCCTTCCTGCACCGCCAGCCGCACCGCCTTGCCGGTCTTGGCCTTGGCCACCGCGACCGCCAGCTCGGCGCGCGGATCGTCGCCATCGAGCAATTGCTGCGCCTTGAGCACGGTCGCGCGCGCCACTTCCAGCTCGCTGTAAAGATGCGCGGCGCGGTGCTGCAGCGCCTGGAACTCGCCGATCAGCTTGCCGAACTGCTTGCGCTGCTTGAGGTAATCCACGGTCATGTCCATCGCGCCGCCGCCGACGCCGAGCAGTTCGGACGCGGCACCGACGCGGCCCGCGTCGAGCAGCTTGGTGAGGACCGCCCAGCCGCCATCGACCTCGCCGATCACCGCGTCGGCATCGACTTCGACGCCGTCGAACCTGACATGGCTGGCGAGGGAGGAATCGACCAGCCGCCGCGGATCGGCGGCCTGGCCGGCATCCTTGGGCACCGCGAACAGCGTCAGCCCGTCGGTCTCGCCCGCCGCACCCGCGGTGCGCGCCGCGACGATCAGCAGGTCGGCGACATGCCCGTTGAGGACGAACGCCTTCTGCCCGCTGAGCCTGAAGCCGTTGCCCGAGCGCTCGGCCTTGAGCGCGGTCTGCATCGGCATGTGCTTGTCGCGCTCGTCGATCGCCAGCGCGACGATCGCCTCGCCGCGCGCGATCCTGGGCAGCCATTCCTCGGACAGGCGTCCGCTGGCCTTGAGCGCCTCGACCGCCGCCACCGCCGTCGTCAGCATCGGCGACGGCGTCAGGTTGCGCCCGATCTCCTCCAGCACGATCCCCGCCTCGACATGGCCGAGCCCCAGACCGCCCTGCGCTTCGGGCACCATGATGCCGGTGAAGCCCATTTCGGCGAGCTGTTTCCACAGGTCGCGGCTGAAGCCGGTGGCATCATTGCCGTCGCGCAATTCGCGCAGATGCCGGACCGGCGCGGCTTCGGCGATGAACGGCTTGACGGTGTCGAGCAGCATCGCCTGATCTTCGGTGTGGTAAAGCGGCATATTCCAAACCTTCTTTTCGTCATCCCCGCGAAGGCGGGGATCCATCTCCCGGCCCCGCCACTCGCGGACAGTCTAGCAGCTGGATCCCCGCTTTCGCGGGAATGACGGGCTTCCTCGTACCGCGCTTCAAGCCCCCGGCAGATCGAGGATCCGCTTGGCGACCACGCCGAGCATCACCTCGCTCGTCCCGCCCTCGATCGAATTGGCCTTGGTCCTGAGCCACGAACGCGCCTTGATGCCGCCATCGCTCTCGTCCGAATCCCATTCGAGCGCGGCCGAGCCGCCCGCCGCCATGATCAATTCGTGGCGCCGCTTGTTCAGCTCGGTGCCGACATATTTCATCATGTTGGGCTGCGCGGGATGGCCCTTGCCGGACTTCATCTCGTCCATGAACTTTTCGCTCATCGCGCGGAACGCCATCACCTCGACGTCGAAATCGGCGAAGTCGGCGCGCAGCACCGGCTCTTCCCGGGCGATGTCGGCGAACTGCTTGCCGATCGACATCATGCCCGTGCCGAGCCCGCCGCCAGAGATCATCTCGCGCTCATGGCCCAGCAGATATTTGGCGACATCCCAGCCGCGATTGAGCTCGCCGACGATCTGGCCCTTGGGCACCGCGACATTGTCGAAGAAGGTTTCGCAGAAAGGCGAATTGCCGCTGATCAGCAGGATCGGCTTGGTCGTGACTCCCGGGCTGGCCATGTCGAACAGCAGGAAGCTGATGCCCTGATATTTGTTCGCCTTGTCGGTACGGACGAGGCAGAAAATCCAGTCGGCCTTGTCGGCATATGACGTCCAGATCTTCTGGCCGTTGACCACCCAGTGATCGCCCTTGTCCTCGCCGAAGGTCTGCAGCGACACGAGGTCCGAGCCCGAACCCGGCTCCGAATAGCCCTGGCACCAGCGGATCCTGCCCTGCGCGATATCGGGCAGGATCGTCGTCTTCTGCTCCTCGGTGCCGAATTTGAGCAGCGCCGGCCCGAGCATCCAGATGCCGAACGAATTGAGCGGCGAGCGTGCCTTGATCCGCGCCATTTCCTCGCGCAGGATTTTGGCTTCGGGCGCGGACAAACCGCCGCCGCCATAGGCCTTGGGCCAGTCGGGCACGGTCCAGCCGCGCGCCGCCATCGCCTCGAACCATTGCTGCTGCGCCGGCGAGTTGAAGGTCGCATCGCGGCCGCCCCAATAGACGTCGTGCTCGTCCCGGATCGGGGCGCGCATCTCCTCGGGGCAATTCGCCTCCAGCCAGGCGCGCGTATCGCTGCGGAAGGTCTCAAGATCGCTCATCGACGGGTCCTCTCTCCCGACTTGCCTATGCCCGCTTTACGTTAACGTCAATCGCGCTTGACAAGGGCGCGCGAAAAGCGCGCAATCGGGATCATGGACAGTGCCAGAGGGATGCCCGGCGGCAGCCGCGCCGCGACGCCGGGGCAGCGGGCGCTGGCGCAGGCGATCGTTGACGGCCATGTCCCGCAAACGGCCGAGATCAGCCATATCGACGCTGCCGCCTACACCGCGCCCGGCCGGTTCGCGGCGGAGAAGGCGCGGCTGTTCGACCGGCTGCCCCAAGTCATCGCCCCGTCCGCGCTGCTCGCGCCGGGCAGCGCGGTGCCGCACGACGGCTTCGGCCGCCCGCTGCTGCTGACGCGCGACCAAGCGGGCGTCGCGCACGTCTTCCTCAACGTCTGCCAGCACCGCGGCACGCGGCTGGTGGAGGGCAGCGAGGCGGTGTGCGGCAAGCTGTTGGTGTGCCCCTATCATGCGTGGAGCTATCGGTTCGACGGCGCGCTGGCGGCGCTGCCGCGGCCGGAGACCTTTCCGGGGCTCGACAAGGCCGCTCACCGCCTCAAGGAACTGCCGAGCCATGAGGCGGGTGGCCTGATCTGGTTTTTGCCGGAAGCCACTTCCACCCTAGCTCGTCACTCCGGACTTGATCCGGAGTCCACCTCGCGACCCGTGACGCCGCCGACCGTGGATGGGTGGACCCCGGATCAAGTCCGGGGTGACGAAGATTGGCATGCGGAGGCGGACGAACTCGCCGCCGACTTCGATGCGTTCGACCTGGCCGGCATGCACCTGTTCGCGCGCCGCACGCATGACGTCGCGGGCAATTGGAAACTGATCGCCGACGCGTTCCTCGAAAGCTATCACGTCACGCGCCTGCACAGCGCCACGATCGGCCCGTTCTTCAAGGACGGCGTGACCAGCGGCGACAGGGTCGGCCGCCACCGCCGCGCCGCCGTCGCGCGCGCCGAGGACCTGGCAAGCATCGACCTGACCGACCTCGACGCGCTGCGCCGCCGCGTGACCTATACTTACCAATTGTTCCCCGGCACCACGATCATCTTCAGCCCCGATTACGTCAACGTCATGGTCTATATGCCGCAGTCCGCAGGCCGCACGCTGGTCGAGGATTTCATGCTGATTCCCGAACCGCCGCAGACCGGCAAGGCGCGCGATCATTGGCAGCGCAGCTGGAACCTGCTCGACGGCGGAGTGTTCGGCAGCGAGGATTTTCGCGCGGTGGCGCTGGGGCAGCAGGGATTGGCATCGGGCGCGATCGGCCGGCTGACGCTCGGGACGCTCGAGCCGGGCATGCGCAGCTTCCACGATACGGTCGAGGCGGCTATCGCGCCGGAGTGAAAGCCGAACCCCAACGCATCGCCAAGCTCCTCGCCCGCGCCGGGATCGCCAGCCGGCGCGAGATCGAGCGGATGATCGCGGAAGGCCGCATCGCGCTCGACGGCAAGGTGCTGGAGACCCCCGCGACGATCCTGACCAGCCTCAAGGGCGTCACCGTCGACGGCGATCCGGTCAAGGCGCCGGCGGCGGCGCAATTGTTCCTGTTCCACAAGCCCGCCGGCGTGCTCACCGCCGAACGCGATTTTTCCGGCCGCCAGACGATCTATGACGTGCTGCCCAAGGACTTGCCGCGCGTCGTTCCGGTCGGCCGCCTCGACCTCAATACCGAGGGGCTGCTGCTGCTGACTACCGATGGCGGCCTGAAGCGGCAGCTGGAATTGCCCGCCTCGGGCATCCCGCGCACTTACCGCGCCCGCGCCATGGGCTCGGTAACGCAGGCGCAGCTGGAAGACTTGATCGAGGGCATCGAGATCGAGGGCGTCCGCTATGGCCAGATCGACGCCAATATGGAACGCCGCACCGGCGCCAATGTGTGGATCGAGATGACGCTGAGCGAGGGCAAGAACCGCGAAGTCCGCCGCGTCCTCGAGTATCTCGGCCTCAGCGTCAGCCGCCTGATCCGCACCGCCTACGGTCCGTTCACGTTGGGCGGCAGCGCGGTGGGCTCGGTCGCCGAGGTCGACGGCAACGCGCTCGCCAAATTCAGGGCGACGCTCAAGCCCCTACCGCTTGCGGGAGGGGGTCGACTCGCCGAAGGCGAGCGTGGGGTGGGCAGTGCCAAACCCTCGATCAGAGCCCACCAGCGCGAAAACTGGCGCGTCAAGACCAGCCCCGCCGCCAAGCCCCAGAAACCCAAATCGCCGCGTCCATGAGGATCATCGCCGGCGAGTGGCGCGGGCGTCCGCTGGTCGCGCCCAAGGGCGACGCCACCCGCCCGACTGCCGACCGCGTGCGCGAAGCGCTGTTCTCGATGCTCGCCAGCCGCCTCGGCAGCTTCGCGGGCCTGCGCGTCGCGGACCTGTTCGCCGGCTCGGGCGCGCTCGGCCTCGAAGCGCTCAGCCGCGGCGCGGCGCATTGCACGTTCGTCGAGCAGGACGGCGCCGCGCTCGACGCGCTGCGCGCCAACATCGCCAAATTGGGGGCCAAAGGCGGCGAGGTCCGTGCGGGCTCGGTCACGGCTCTGCCGGCCGCGCGCGAGCCCTATGACCTCCTCCTGCTCGACCCGCCTTACGGCACCGGCGCGGGCAGCGTCGCGCTCGACCGGCTCCAGCGCCTCGGCTGGCTGGCCCCCGGCGCGCTGATCAGCGTCGAGACCGGCAAGGCCGAAACCGTCGCGGTCGCCGGCCTGACGGTCGAGGCCGAACGCAGCCACGGCAAGGCCAGGCTGACCCTGCTCCGCGCGCCCTGATTAGGTAATCGCGCCATTCGCGCGTATACGGTCCGGGCTGAACGTCGCCAGGCGACGGATATCGGGCGCTCGTCGTCCTTCTTGTCCCTCTACTTTGCTTCACGATGCGGGGATGCGCCACACGGGGGCATGCCCTTCAGAACTCGGGACAAGGATACCCAGTCATGATCACCGGAACCGTAAAATTCTTCAATGCCGACAAGGGCTATGGCTTCATCGCGCCGGAAGGCGGCGGGGACGATGCGTTCGTCCACATCACCGCCGTCGAGCGCGCCGGCATGCGCACGCTCGATAAGGACCAGCGCGTCTCGTACGAGCTGGAGCAGGACCGTCGCGGCAAGATGTCCGCGGTAAACCTGCAGTCGGCCTAACCGTCGAAACCGGGCGGTGTCACGCGCCGCCCGGACCATCCATGATGATTGGGAGACCGGCAATGACCGCAGCCGAAAACTATTTCGCCCAGGCCGAGCAGGCCCGCCGCGATGCCGCCGAAACGCCGCTCCCCAATGTGCGCGCGCGCCTCGAACGCTCCGCCGCCGCCTGGCAGGACATGGCGACCCGTGCCGAACGCACCGAGGCGTCGCGCACCAAGCGCGCCGATGCCGTTGCAGCGGTTGCCGCGGAGCGCACTGTTCCCTAACTGTTTCGGGTGAGCACTGCCCCCGATAGCACCACCGACGCCCCCTATCTGCGCGGCCTGAACCCGCCGCAGCGCGAAGCCGTGCTGACCACCGACGGCCCCGTCCTCGTCCTCGCCGGCGCGGGCACGGGCAAGACCGCGGCGCTGACCGCGCGCCTCGCGCACCTCGTCTAGCCGCGCAAGGCATGGCCG
>CAXTMX010000098.1:0-7455 GCA_964245585.1 uncultured Sphingomonadaceae bacterium | reverse complement strand
TCGTCATCCTGGGCGGCGGGCCGAACCGGATCGGGCAGGGGATCGAGTTCGATTATTGCTGCTGCCACGCCTGCTTCGCGCTCGGCGACGCGGGCTATGAGACGATCATGGTCAATTGCAACCCCGAGACCGTCTCGACCGATTACGACACCTCCGATCGCCTCTATTTCGAGCCGCTGACGATCGAGGACGTGCTCGAGATCCTCCACGTCGAGCAGTCGAACGGCACGCTCGTCGGGGTGATCGTCCAGTTCGGCGGACAGACCCCGCTCAAGCTCGCGCAGGAGCTCGAGGACGTCGGCGTCCCGATCCTCGGCACTTCGCCCGACGCGATCGACCTCGCCGAGGACCGTGAGCGCTTTTCCGCGCTGGTGGCGAAGCTCGGCCTGCTCCAGCCCGACAACGGCATCGCGCGCAGCCGCGAGGAGGCGCTGAGCGTCGCCGAGCGGATCGGCTATCCGGTGCTGATCCGCCCGTCCTACGTGCTCGGCGGGCGCGCGATGGAGATCGTCGACGCGCCGGCGCAGCTCGAGCATTATATCGCCACCGCGGTCCAGGTGTCGGGCGATTCCCCGGTGCTGATCGACCAATATCTGCGCGACGCGATCGAGGTAGACGTCGATGGGCTGTGCGACGGCACCGACGTCGTCGTCGCCGGCGTCATGCAGCACATCGAGGAGGCCGGGGTCCATTCGGGCGACAGCGCCTGCTCGCTCCCCCCGCACAGCCTCGGCCCCGATATCATCGCCGAGATCGAGCGGCAGACCGCGGTGCTGGCGCGCGCGCTCGACGTGCGCGGGCTGCTCAACATCCAGTTCGCCGTCAAGGACGGCCAGGTCTATCTGATCGAGGTCAATCCGCGCGCGAGCCGCACCGTGCCGTTCGTCGCCAAGGCGATCGGACAGCCGGTCGCCAAGATCGCCGCACGCTTGATGGCGGGCGAGAAGCTCGCCGACCTGCCATCGATCGACCGCCACATCGATCATGTCGCGGTCAAGGAGGCGGTGTTCCCCTGGGCGCGCTTCCCCGGCGTCGATCCGGTGCTCAGCCCCGAGATGAAGTCGACCGGCGAAGTGATGGGGATCGATCGCGATTTCGCCACCGCCTTCGCCAAGGCGCAGCTCGGCGGCGGGGTCGTGCTGCCGCAATCGGGCACGGTGTTCGTCTCGGTCAAGGGCGGCGACAAGGCGCATGTCCTGCCCGCGGTGCGCGACCTGATCGAACTCGGCTTCACCGTGCTGGCCACCGCCGGCACCGCCGACTATCTCGCCGCCGAGGGCCTCGAGGTCGAGCGCGTTAACAAGGTCGCGCAAGGCCGCCCGCATATCGTCGATCGGATCAAGGACGGCGGCGTCGATCTGATCTTCAACACTACCGAGGGCTGGCAGTCGTTGCGCGACAGCCAGGCGATCCGCCTCTCCGCGCTCCAGGGCAAGGTGCCGTCGTTCACCACCGCCTCGGCCTGCGTCGCCGCGGCGCAGGCGATTGCGGCGCTCGGCAAGCGAAAGCTTGAAGTGCGGGCGCTGCAGGAATATTATCTTCCGTCGCGCGGGTGATCCCGACATCTTGCTCCGACACGATTGAACGCGCGCGTGCCGCTCCTGGCAGGGGCGGCGCGTCAAGCGCATTTTGACGAAAGGTTTGGTGCCATGGCGACCGTCGAGAAGATGCCGATGCTGGCCGAGGGGCAGAAAATGCTCAGCGACGACCTGTATCGCCTCAAATCGATCGAGCGGCTGGAGGTGATCCAAGCGATCGAGGAGGCGCGCGCGCATGGCGACCTCTCGGAGAACGCCGAATATCACGCGGCCAAGGAGCGCCAGGGCCAGATCGAGGCGACGATCAGCGATCTCGAGGATCGGCTGAGCCGCGCGATGGTGATCGATCCGACGACGCTGTCGGGCGACAAGATCGTGTTCGGCGCGACCGTCCATCTCGCCGACGAGGATGGCAAGAAGGTCACCTACCAGATTGTCGGCCAGACTGAGGCGGATGCCAAGCGCGGGCGGATCTCCTACAATTCGCCGCTTGGCCGCGCGCTGATCGGCCGCAAGGTCGGCGACGATGTCGAGGTGACCGTGCCGTCGGGCGATCGCTATTATTCGGTCGACAAGATCGAATTCATCTAGACTCCATGCGTTCGGTCCCGACCCGCGTCACCACGACGATCGTCGCGGTGACGGCAATCGCCTGGGGGCTGATCGCGCTCGCCGGCGCGACCGACCATGTCGCGCCGCTCGCCGGCTTCATTCCGGCGCGTCTGTCTGGCGTTGAGCTCGTCGGGGCGGTTCCGGCGTGGCTGACCCCGCTCAGCGCGCTGCTGGTTCACGCCGGGCTGCTCCATCTGTTCTTCAACATGCTGATGCTCGGCTTCTGCGGCCGCGCGGTCGAGACCGCGCTCGGCGGGCTGGGAATGGCGCTGCTCTACGGCGTCGGCGCCTATGCCGCGGCAGGCGCGCAATATCTCGCCGGGCCGCACTCGGAAATCCCCGTGGTCGGCGCAAGCGGCGCCGCTTCGGCGGTGATCGCGGCCTATGCCTTGCTGTACGGCCAGCGACGCACCGTGCCGAGCGGCTGGCCGGCGGGTCTGGTCAACGTCTTGTGGCTTGCCGCGGCCTGGATCGGGCTGCAATTGCTCATCGGTCTCGCCACCAGCGGAACCGGGCTGACGATCGCATTGGCCGAACATATCGGCGGATTTCTTGCCGGTCTCGCGCTTGCTCGGCCTTTACTGCTGCTGCGTTATCGCAACGCCTGACGCTTCAAGCCGGCCGCGCCAGCGCGTCCGGTTGCAGCAGCCGATGGAGATGGACGACGACATATTTCATCTCAGCGTCGTCGACCGTGCGTTGGGCCGCCGCGCGCCAAGCCTTTTCAGCGCTGGCATAGTCGGGAAAGATGCCGATTACCTGAATCGAGTCGAGATCGTCGAAATCGAGCATGCGCGGATCGCTGACCCGTCCACCAAATACCAGATGCAGCTTGCTCTCGCTCATCCACGCGCCTTCATGAAGGCGACCAGCTTGTCGAAGCCGTTGCGCTGGACGTAAGCATCGAAATCGGCGGTCTGGGTAATCGTCAGGTTGATGCCGGCGACGGTCAGGTTGACGACCTTGTACCCGCCGCCGATCCGTTGAACCGTCCACACCGCCGCCAGCGGCTGGGCGCTGCCCGGCTTGGTCACCTGGCTCATCACCGCTGCGCTGGCGCCGCGCGGCACCGCGCGCACGACCTTGAGATCGGCGTTCGCATAGTCATATAGCCGATCGGCGTAAGCGCCGATCAGAAAATCGGGGAGCACCGCCTTGTAAGCGGCATATTGCGCCGAACTGATCTGCGGCCGCCATCGCCGGATCAGGCGGTCGCCGATCTCGTCGATCGCGAAATATTGTGACAGCAGCGTGCGGAATTTGACCCGGGCCGCGGCGCGATTGCCCGATTTCAGCGCGGCAAACCCATCGTCGGCCAGCGTATCCACGAAGCGCGTTGGATCTTGATTGTCCACTGCGGCGGCGGCGGGAACGGCGATCGCCGGAAGGACGAACGTTGCCAACGACAAGGCGACAGCGATCAACGGGCGGAGTCCGGGCATTTGCTGCTTCCTTACACTGGACAATATGAAAGACGGCCCCGACACGGGCCGGAACCGTCTTCCTTTCGACGAAAGACTTCAGCCGCCGGAGGAAGGGCTTTTGCCGATTGCGTCACTCGCCGCGCCGACCGCTTCGTCGACAAGCTTGCGTACGCCATCCTTGGCGCGATCGAGACCAAGCTCCCCGATCTTCTCCTTGCCCGCAGAGCGCGCCTTTTCGACCGCCTCGCGCGCAACGCCGCTGAGCTTTTGGCCGATCGGCCCGAGCGCTTCCACTTCGCGGCGTGTGCGCGGGATCACCGTCGCGGCGAGCGCCCCGAGCGCGATTCCCCCGACCAGCGCCGCAATCGGGTTCTCATCGATCTCTTCGGCCGTGCGGCGGCGGGCCTGCCCCGCCTTTTCGCGCGTCGCGTCGTAAGCGGCAGCGGTACGCTCGCGCGCCGCCGAATAGGCTCCGCTAACGGTTTCGCGCGCGCCGCCATAGGCGTTGCCTACCGCGTCGCGAGCGGCATTCGCGGCCTCGCGCGCGCGCGCCTTTGCGCCCTTGCTCTTCTTGTCGACCGGTTGGCCGGTTGTGTCGCCGCGCTCGTTTTCGATCGCCATCATCAAACTCCTTGTTCGGGCCCGGCGGAAGGCTCGCTCCGTGGGGCAGGGGATCTGTTCGGTGTTTCCAACTGGTCGTCGGCGCTCTCGGTTTCACGCCGCGAAAAAAACAATTTCGCCGCGGCGCGCCCGATGGGGTGGCGCAGCGCAATGGCGGCGACCGCCGCGGCGATACCGGCGACCGCGGCCGGCCGGTTGCGCGCCGCGTCGATCGCTTCCCCGGCCAACACGTCGCCGCGCTCACGCACTTCAGTCCAGGCTTCGCGCAGCAACACCCGCGGATTGAGCCGGTCCTGGATCTCCCGCATCGTCGTGGCGAGCCGCTGGCGCGTGACCCGCACTTGCAGCCGGGCCCGCTCGAGATCGCGATCGGCCTCGATCATGATGCGCCCTCCGTTCCCTTGGCGGCAACCGCCGCCAGCCGCGAAAACGCCAGGCGCAGCAACAATCCACCGATCCCGAGCGCGGCAAGCGTGACGGCCACGCCGGCTCCAACCGGCCCGATCCATTTTGCCAGACCGAGCACAAGCCCCAGAAGCAAGGCAATGACCGACGCCATCACGAGCATTAGGCCACCTACTGCCATGATAAGGGCAGTGCGCGCCTGCGCCAGCCTCAGCAGTGCCAATCGGCGATAGACATTGACCTCAGCGCGAACCAGGTCCGCGCTATCTTCGATCAGCTGACCGAACAGGTCGCCGATTGTCTCGTCATCCCGGTTTTCCCCCGACATATCCATCAGGCGGCTGGCTTAGATGACTTCTTCGGGGCTGTTCTCCCAGCACTGGCGCGATCAACCGACGCCTTCGAATTGTTCGCACCCATGTCCGATCCGCCGGAGCTTGTGCCGACATCCTCATCGGGCACGCTGGCCGACTTGATCAGCCTAACCAGGCCAAAACCAACGACCGCCGCAACGCCGATCGCCAGCGCCGGGCTGTTGCGTACGAAGGTGCGCGCGTCGTCATACAATTCCTCAACGTCCTTGCCGCGCAGATTGTTCGCCATTTCGGTCACCGCATCGGCAGCGCGACGGGCATAATCGCCATATTCGGCGCCGATCGTCTGATCGACGGTACGCGCAGTATCGCCGACAACGCGCGACAGGCCCTCAAGCGCATCGGTCGCGCGGTCCTTGCCCTGCGTCGCGTAGTCGCGCGCCTTGTCAAACGCCTGGCTACGCAGGCCGGCTGTTTGTTCGGTGAAACGATTGAACGTGCTGCTGCCTTCCGTCCTGCCGCCGGACGCGCCGGCCGCATCGATATGCTCATCTGTTCCCTCGTCGGACGCGCCGGCGATGATGCTATCGGTTCCCTCGGGAAGATTGTCGGCAGTGGCCATGTCAAATTCTCCGTAGCAATGGTGCAGCTATCGCGACGACAACCGCGCGCCGGGGCGAGAGTTCCATCGCACGCGATGTGAATTGCCTATCCGATCCGGCGCCGATAGAGCGCGCGGCGCACCCACCGTCCAGCAGGAGGCGCGCCATGACCGCGATCATCGATCTTCACGCCCGACAGATCCTCGACAGTCGCGGTCACCCCACCGTCGAGGTCGAGGTCACGCTCGAGGACGGCAGCTTCGGGCGCGCTGCAGTGCCGTCGGGCGCCTCGACCGGCGCGCACGAGGCCGTCGAGAAACGCGACGGGGACAAGGCGCGCTGGGGTGGCAAGGGTGTTGGCCAGGCGGTCGCCGCGGCCAACGGCGAGATCGCCGAGGCGTTGGTCGGCCGCGAGGCCGAGGACCAGGCCCAGATCGACGCGGCGCTGATCGCGCTTGACGGCACGCCCAATAAGGGCCGCCTCGGCGCGAACGCGATCCTCGGCGCAAGCCTCGCCGTCGCCAAGGCCGCGGCCGACGCGCGCGGCCTGCCGCTCTATCGCTACGTCGGCGGGGTCGCGGCACATGTCCTGCCGGTGCCGATGATGAACATTATCAATGGCGGGGCGCACGCCGACAATCCGATCGACTTCCAGGAATTCATGATCATGCCGGTCGGCGCGGACACGTTTGCCGAGGCGTTGCGCTGCGGCGCGGAGATCTTCCATACGCTCAAGGCCGCGCTGCACGACAAGGGCCTCGCGACCGCAGTCGGCGACGAGGGCGGCTTCGCGCCGAACCTCGCTAACGCGCCCGATGCGCTCGATTTCATCATGTCGTCGATCGAGCGGGCCGGCTATCGGCCTGGCGAGGATGTGCTCCTCGCGCTCGATTGCGCCGCAACCGAGTTCTTCGATGATGGCGTTTATCGGCTCGATGGCGAGGGCCGCGTGCTTTCGCCCGACGAGATGGCGGCCTATCTCGCCGATCTGACCAAGCGCTATCCGATCGCCTCGATCGAGGACGGCATGGGCGAGGACGATTTCGCCGGATGGAAGACGCTGACCGAGCGCATCGGCGGCGACGTCCAACTCGTCGGCGACGATCTGTTCGTGACCAATCCGGCGCGCCTCGCCGACGGCATCGCGCGGGGCCTCGCCAACTCGCTGCTGGTCAAGGTCAACCAGATCGGCACGCTGAGCGAGACGCTCGAAGCGGTCTCGCTGGCGCAGCGGTCGGGCTATACCGCGGTGATGTCGCACCGCTCGGGCGAGACCGAGGACGCGACCATCGCCGATCTCGCGGTCGCGACCAATTGCGGGCAGATCAAGACCGGCAGCCTCGCGCGTTCCGACCGGCTCGCCAAATACAATCAGCTGTTGCGCATCGAGGAAGAGTTGGGCGAGGTCGCGGCCTATCCCGGCCGCGCGCCGTTCGCCGCAAGAAAAGGTTGATTCGCAGCGGCTTTGATGGTCTTTGTTAACCATGAGCCGCCGTTCTCCCATCGCCTTGATCCGCTCCGCCGCCGCGCCCGCGCTGGCGGTGCTCGTGATCGGCAATTTCGCGGCTTATGCGCTGTTCGGCGCCAACGGGCTGTTCGCGCTCGGCGACTATCGCCGCCAGCTGGCGCAACGCACCGCCGAGCTCGCCCGGATCGACGTCCAGCGCGCGCGCCTGGCGCAACACTCCCGTTTGCTCGACCCGCGCCGCGCCGATCCCGACATGGTCGACGAGATGGTCCGCCGCGATCTCGGCCTGGCCCGCCCCGACGAGGTGATCCTCGAGCTGCGCTGACGTTTGAGCCGTTGCGGACGCTACGGCTTGCAGCCTATAGCCGAAGCGACTTGAGCATCAGGAGCCAGCGCTTGGCGCGAGCATCGACCAAACCCGCCGCCCCGGCCGCCGCCGCGCCCCCGACCCGCGAGCGCCCCGGCGAGCCC
>CAXTMX010000097.1:0-7521 GCA_964245585.1 uncultured Sphingomonadaceae bacterium | reverse complement strand
CGCCGGGCGCGTCGATGGTGGGCCTGAACTCGGTCGCGGCGGACGGCAAGCGCGGCGGCAGCGGGGCACGCGCCAAGCCGGGTTATGAGCGCGCGCTGGCGGCGGCGCTCGGCGACGATCTCGAGGTGCCGGTCGGCGGCGCGGGGACGCGCGGCTGGATCGGGGCGGCGCCGGTGGCCGCGCCGCCGCTGCCGGAGGGGGTCGAGCAGCTGGCGGATCATGTCGCGGCGCCGGCCGAGTTGCAGCCGCGGCTGGCCCAGGTCGGCGTGATCGATCGCGACGACGGCACGATCGCGCTTGCCGTCGGCCAGCGGCTGGCGACGCGTGACGGCCGGCTGCGGCGGTGGGACGGGTTCGTCGCGAGCGATATCGGCGCGGCGGCGGCCGAACGGCTGATCCGCGTCAATCGCCTGGCCGAGCTCGAGGCGTTGCTCGGCCCGGCGCGCGTGCGGACCGAGCAGGCGACGGCGCGCGCGAGCGCGGCGCGTGGCGCGGTCGACGAAGCGGGCCGAGCGATCGAGGTGCAACGCGAGGCGCTGCGCCGGGCCGAGCAAACAATCCGCGCAGCGTCGGCGAACGAGGATCGCGCAACGGCAGCGCTCGAGCGGCTGGCGGCGCAGCGTCGCGACATTGCCGAGCGCAGCGCGCGCGCCGAGGCCGAGCGGGCCGAAGCGGCGGGCGAGGCGGCGGCGGCCGAAGCGGCGGGGGGAAGCCTGCCCGATCCGGCGGCGCGCGCGGAGGAGATCGCAGCGCTGAGCAGGACCGCCGAAGTGACGCGCAACGACGAGGCGCAGCTGCGCGCCGAGGTGGCGACGCTCGCCCGCGGGCTCTCCGCCGATCGCGACCGCTCGGCCGCGGCCGAAGCGGAGGCGGCGAGCTGGCGTGCGCGCGGCGCCGAAGCGGCGCAGCGCATCGAGGAAATGAGCGCGCGCGCCACCTCTGCCGAAAGTGACGCGCAGGCGCTCGCCGACGCCCCCGCCGCATTGGCGGCGCGCGAGGCTGCGCTGATTGTCGAGAGCGCTGCGGCCGAGACGGAGGCGCGCGACACGCAAGCGTCCGAACGCGCTGCCGAGGAGGCCTTGCGCGCCGCCGAGACGCAGCTCGGCGAAGCGGGCGAAGCGCTGAGCCTGGCGCGCGAGGCGCGCGCGGGCGCGTCGGCGCGGCACGAGAACCAGGAGGTGCGGCGGATCGAAATGGGCCGCGCGTCGGGCGAGCGCTTCCAATGCCCGGCGGTGCTGCTCCCGGAGAAAGCCGGTTTCGAGGCGGGAAACGTCGACGACGCCGCGACCGAATCGGCGCGGCTCGACCGGCTGACCGCCGACCGCGAGCGGATCGGCCCGGTCAATCTGAGCGCCGCGAGCGAGCTCGACGAGATCGAGGCGGCGCGAACGGCCTCGGCGGCAGAACGCGACGAGCTCGGCCTGGCGGTCAACCGGCTGCACGGCTCGATCGGCAGCCTCAATCGCGAGGGACGCGCGCGGCTGCTCGCCGCGTTCGAAGCGGTCGACCGCCATTTCCGCCGCCTATTCACGACGCTGTTCGAGGGCGGGCAGGCGCATCTCGCCTTGATCGACTCGGACGATCCGCTCGAGGCCGGGCTGGAGATCATGGCGCAGCCGCCGGGCAAGAAGCTCGCTTCGCTGACCTTGCTTTCCGGCGGCGAGCAGGCGCTGACCGCGATCGCCCTGATCTTCGCGCTGTTCCTGACTAATCCGGCGCCGATCTGCGTGCTTGACGAAGTCGACGCGCCGCTCGACGACGCCAATATCGAGCGCTTCTGCGACCTGCTCGAGCGGATGACCCAGGAAACCGAGACGCGCTACCTGATCGTCACGCACAATGCGGTGACGATGAGCCGGATGCACCGGCTGTTCGGGGTGACGATGGTCGAGCGCGGGGTGAGCCGGTTGGTGTCGGTGGATCTGGGCGGAGCAGAGCGGCTGCTGGCGGCGGAGTGAACCCCCAACGGAAAGGGGTTAGGCCAGCTCCTCCGCCCGCGACTTCACCCGCTTCAAATCCTCCACAAACCTCGCGAACTCGCGGTCGGCCTCGGCGCGGTCCTGGACGCGCAGCAGGAAGCTCGGGTGCACCGTGATCCAGCCCTCACTGCCATCGTCGAGCACATGCGCGCGGCCGCGCGCGCCGGTGATCGTCACGACCTTGCCGAGCAAGGAGCGTGCCGCCGTCGCCCCGAGCGCGACCGTCACCGGCGGGCGGATCAGCACGCGCTCCTGGTCGATCCACCAGCGGCACGCGTCGATCTCGGGGCCCTGCGGCTTCGAGTGGATGCGGCGCTTGCCGCGCTGCTCGAACTTGAAATGCTTGACCGCATTCGTGACGTAGACGGTCGTGCGATCGATCCCCGCTTCGCCCAGCGCGCGATCGAACACCTGGCCGGCCGGGCCGACGAACGGCCGGCCGGCGAGGTCCTCCTGGTCGCCGGGCTGCTCGCCGACGAACATCAGCCGCGCGTCGATCGGGCCTTCGCCGAACACCGTCTGGGTGGCGTGCTTGTAGAGGTGGCAGCGGGTGCAGCCCATCGCCTCGTCGCGCAGCGCCTCCCACGCGATCTTCGAATTTCCGCCGACTTCGGCCCTCGACGCCGCGATCATGCCCGACTCCCGCGCCTGCGCGCCCGCGATCAACTGCGGCACCAACGCGGTTTCGGGCATGTTTTTCCAGTATTTCTTGGGCATCTCCTTGAGCATCGCGCCGATCTTGACGCGCGACGGATTGAAGATCGACGCATAATAGGTCCGCCACGTCTCCTCGAGCGGATCGCCGTCGGGCGCGTCGGCGCGGGTCGCGCCGGGGCTTTCGCTGAGCGCGGCGCCGTCCCAGTGGATCGACAGCGCCGGAGTGAGGATCGACCAGCGCATCGTCGTGAAGCGATTGACGAAGAAAGCGGCGTTGGCACGCACGATGTGATGCTCGGGCTCGAACCAAGCGACGTAGCGCGTCTCGCTACCCTCCTCGAGCTCGCGGAAGCGCAGGAAGGCACGCATCTTATGGATGTCCCGGCGCACCGCCTTGGCCATGATGTCCAGCCGGTGGACCAGGGGATCGGCATGGTCGTCGAGCAGCCTGGGCTGCGCGCGCAGCCTGACGAGCAGCGCATAGAGCAAGGCGAAGCGCTGCGGATCGGCGTGGCAGATCGCATTGCGCGCAAGATCGACGAACAGCCGCGGGACCGAGAACGCCGGGGCGTCGGTCGCCGGGCTCGCCGGCGAGGAGGTGGCGACCGCGGCGAACAGGTCCCCCGGCACATCGCCGATCTGCCACACGACTTCCTCGGCGGAAACGCCGGCCAGCACCAGCCCGCGCGCCGCCTCGCGCCAGCCGTCGAAATCGTCATCGGAAGCGAGGCGGACGGTGCGCATGGCGATGCAACGAACGTGAGGCGAAAAAGGAGCTGGAGGGGGAGCGGCAATCTCATGCAGAGCTTTTTTCTCGCTACCTGGAGTCGCCCCAGCTGGGCATGGTGCGGGCTCGTCCTCCCTGCCCTCTCAGGCGGAAGCACGAACCTGCTGCGCGGGAAAGGTGGTCGCCGCAAAGTTGAGGTGACACGGGCGGGCGTCGCGCTCGGATTGTATCGGCGCTGCGATCTTGCACGCTAAAAAAAAGGGGCGGGCTCCTGCGCCGGTGTCCACTGGCTTGCTCATGCACCCGTCCCCGGATCGATCCTCACGAGCAATGCATCGACCTGCACCTGCGCGTGGACGTCCACCGCAAGTTCTGCGACCGTGCCGTCGAACGGCGCGGTCAGCGCATGCTCCATCTTCATCGCCTCAAGCGTCAGGAGCCGCTGGCCTTTCACGACAGGATCTCCCTCCAAGACGTCGACGGCGATCACGCGACCGGGCATCGGCGCGAGGATCGCGCCGTCTGAGACGGCATTGGCCGCACTGCCGGATGCGCGAAACGGCTCGACCGACCACGTCTGGCCGCCCTCTACGACGAGAATGCTCTCAACAGCAGTGCGCGCAACCTGATCGGCAGCCGACCAGCCTATGTCCATCGCGACTCCGCCCACGAGGAAGCGGGCGGAAAGGCGCAAGGGAGCGTTCAGTCGGAAACCTGCCTGGGGGGAAGGGTCGCAGAACGTCGCGGCAGCGGCAGCGAGCGCGGAGGCACTCGGCAGGGCGGCTGGCAGCAGCGCCTCGCCTTCACGGGCGATGAGGCCGGTGTCGAGCCTGCCCGCGGCGAAATCGGGATGCTCCAGCGCCTTCACGAGGAACCCGGCATTGCACCGGACGGGCCACACCTTCGCGGTGCCGAGCGAGCCGATGAGTGTGCGGCGGGCAGCCTCTCGCGTCGCCCCCCCGGCGATCACCTTGGCGATCATGGAGTCGTAGAAGGGCGAGATGTCGGCGCCTTGCTCGACCCCGGTGTCAATACGCGCGGCGTTGCCGAGGTCGAACGCTTCGAGCCGGCCGATCGAGGGGAGAAAGCCACTGGCGGGCTCCTCGGCACAAAGCCGTGCTTCCATCGCCCAGCCGTTGATCGCGAGCTCGCACTGCGTTTTCGGCAGCTTCTCGCCGCTCGCGACGCGCAACTGCCACTCGACCAGATCCTGGCCGGTGATCTCCTCCGTCACGGGATGCTCGACCTGCAGCCGGGTGTTCATTTCCATGAACCAGATGCGATCGGCACGGAGACCCTCACTGGCGTCGGCGATGAACTCGATCGTGCCGGCACCTTCATAATCGACCGCATGCGCGGCGCGTACGGCGGCGCCGCACACCGCCGCGCGGGTATCCTCATCCATACCCGGCGCGGGCGCTTCCTCGATCACCTTCTGGTGGCGGCGCTGAAGTGAGCAGTCCCGTTCGAACAGGTGGACGACGTTGCCATGGCTATCGCCGAACACTTGCACCTCGATATGGCGGGGGCTGAGGATATATTTCTCCAGCAGCACGCGGTCGTCGCCGAAGCTCGACGCAGCCTCGCGCTTGCAGCTCGTCAACATATCCTGAAACTCTGCCGGCGAGGCGATCTGCCGCATGCCCTTGCCACCGCCGCCGGCGACCGCCTTGATGAGCACCGGATAGCCGATCGCGTCCGCCTCGGCCTGAAGCCTTGCCGGCGACTGGTCGTCGCCGAGATAGCCGGGCGTGACCGGCACCCCGGCGGCGATCATCCGCGCCTTCGCCGCATCCTTCAGCCCCATCGCGCGGATGCTCGCCGGCTTCGGCCCGACCCAGATCAGCCCGGCGTCGATCACGGTCTGAGCGAAGTCGGCATTCTCGGACAGGAAACCGTAGCCCGGATGGATCGCCTCTGCCCCGGTCTGAAGCGCCGCGGCGACGATGCGGTCGCCGACCAGATAGCTCTCGCGCGCCGGCGACGGGCCGATGTGCACCGCGTCGTCCGCCTGGCGGACGTGCAGCGCACGCGCATCGGCGTCCGAATAGACCGCGACCGTGCGGATGCCGAGCCGCCGCGCGGTGCGGATGACGCGGCACGCGATCTCGCCGCGGTTGGCGATCAGAAGACTCTCAAGCACCTCCCACTCCTTCGGACCGCTCTGCCGCCGCCAGCACCCGGCGCGCCTGCACCAGATGGGGGCGATCGATCATCCTGCCGTCGAGCTTGAGCGCGCCCGCTTCCGGCGCCGCGGCAAACGCCGCCACCACCGCCTCGGCGTGGGCGCGCTCCTTCGGCGTGGGGGTAAAGGCGGCGTTGATCGTCGCCACCTGGGCGGGGTGGATCGCCAGCATGCCGGTGAACCCGTCACGCCGCGCGCGGCCGACATAGGCGGCGAGCGCGTCGGCCGCGTCGATCCGTGGAAACACCGTTTCGATCGCCGGCACGCCCGCGGCGTGCGCGCCGAACAGCGTCAGCGCACGCGCCATTTCGTATGGCGCCGTGTAGGAGCCGTCCTCGTTGCGCGCGCTGACCGCGCCGATCGCGGCGGGCAGGTCCTCCGCACCCCAAGTGAGGCCGGCCAAATGCGGGGCCACGTCACGATAGCTTCCCAGCGCGAATATCGCCGCCGGGGTCTCGGTGGCGATCGGCAGGATCGGCGGCGCGGCGCCGCCGGCAGCATCGACGAGCGCGCGCACCGACGCGGCGCCCTCGGCCTTCGGCAGGAGCAGCCCGTCAGGTATGCCGGGCAGCGTCGCGGCCAGGTCCTTGCCGGTCGCGCCGCCCTCGAGCGGGTTGACGCGCACGAAGCTTACCGCCTCGCGCGTGCCGCCGAGCCAATCGCGCACGGCATCGCGCGCGAAGCTCTTGCGTTCGGGCGTGACCGAGTCCTCGAGATCGAGAATCAGCGCATCCGCGCCCGCCGCCGCCGCCTTGGCGAACCGCTCCGGGCGATCGCCCGGCACGAACAGGAGCGAACGCAGCCTCATGTCGGCCGCCGCAGGAGCAGCGCGCTGCGCAGGCAGCGACACACCAGCTCGTCGTGCTGATTGGTGAGGAGGTGCGAGAAGGTGACGATCCCGGCGTCGGGACGGCTGCGGCTGTCCTTAAGCTCGGCCACCTCGGTTTCTGCGCGCAGCGTGTCGCCGATGAACACCGGCGCGGGCATCACAAGCTTGTCGTAGCCGAGATTCGCGACCAGCGTGCCGAGCGTCGTGTCACCGACGGAAAGCCCCACCATCAGTGCGAAGGTGAAGGTGCCGTTGACGAGAATGCGGCCGAACTCGCTCGCCTTCGCCGCCTCGGCGTCGAGGTGGAGCGGCTGCGGATTGTGGGTCATGGTCGAGAACAGGAGGTTGTCCGTTTCGGTCACCGTTCGCCGTATGTCGTGCTCGACCCGGTCGCCGACCCGCCACTCGTCGAAATATCTGCCCGCCATCGTTGTCCCCATTCACATCCTGAACACGCCGAAGGTCGGCCGCTCGGGGATCGGCGCGTTTAGCGTCGCCGCTAGCGCGAGGCCAAGCACGTCGCGGGTCTGGGCGGGGTCGATCACACCGTCGTCCCATAGCCGAGCGGTGGCGTAATAGGGATTGCCTTCGTCCTCGTACTTCTGGCGTATCGGCGCCTTGAACGCCTCGGCCTCTTTCTCGCGCCAGGTCTCCGCATCGCGGTGGACGGTCGCCAGCACCGACGCCGCCTGTTCGCCGCCCATCACGCTGATGCGGCTGTTGGGCCAGGTGAACAGGAATCGCGGGGAATAGGCGCGGCCGCACATGCCGTAATTGCCCGCGCCGAAGCTGCCGCCGATCAGCACGGTGATCTTGGGCACCGAAGCGGTCGCGACCGCGGTGACGAGCTTCGCGCCATGCTTGGCGATGCCTTCCGCCTCGTACCGGCCGCCGACCATGAAGCCGGAGATGTTCTGGAGGAACAAGAGCGGAATCCTCCGTTGGCAGGCCAGCTCGATGAAGTGCGCGCCCTTTACCGCGCTCTCGGAGAACAGCACGCCGTTGTTGGCGAGGATCGCGGCGGGCTGGCCCCAGATATGCGCGAAGCCGCACACCAGGCTGGAGCCATACAGCGCCTTGAACTCGTGGAACTCGGACCCGTCGACCAGTCGCGCGATTACCTCGTGCACGTCATAGGGCGCGC
>CAXTMX010000096.1:0-7562 GCA_964245585.1 uncultured Sphingomonadaceae bacterium | reverse complement strand
CTGCGCGTGTCATTCACCATCGGCTTTGTCATCCTGCTGCCCTTTCTGCTCATCGATCTGGTAATTTCCGCGATTCTCCTGGCGCTCGGCATGATGATGGTGCCGCCCGCCACGATTTCCCTGCCGATCAAGCTTCTGATGTTCGTCCTGATCGACGGGTGGAGTCTCGTCATCCGTGGCGTGCTGGGTAGCTTCCGGTGATGAGCATGGGCTATAACGGACTCGAATTCGTGATCGACCCCGACCGCGTCGAAGCCGCGCTATGGCGGCGCGCGCGGTTCGAGGACGATCCGGGCTGTCGGCAACAATTATTCGAGCGCTATATGCCGCTGGCCCGTTCGGTCGCGGCTCGGCACAAAAGGTGGCGATGGAGTCGCGCGGACCGCGGTGATCTAGAGCAAATGGCGTTCGAAGGCCTGCTGCAGGCGCTCGACCGCTACGACCCGTTGCGCGGGGTGCCCTTTGGTGCCTTCGCGCGCCGTCGCATGACTGGCGCGATCGCCGACGGAATGGTGCGGATGAGCGACTATGACGCTCAGGTGAGTTATCGCCGCCGCCTGCAGCAGGAGCGGCTTCGTGTGCTCGCCAGCGAAGGGGGGCAGGCCGACCCCGTTGCAAAATTGGCCGACCTCGTGACAGACCTCGCGATCGGCCTCATGCTGGAGGGCACAGGCATGGTCGCCTCGGAAAACGGTAAGGACTCGAGGCCTGATCCGTATCAGAGTCTTGCCTGGCAGCAGACTCAGGACGCGCTCGCCAATGAGGTCGCCCGTCTCCCCGAGAGCGAGGGCGTGGTCGTGCGCCAGCATTATCTGGCCGGCATGCCCTTTGCCCGCATCGCCGAGCTTCTTCGACTCAGCCGGGGCAGGGTGGCGCAGCTCCATCGGGCTGCATTGGATCGACTGAGGCGTCGCTTGCGCCTCTTCCGGGAGAAGAGATGATGCTGTCGTGCACCGATGACGAACTCCAAACGCTAATGGCCGCGGCCGCGAGCGGGCAGGATGACTTGGCGCAGGTCGATCGCCTCCTTGCCACCTATCCCGAAGACGCGCGTCTCCACTTCCTGCGCGGTTCGATCCTCGCCGGCATCGGACGCTCCATCGAAGCGCTTTCGGCGCTGAAACGCGCCGTCGCGCTCGCGCCCGACTTCGCTATCGCCCGCTTTCAGCTGGGTTTCTTCCAGCTCACTTCCGGCGAGCCGGGGGATGCATTATCGAGCTGGGGTCCGCTCGCGATGCTGCCGCCCGACCACTATCTCCGGCTTTTTGTAGGCGGCCTGACATACCTCATCCGCGACGAGTTCGATGATGCCGTCGCGCAGCTGCGGGCGGGCATCGCGGCCAACCAGGAGAATTTGCCGCTCAACCGCGACATGCAGCTGATCATCGATCGTGTCTCGGAGCTTGAAGATGATTCGCCGGCACCTGAAGAGTCAGGGGTCGCGTCGGCGACGAGTGTGCTGCTCGGGCAGTTTATGCCGCGCGGTCGGCCGAACTGACGCAAGGCATGACGCGGATTGGGCCTTCTGAGCAGATTCTGCTTTTGTTGCGTGAACGGCTGGAGCGTGTTGACCGCTGCGAGGCCAACCTCAACGGTCAGCCCGAACCGCTCGACGCGCAGGCGCGCCTTGCCGCGCTGGCAGGTTTGAAAGACCTTCCCCAGCGCAGCTTCCGGCGCGCCATCGTGCGAGGTCTTCTGACCGAACGGCTGGGGGAGGAATTGGCCGGGGATTCGGCATTCGAAGGGGTGGTCGGGCAGGTTATGGAGCTGATTGAAGGCGATCCGGCGACCGCGGCCATGCTTGAGCGGGCCGCTGCGTCGCTACGCGGCGAGGCCAGTCCGGGCTAGACACCCAGGCCGTTGCTGTCGATGCTATCGTGAGACTGGCGTCACAGGCGAGGTGCCCCTCGACCAGCCGAGGCCGGACCGAGACAACCGCAGCGTAGCGACGCTTGCCTCAGCCCACTCGGTGTTCCGACTTCGTTCGCATCATCCTGCGTGAGCATGTGAAGCATGCGTCATAGACGTCGACTATCCCAACCCCATCCGCGCCAGCGACTGCGCGATCGTGCGTCCGCTCGCATCGACGGGCGTAATCAGCGCTTTGTCCACGATGGCGGACACTCTGGCCGAATTGCCCTCGGCGGCGGCCAACAGTGCCCGGGCGAGAGCCGCACCGAAACACTCACGATCGAGACGAAACGCGACCTTGGCGCGCTCGCTACCTTCTTTCAGCCTGCCTTCCGCTATGTCCAGCACCGCCAGCCCCCCATGGCTCTCGGCGAATGTCGGGTCGAGCGCGAGTGCCTTTTCGAATCGGGTCCGCGCGGTGGCATGATCGCCTACAACGAAATGTGACCAACCGGCCGCGATCCAGGAGCCGAGATGCGTGCCGAACAATTCTGCCCCACGATCGAGGTCCGCGGGCGCCGCGTCCGTTTCACCGGTCATCAGGCGCGCCAGACCGCGCCCCACCCATGCGCGCGGGTTTTGCTCGTTGGCGCCGAGCGCACGCTCGAAGAGCACTTGGGCTCCAGCGGCGTTATCGTCACCCAGCTCCAGCGTGGCCAGGCTCGTCAGCGCGTCGGGATGGTCGCCTGCTCTCGCCGCGCAGGTGGCCGCGAGCTCGGTCTCCTCCATGTCGATCGCAAGTACCGAAGCCGCGGCGTTGAGCCCGGAATGGTTGCGATGTAGCTCCAGATGCCGTCTTGCCGCCTCGAGCGCCTCGTCGAGCCTGCCTTCCTGATGCAGGACCTGCACTTCGAGCACGGCCGCTTGCGGCAGATTTGCCGTGGTCTCGGCGTCAAGCAGTTCGAGCACGCCTTCGAAATCCTTGAGGAACGCGCGCGACCAGGCGAGATTGAAGCGGACTTCGGACGAGGCCTGACCTGCCTGGAGGACAGCCGAGAAGGCAGCTGCGGCGTCCTCGAAACGGTCGAGCTTGAGTGCAGCCAGCCCCGCGATGTTGCGCGCGCGAAGATCGCCGGCGGCCAGAAGAGCAGGGTGCTCGACGAGCGCCGCCGCTTGCGCGAACTCGCCCGCGTCGAGCGCTGCTTCGGCCGTGTCGAGGCGCAGCGCTGCGTTGTCGGGATCTTGCGAGAGATAGTCGGTCAGCGCTGCCAGACGCACCGACACCTCGTCGCGGGTGGTGCTGTCCGTCACGGTATCCATATCAATTCTCCAGCCGCACGATGTCGTAGGACCGCAATGTGACGCGGGTAGGAACCTCGTTCACCGACAGCACCGCAAGCGCAGGTATGCTGCGTCGTGTGAACGTCTTGAGGTGCCGCCGGAGCTCTCCTCCGCACAGCAGGACGGGCACACGGCCGTCGCGTAACATCGCGTCTGCCATTGCCGAGAGCCGGCGAATCAGCCGCTCCGCGAGACTTGGCTCGATGGGAAGGCCTCCCGGCGCGGACGCGCCCAGTCCGGAAGTGATCTGATTTTCAATGCGAGGATCGAGGCTCAATACTGCCAAGTCGGGATGGTCGCCGCGAAGTTGGTTGCAGATCGCATGGCTGATCCGCTGGCGGACGAGTTCGGTGAGCTCACTGGGATCGCGCTGGGTGCGCGCGAGATCCGCGAGATTTTCGAGCACCAGATCGACGTTGCCGATGGAAACGCCTTCAGCGACGAGGTTCTGGAGCACGCGCTGAACATCGGCCACGCTCAGATGAGTCGGAATGAGGTCCTCGACCAGGCCGGGCTGACGCGCTCGTGCCTCGTCGAGGAGCCGCATCACTATGGGGCGGGTCATGAGCATTGCGCACTCGCTGGCTGTAATCTCGCCGAGGTGGGTGATCATGACGGTGATCGGGTCCACCACCCGCAAGCCCGCTTCGCGGGCACGCTCCTCGGCTTCCGCCTCGATCCAAACCGCGGGAAGCCCGTAGGCGGGCTCAGTCGCTGGAGTGCCTTCGATGGCTGGCGATGCGCCCGCCGAGCCGATCGCGAGCATCCGGTCGGGATTTACCGCAGCCATGGCGAAACGGGAGCCGAGAAGGCGCACCTCATATTCCCGCGGCCCAAGCGACCGGCCGTCGCCGATGCGCACTGCCGGAAAGCCCAGGCCGAAACGGCGCTCCTGCGCGCGCCGCAACGTCTCGATGCGATCGAGGATGATCGGTTCCTCACTCTTCCATCGGTCCGCAAGGTCGCTTCCGAGCAATATCTCGACGGCCGCCGCTTGCATCGAGGCCGCACTATCTCCTGTAGCTTCGGCCTGTGCGGCCGTCGTATCCGCCGCCGCAATTTCGCGTCGGACCCGTCGCCATGCGAAAAACGACAGACCGCCGATGACGAGGATCGGCCATTTCGGCATGCCTGGAAGCAGCAGAAGAGCGCCAAGCACCCCGGTCACGATGAGGGGCACGCGCGGCACTGAGGCGAGCTGGCTCATGACTTCGGCACTGAGTTCGTCGTCGGCGGACGAACGCGTTACGATGATGCCGGTCGCGACGGAGATAATAAGAGCGGGAAGTTGCGCCGCGATCCCGTCCCCCACCGTGAGCAGCGTGAAGTGCTGGAGCGATTCCGACCAGCTCATGCCCATCTGCGCTATTCCGACGATCCAGCCCGCGATGATGTCGATGAGCAGGATGATGATGCCCGCGATCGCGTCGCCTTTGACGAACTTCGACGCGCCGTCCATCGCGCCGTAGAAGGATGCCTCGGACCCCAGCTCGGCGCGTCGGCGCACCGCTTCCTTCTGGTCGATAAGGCCCATGTTGAGATCGGCATCGATGCTCATCTGTTGGCCGGGCATCGAGTCCAGGGTGAAGCGAGCCGCCACTTCCGAGACGCGCTGTGCGCCGGATGTCACCACGATATACTGGACCACGACGAGGATCGCGAACACGACGAGGCCGATCACGAAATTGCCCTGGACAGCGAACGTGCCGATGGAACCGATCACCGCGCCGGCGCTGCCCCCGGTCAGGATGAGGCGCGTGGCCGCGACATTGAGGGACAGCCGATAGAGCGTCGCAATCAGGAGGAGCGACGGAAAGGTCGAGAACTCCGCCGGCTTGCGCACGTAGAAGGTTAGCAGGAGGATTGTCAGCGCCAGCCCGAAATTCGCGATGATGGCGAGGTCTAGGAACGCCGGCGGGATCGGCGAAAACAGGATTACCAGGATCGTGAAGATCCCGGCGACCAGCCAGAGATCCCGATTGTTCGATAAGAGCCGGTCAAGCACGACGATCAGCCTCCAATTTCAGGTATAGCTCAGCCACTTGGTCATAGTGCTCCGCCCCGATCTGGCGGTCGCGTTCGCAGGTCGCGAACAGGGCGCGAGCGAGCGGCTGCTGCTGGATGATCGGAACATTCCACCGGATCGCAGCGCGGCGCAGGCGCAGAGCATGGTAGCCACGTCCTTTGGCAGTCACGCGCGGAGCGGCATCTTTCTCGGATCGATAGACGAGCGCGACCGCGACATGCTCGGGATTGACCACGAGCATGTCCGAACCCTTGACCCCGCCGACGCCCTTGGCCTGCTCGACGAGTGCCGCATGGATCTGCTTGCGGCGATGCTTTAGCCTCGCATCGCCTTCCCGGTCCTTGACCTCGCGCGTTACCTCGCGCCGGCTCATCCGCATCTGCTTAGCGAACGCGCGGCGGCTCAGGACTTGGTCGAGGACCGCAAAGAAAATTGCGACGAGGATGAAGTCCAGGAGCAGCCGAAGGCCGGCGGTACGGAGCGCACCGACCAGGTGCGGAGCGTCGATGATCCGCTCGGTCGCGCCGCCAAGCGATCTCCGGATCGAGAAGCCGGCGACCAGCGTGTAGACCGTCATCTTCAAGATGCTCTTCATCGCTTCGACGAGCATGCGTTTCGAAAACAGGCGCTTGAGACCCGCAGCTGGATTGAGCCGATTAAAATCGGGCTTGAGCGGCGTCGCGCTGAACATGATCCCGCGGAGCTGGACGACCTCGACGAGGAGAACAACGGCGATCACCGTGCCTCCGAACAGCACCACCGGCTGGAACACCGGCCAGAGCGAGCGTGCCGCGAGCGACGTGGCAGCGTGGGGGTCCGAAGCGCTGGCGATACCGGCCACCAGAGTGCGGTGCATCGTCGAACCCAAAGCGTCCATCAGCGCCGCGCCGGCGAAGGAAACGAATGCCGCAAGCCCGATCAGCCCGACCACGAAGCCCAGATCGAGCCCGCGCGCGACCATACCCTTCTGGCGCGCTTGCCGGAGCTTGAAGGGAGTCGCTTCCTCGGAGCGGTTCTGTTCCTGGCCTTCCGCCATCAAGCGGCGCCCGCAACGATCCGGGGGGCCGCATCGAGCGCGACACGAAGCAGGTTCAGGAAGAGCCCGGCGCCGAGCGCGACTGCCGACGGCAGCAG
Organism: uncultured Sphingomonadaceae bacterium; assembly: GCA_964245585.1. Classification (GTDB taxonomy): domain Bacteria; phylum Pseudomonadota; class Alphaproteobacteria; order Sphingomonadales; family Sphingomonadaceae; genus Solisphingomonas. Next base: position 1,210 of record CAXTMX010000096.1, on the reverse strand, counting down.
CGCCAGCGCCACGATCGTCTTCACCTGAAAGCCGAGCAGGAGAACGTTCATCTGGGGTAGGGTGCGCGACATGAACGCGATCGCGAGGTCGGTCAGGAAGAGCGCAAGCACCACGGCGCCGCCGAGCCCCATCGCGATCAGGAAGGTGACCGACATGACGCTCAGCAGCGGGGACGGATCGATGCCCGCGACCGAACCCAGCGGGACTTGTTGGAACGACGCCGACCAGATCGCGAACAGATTTACCGGCCCATCCCCTGCGAAGAACAGCGCCCCCGCCGCATAGGCGAGAACGGTACCGACGAAGGGCATCTGGCTTCGCGTGGTCGGGTCGACGAGCACCGCCAGCCCAAATCCGACTTGGATATCGATCGCGCGACCGACAGTCAGGAGCGCGGCGAAGGCGAGCTGAAGCGACAGGGCCAGCGCGACTCCGAGCAGCAGCTCGCCCGCAAACGCAACGGCCAGCCCGCGATGCGCGAAGTCGCTCTTCCAGGTCTCGGCGGGATCGCCGGCAACTATCCACGCGGAGATCGCGATTGCGAGCAGCACGCGTACCAGCGCCGGTATCCGGAAGAGGGTAAACGGCGGCGAGAAGGCGAGAGTCGGGACTATACGCAGCGTCGCGAGCAAGGTAGCGATGGCTTGGGCGACGTAGGAGTTCATGGGCGGCTATCCGGCCATCACTGGGATCAGGGTGTAAAGCGATGTCGCGAACTGGGTGACCCTGGCCAGCATCCAGGGGCCGATCGCAATCAGCACGGCCGATGCGACAAGGATCTTGGGCACGTAGCTCAGGGTGATTTCCTGCAGCTGGGTCGTGACCTGAAAGATGCTGACGAGCAGGCCGACGGCCAGCGTCGCGATCAGCACCGGACCGGCAACAATCAGGCTGTTCCAAAGCATGTCGTTGATGAGGCCGAGCGCCCGATCTTCACCCAATGCAATCCTCCGCGGCGTTTCTCGGGACGCCGTTTTGACACGGTCCGGTGAGCTCCGGGCTGGTGCGATCCGAAGCCGAAAGCGCGTTCCGACCTTTCTATCTGGCTGGGTTAGCGTTCATGCCTACAAGTAGTGGTAAGGACGCATTAGTGACGACGGAGCTGCCAAGGCGCCGTTGCGGAACGGTCCGGTGCCCTGCGTGGCGCCGCGGTTGGCGATCGAGCCGGCATAGTCGGTCTCGAGCGTGCCGTTGTTGGAGACGTGGCCG
>CAXTMX010000095.1:0-7593 GCA_964245585.1 uncultured Sphingomonadaceae bacterium | reverse complement strand
GGGGAATTGGCCCCGCTGGGGGGCGGGCTCGCTTACGGCAGCCGCGATTCGGTCGACGCCGATCTCGGCGTGTCGGGCGCGCTCGCCGGCGGCTTCGCCAGTCTGTCGGGCAGCTACGCGCGCGGCGACGGCTTCGTGCCGATCGTCGCGGCGCAGCGCGGACCGGTCGATTTCGCGTCGCGTTACCGCCAATACAGCGTCGCCGTGCGCGTCGTCCTGCCGCTTGGCGCGAACGTCGAGCTTCAAGCCAACGGCCTCGCGTTCGATGATGCGCGCACCCGCGGCGTGCCCTTCACGCCCAACCGCACCACCGGCGCCGATGCGAGCGTCCGCTTCGTCGGGCGTGGCCGTTGGGGCTGGGAGGCGCTCGCATACCTTCAGACGCGCGATTTCTCGAGCGGCTTCGCCAGCGTCGACGCGACGCGTACGTTCGCGACCGCGACGCTCGATCAATACAAGGTGCCCGGCACCGGCCTCGGCGGCCGGATCGAGCTGCGCCACCCGCTGGGGGATGCCGTCGAACTGCGCCTCGGCGCGGACATGCGCCTTACCGACGGCGAGACGCGCGAGCGCTACCAGTTCGTCGCCGGATCGCCGACGCGCGGGCGCGTTGCCGGCGGCCGCACCATGACGCTCGGCGCCTACGCCGAAGCAAGCGTCCAGCCGCTTCCCGCCGTGACCTTGACCGGGGGCGCACGGTTCGATCGCTGGTGGATCGCCGACGGCCATCTGCGCCAGCGCGTGCTCGCCACCGGCGCCACGCTGACCGACACCGATTTCCCCGATCGCGACGGCTGGCGGCCGACCGCGCGCGGCGGCGTCGCGTGGCAGCCGGCGGGGGCGGTGACACTGCGCGCTGCCGCCTATCTCGGCTGGCGGCTGCCGACGCTCAACGAGCTCTACCGCCCGTTCCGCGTCGGCAACGACTCGACGGTCGCCAACGCCGAGCTCGCGCCCGAGCGGCTGCGCGGCGCCGAGGCCGGCCTCGATTACCGCCCCTTCGCCGGTTTCCGCGCGAGCGCGACGATCTTCGCCAACCGCCTGGTCGATGCGATCGGCAACGTCACGATCACCGACGCGAGCCGCTCGACCTTATGCCCGGGGCTGGCGCCGGTCGGCGCCTGCCGCCAGCGGCAGAATCTCGCTGCGGTCGTCAGCCGCGGGATCGAGCTCGACGGCCGCCTTGCATTCGGCCGCTGGAGCGCCGCCGCATCCTATGCGCTGACCGACGCCCGGGTCCGCGCGACGGGCGTCGCCACGGGCATCGCCGCGGGCCTCGACGGCCTGCGTCCCGCCCAGACCGCCAGGCACCAGGCTTCCGCCACGCTAAGCTGGGACAAGCCCGAGGCGGCGCGCGGCGCGATCACCTTGCGCTACGTCGGCCCGCAATATGAGGACGACCAGAACGACGCGAAGCTCGACGACGCGGTCACGCTCGACGCCAGCGTCGCGGTCCCGCTCGCGCACGGCGTGACGATCGAGGCGCGCGCCGAGAATCTGGCGAACGCCCGCGTCGAGGCGGGCATCTCGGGCGGCACGCTGATCGAGCGCGCCACACCGCGGACGCTATGGCTGGGAGTGCGCTACGGGGGCTAGGCGATGAACTCGCGCACGAAATCGCTCGCCGGCTGCGCCTCGATCTCGTCGGGGGGGGCATATTGCTCGATCCGGCCGTGGTTGAGGATCGCCACCTTGTCGGCCAGCGCGAACGCTTCCTCGCGATCGTGCGTGACGAAGATCGAGGTCAGCCCGACGCGGTCGTGGATCTCGCGCAGCGCGTCGCGCAGCTCGCGCCGCACCTTGGCGTCGAGCGCGCCGAACGGCTCGTCGAGCAGCAATATCTGCGGCTGGCGGGCGAGCGCGCGCGCGAGCGCGACGCGCTGGCGCTGGCCGCCCGAGAGCTGCGCCGGAAAGCGGTGGCCGAGCCCCGGCAGCTGGACCAGCTCGAGCAGTTCCTCGACCCGCGCCGCGATCGCAGCCTTGTCCGGCCGCGCCTTGCGCTTCATCACCTTGAGCCCGAACGCGATGTTCTGCGCCACGGTCATGTGGCGGAACAGCGCATATTGCTGGAACACGAAGCCGATCCCGCGGTCCTGCACCGCGCGGTCGGTGACGTCCTCGTCATGGAAGCGGATATGCCCCGAGTCGGCCGCCTCGAGCCCGGCGATGATCCGCAGCAGCGTCGTCTTGCCCGACCCCGAGGGCCCGAGCAGCGCGACGAAGCTGCCGTCCTCGATCTCGAGGCTGACGCCGTTGAGCGCGCTGTGCGTGTCGAACGTCTTGACGACGTCGTCGATGGCGATCGTCATGCCGGCATCGATCTTAGTGCCCCGCAGCTGCGATGGCGTCGCGATGACGCCACTCGAGGAAACTCTTGATGCAAAGCGTGACGAGCGCAAGCCCGGCGAGGAGCGAGGCGACAGCGAAGGCTGCGACGAAATTATATTCATTGTAGAGCACCTCGACGTGGAGCGGGATCGTGTTGGTCTCGCCGCGGATATGGCCGGAGACGACCGAGACCGCGCCGAATTCGCCCATCGCGCGGGCGTTGGTCAGCAGCACGCCGTAGAGCAGCCCCCAGCGGATGTTGGGCAGCGTGACCAGCGTGAACGTCCGCCAGCCGCTCGCGCCGAGCGTCAGCGCCGCCTCTTCCTCGTCGCGGCCCTGCGCGGTCATCAGCGGGATCAGCTCGCGCGCGACGAACGGGAAGGTGACGAACACCGTCGCCAGCACGATCCCGGGCACCGCGAACACGATCGCGATGTCGTGCTCCTGCAGCCAGGGCCCGAACCAGCCGTTCGCGCCGAAGATCAGGATGTAGATCAGCCCGGCGACCACCGGCGAGACCGAGAAGGGGATGTCGATCAGGCTGACGAGCAGGTCCTTGCCGCGGAAGTCGTGCTTGGCGACCGCCCCCGCCGCGGCGACGCCGAACACGAGGTTGAACGGCACGGCGATCGCCGCGACCGTCAGCGTCAGCCTGATCGCCGCCCAGGCGTCGGGCTCGACGATCGCGGCTTCGAACGCGTTCCAGCCGTCGCGGAACGCCTCGGCGAACACCGCGGCGAGCGGCAGCAGCAGGATCAGCACGAGATAGGTCAGCGCGAGCAGGATCAGTCCGGCGCGGACCGCGCGCGGCTCGCCGGTGGCGGCTCTCATAGGCCCCCCAGCCGGCGCCGCTCGCGCCCCTGGATCAGGTTGATGCCGAGCAGGATCAGGAACGAGGCGAGCAGCATCACCGTGGCGATCGCGGTCGCCCCCTCATAGTCGTACTGCTCGAGCTGGGTGACGATCAGCAGCGGCGAGATCTCGGAGATCAGCGGCATGTTGCCGGCGATGAAGATCACCGAGCCATATTCGCCGACCCCGCGGGCGAAGGCGAGCGCGAAGCCGGTCAGCAGCGCGGGCGCGATCTCGGGCAGGATCACGCGCAGGAAGATCGTCAGCCGGTCCGCGCCGAGCGTCGCCGCCGCTTCCTCGATCCCGCGCCCGAGATCGGCGAGCACCGGCTCGACCGTGCGCACCACGAACGGCAGCCCGATGAACACCAGCGCCACGACGACGCCCTGCGGATGGTAGGCGACCGGGAACGGCAGCAATTGCCCGACCCAGCCGGTATTGGCGTAGATCGCGGTGAGCGCGATGCCGGCGACCGCGGTCGGCAGCGCGATCGGCAGGTCGACCAGCGCGCTCATCAGCCGTTTGCCGGGAAAATCATAACGCACCAGCACCCAGGCGATCAGCAGCCCGAACACGGCGTTGACCGCCGCCGCCGCCAGCGCCGCGCCGAAGCTCAGCCGGTAGGAAGCGAGCGCGCGGTGCGAGAAGGCGACCTCGGCGAAGTGGCCGGGGCCGAGCCCGGCGCTCTTGATGAACACCGCGCTCAGCGGGATCAGGACGATGACGAACAGCCACAGGAGCGTCATCGTCATCGTCAGGCCGAAGCCTGGCATCGCCGAGCGTCGCCGCGCGAGGCGCGGCAGAGCGGGACGGGGCCGGCGGCGCCGGAACGCGATCGGCCCCGTCGCCATCAGAAGTCGAGATGCAATCGGGTAGCGAAGGCTTCGCCCTTCTCGGTGGTGCCGTTGACCGCGACCGGTGCGACCACCAGCGGGCTGTTCTGGCCACTGAAGCGGATATAGTTGAACAGCAATTTCACATTCCCGTTGAGATACCAGTTGAACGCGCCGGTCCAGCTCCTCGCCTTACGATTGAGCGGCGAGAAGCCCTTGTCGGTCAGGTCGAGCTGGTCATAGCGTGCCGCGAGTTCGAATGCGCCCCAGTTTCCCTTTTGGGGGTCAAAGTCGGCAATCGGCTTGAGCCGGTCGACCAGCCCATTCTTGAACGGTCGCGATTCGCCGGTGAGGAAGAAGCTGGCGAAGCCATAGAAGCCATCGAACTTCACGGTCGACGCGGTGCCGAAACGGTCGATCGCGAGATGGCCGTATTCCCCTTGGGCCGAGAAGGGGCCATACACGACCGCCGCCTCGGCGCCGAGGAAAGTGGCGTTCTTGGCGCCAGTCTGCACGCCGCCGACGCGGGTTCCGGAAATCGTCACCGATTCCAGCAAGCCATTGTCGACACGGACGTTCGGGCGGTCGCCGATCGCTGTGATCGTGTTGCCGGCAAAGTTGGTCGCGCGATAGCCCGAAACGCCGAGGTGGACGACTCGTCCGGTGGCGAGGATCGGATCGAAGGTGACGCGTCCGTTGACGCCATAGCCTTCGTCCGGGGTGGTGGCGTTGCGGCCGATCGATTCGCTCACGCCGAACAGCCCGACGGTGGCGTTGATCTTATTGCTCACATAGGCGGCCGTGACGCCGACGCGGCGCTCGGCGCCGACCGCGCCGAACGCGACATTGGCCATGCCGCGCTCCATGAAGGTGTTGAAATTGTCCGAGGTATTGGCCTCGAGCCCGTAAGGCGCCTTCTGCTGACCGACGGTGAAGACGAAGTTCTTGATCCCGGTGTAAGACAGATAGGCGTCGAGCAGCGTCACCGCGCCGCCGACATATTCGGCCTCGATGCGATAGCCGAAGCTCTTGAACGCGGTCCCGTCGAAGCCGAAGCGGCCGCGGCGGATCTGCGTGCCGTTGTTGAAATCGTAGCCGCCGCGGCGATCGCGGAAGCCGGCATAGTCGAGGTCGATCACGCCGCGCGGCTTGAAGGTGAAGTTGCCGCTCGGCTCGGAAAAGGTCGGGCCCCAGCCGAAGGTGACGTTTTTCGCGGTCTGCACCGAGCGCGTCTCGACGCTGACGAGGCGGCTGTCGTTGACTTCGGCCTGCTCCTCAAGCTGCTTGTTGCGCGCCTCGAGCAGCTTGACCTTATATTCGAGCGCGTTGAGCCGATCGGTCACCTTGTCGCCGGTCGGGGCGGGCGGGGGCGGGGGCGCATCGGCCTTGTCCGCGTCGACCAGCGTATCGATCGGGCTCGCCGCCTGGTCGGAGGAGATCGTCTCGCTCGACAGATCCTCCGATGCGGATGTCGGCGCGGGCGTGCCCGTCACCGCGGGCGCGGCGACCGCCGCGGGCGTGTCCTGGCCCGGATTGCTCTGGGCATTGGCCTGCGCGAGCAACGGCGCAGGGGCGAGGGCGAGCAACGACACGCCCGTGAGCAAGCTTAAACGCATCTTCATTTCCCTTTTGATCGGCTGGGTGGCAGCTCGACAGCGTTATATACGGTAGAATACAGCAGGCCAGCATCGGCCGGCCGGGAATAAAAATGCGGTCCGGTGACCGGGATCGCCGGACCGCAGGGGGGGGTCACGCCAGGGAGTCAGCGCTTGGCGTTCTCGAAGATCTGGTCGAACACGCCGCCGTCGCTGAAATGCGTCGCCTGGGCACGCGCCCAGCCGCCGAAATTCCGATCGATCGTCAGCAGTGCGACCCGGGGGAACTGGCCGGCATATTTCGCCGCCACCGCCGCATTGCGCGGGCGGTAGTAATTGCGGCCGATGATGTCCTGCGCCTCGGGGGTATAGAGGAACTTGAGATAGGCCTCGGCGACCTTGCGCGTGCCCTTCTTGTCGACCGTCCGGTCGACCAGCGCGACCGGCGGCTCGGCGAGGATCGACAGCGACGGCACGACGATGTCGAACTTGCCCTTGCCGAGCTGGTTGACCGCGAGGAACGCCTCATTCTCCCACGCGAGCAGCACGTCGCCCTGGCCGCGCTGGACGAAGGTGGTGGTCGATCCGCGCGCCCCCGAATCGAGCACGGGCACGTTGTGGAACAGCCGCGTCAGATATTCGCGCGCCTTGACGTCCGAACCGTATTTCTTGCGGGCATAGCCCCACGCGGCGAGATAGTTCCAGCGCGCGCCGCCCGAGGTCTTCGGGTTGGGCGTGATCACGCCGACGCCGGGCCGCACCAGATCGTCCCAGTCGCGGATGTTCTTGGGATTGCCCTTGCGCACGAGGAACACGATCGTCGAATAATAAGGCGTCGAATTGAGCGGCAGGCGCGCTTGCCAATTGGCGGGCAGGGCCTTCGATTTCGCCGCGATCGTATCGATGTCATAGGCCAAAGCGAGCGTGACGACGTCGGCGGGCAGCCCGTCGATCACCGCGCGCGACTGCGCGCCCGATCCGCCGTGGCTCTGGCGGATGGCGACGGTCTGGCCGGTCTGCGCCTTCCAGCGCTGGGCGAAGGCGGCATTGATGTCGCGATAGAGCTCGCGCGTCGGATCATAGGATACGTTGAGCAGCTGGACGGTCGATTGCGCGGTGGCGGCAACCGTCGGACCGAGCAGAGCGAGCGCGACGGCAGCCCCGATACCGGCCATGAATGTGCGACGCATGGATGTCTCCCTGTTGTGGCGCAGGCTTATTCCCTTGTTCCCCGCTTGGGAATAAGGGAATTCTACTGGACTGGCAATTCGGGCTTGGGCGTGGTCTCCATCCCCGCCGCGTCGGCCAGCGAGGTTCCGTCGAGGATCCGCACCGCTTCCTCGCGCACCTGCGCCATCACCTTGCGGATCGCGCAGGTCACCTCGTCGTGGCAGTCGCCGCATTTCGCATAGAAATTGAGGCTCGCGCACGGCACCAGCGCGATCGGCCCGTCCATCGTGCGCACGATCTCGGCGAAGCTGATGTCCGCCGCCGGCCGCGCCAGGCCATAGCCGCCGCCCGGCCCGCGGCGGCTGGTCACGACACCGGCCTTCTTGAGATCGAGCATGATCAGCTCGAGATATTTGCGCGGCACCTGCTGCGTGCGGGCGATATCGGCGATCTGCACCAGCTTGCCCCCGCCGCGCTCGACCAGATAAAGCAGCGCGCGCAGGGCGTAGCGGGTTTTCTGGGACAGCACCGCGCCGCGATAATCGCTTATTTTCGATCGGGGAAGCCGCGATCGTTGCCGGCACCGCGCAGCTTTCCTTTTGCGCGGCGCGGGGTTAAGGCCGGCGCGATTTTTCGCTTTACGGACAAGAGGCAGGGTTTGGCCAAGGAAGAATTGCTCGAGATGCGCGGCTCGGTGGTGGAGCTGCTGCCCAACGCGATGTTCCGCGTGAAGCTCGAGAACGATCACGAGATCCTCGGCCACACCGCCGGCAAGATGCGCAAGAACCGCATCCGCGTGCTGGTCGGCGACGAGG
>CAXTMX010000094.1:0-7748 GCA_964245585.1 uncultured Sphingomonadaceae bacterium | reverse complement strand
AGGGCGGGATGCGCAGCGTCATCTTGTTGCCGTCCCCGAAACGCCGCTGTACCTGGACGGGCTGCTCGTCGATACGCCGCTGACCGGGGGGCTGGAGCCGAAGCTCGGCGAGCAGCATTTGCGCACGCTGACCATCCTCGGATTCCCCAACCTCAGCCGCCCCGGCATCCTCGATCCGCTCAACCATCAAAACTTTTCATATCGTTGGGTGACGCGCTTCATCGCGCTCGACAAGACCGACGCGACCAAGGCCCTGACCAAATTGCGTCGGCAATGGTTCAATAAGCGCAAGTCGGTGACCGCGCTGCTGCGCGAGGTGATCTACAACCAACCGGCGCAGCTGCTCGACAGCGACGCCGACAACAAGATGGTCGACGCCGACCTCGCGCTCCAGGCGCTCGGGGGCGACCATGTCGCGTTCGGCTATCTCACCACGACGATCACCGTCGCCGACACCGACCGCGCCCGTGTCGAGGAGAAGTCTCGCGCCGTCGAGCGGATCGTCAACGGCCTCGGGTTTACCTGCATCCGCGAAGGCGTCAACGCGGTGGAAGCCTGGCTCGGATCGCTGTCCGGCCATGTCTATGCCAACGTCCGCCAGCCGCTCGTCCATACGCTCAACCTCGCGCATCTGATGCCGCTGTCGAGCGTCTGGGCAGGTCCGGAGCGGAACGAACATCTCGACGGTCCGCCATTGCTCTACGCCGAGACCAGCGGCTCGACACCGTTCCGGCTCTCCACCCATGTCGGCGACGTCGGCCACATGCTGATCGTCGGGCCGACCGGCGCCGGCAAGTCGGTGCTGCTCGCGCTGCTGGCGCTGCAGTTCCGGCGCTACCCGCGATCTCAGGTCTATGTTTTCGACAAGGGCTTCTCGGCGCGTGCGGCTGTGCTGGCAATGGGCGGTGGACACCATGCGCTAGGGCTCGGCGCTGAACGAGACGGTGAGGCACACGCCATCGCGTTCCAGCCGCTGCGCCACATCGACTGCGGCGACGAGCGCGCCTGGGCGGCTGAGTGGGTCGCCGCCTTGCTCACCCACGAGCAAGTCGCCGTCACGCCGGAGATCAAGGAAGCTTTGTGGTCGGCGCTGAACAGCCTTGCCACCGCCCCGGTTGACGAGCGGACGCTGACCGGCCTGTCGCTGCTGTTGCAGTCGACCGCGTTGCGCTCCGCGCTCGCGCCCTACACGCTGGAGGGACCGTTCGGCCGGCTGCTTGACGCGGCCGAGGACCACCTTGCCATCGCCGACGTGCAATGCTTCGAGACCGAAGCGTTGATGGGGCAGGCGGGCGTCGTCGCGCCCGTGCTCACCTATCTGTTCCATCGGCTCGAGGAGCGGTTCGACGGGCGCCCCACCTTGCTGGTGCTTGATGAAGCCTGGATCTTCCTCGACCATCCATTGTTCGCCGCGCGCATCCGCGAATGGCTGAAGACGCTGCGCAAGAAGAATGTTGCGGTGGTGTTCGCCACGCAAAGCCTCACCGACATCGCCGATAGCAGCATCGCGCCAGCGATCATCGAAAGCTGTCCGCAAAGGATATTTCTGCCCAATGACCGTGCGATAGAACCGCAGTCTCGCGCGGCCTACGAACGGTTCGGATTGAATGAGCGGCAGATCGAGCTGGTCAGTCGCGCGACGCCCAAGTGCCAATATTATCTCCAGTCCGCCCGCGGCAACCGGCTGTTCGAGCTCGGTCTCGGTCCTATCGCGCTCGCGCTGTGCGGCGCCTCCGATCCCGCGACCCAGGCGCGGATCGATGCGATCCTCGGCCAGATCGATCCGCTCGCGCTTGGCTGGCGCGACGCCGGCAAGTTTGCACGGCGCTTCCTGGCCGACGTCGGTCTCGGCTGGGCTGGCGACCTTCTGCCCGATTTTCCAACATCCCCGACCAGCCTTGAAGGAGAGATTTGATGCTACTTCTTATTCGTAAGCAGCTGATTGCGCGCGCGCTTTGCATTGGCACTGCGGCCTCGCTGACTACCGCCGTTTTCTCGACGACGCCTGCACAAGCAATCGTCGTGTTCGATCCGAGCAACTATGCGCAGAACATCCTCACCGCCGCGCGCGCTCTCAGCCAAGTCAACAACCAGATCCGCTCGCTTCAGAACGAAGCGACGATGCTGATCAACCAAGCGAAGAACCTGAGCCGCATCGAATTCCCGCAGCTCCAGGCGATGACCCAGACCCTTCAGCAGATCGACCGGCTGATGGGGCAAGCGCAGGCGATCCGATTCCAAGTCTCGGGTCTCGACCAGCAGTTCAGCAGGCTGTTCCCGAACGACTTCGGCCAGGCGATGCGCACCGACCAGTTGGTCACCGCGGCGCGCACACGGCTCGACGCCAGCATGGACGCGTTCCGCCAGACGATGACCGTCCAGGCGCAGGTGGTCGAGAACGTTTCCAACGACGCGCAGACGCTGTCGGATATCGTCTCACGCAGCCAAAGCGCGGAAGGCGCGCTTCAAGCCACCCAGGCGACCAACCAGCTGCTTGCGCTTGCCGCCAAGCAGCAGTTCCAGCTCCAGAACCTGATCGCCGCGCAATACCGCGCCGACGCGACCGAGGCCGCGCGCCGCGTCCAGGCCGAACAGGAAGCGCGGGTCGCGACGAGGAAGTTCCTCGGCACCGGCCGCGCCTACACGCCGCAATGAGCTGAGGCCGCGCCAGTTCGCCGATGGCGCGGCCTCGTCGCCGGGCCCGAAGGGCTTCCCCCCGAATGGCCGCCGGGCTCCGCGACACCCTCTCGAGAATGGAAGTAGATTTCAAGTGAACGACCTCAACGTCATCGACCGCTTCATGGCCGCCTTCATCCGCTACATCGACAGCGGGTTCGGGCTGCTCGGCGGCGACGTCGCGTTCCTGACGACGGTGCTGATCGGCATCGACATCACGCTCGCCGGCCTGTTCTGGGCGATGGGCGGCGAGGATGACATCATCGGCCGCTTCCTCAAGAAGATCCTCTACGTCGGCGCGTTCGCATTCATCCTCAACCGTTTCTCTACGCTCGCCGACATCATCTTCCGCTCATTCGCCGGCCTAGGGCTGACCGCGGGCGGCGGCGGGATGACCGCGGACGACCTGCTCAAGCCTGGCCGCCTCGCCGGCACCGGATTTGAGGCGGCGTGGCCGTTGCTCCAACAGGTCAGCAAGCTGCTCGGGCCGGTCAGCTTCTTCACCAACTTCATGACGATCGCGGTGCTGCTGGTCGCCTGGCTGATCGTGATCTGCGCGTTCTTCATCCTTGCGGTGCAGCTGTTCATCACGATCATCGAGTTCAAGCTGACCACGCTCGCCGGGTTCGTGCTCGTGCCGTTCTCGCTGTGGAACCGGACCTCGTTCTTGGCTGAGCGCGTGCTCGGCAACGTCGTCTCCTCCGGCATCAAGGTGATGGTGCTCGCCGTCATCGTCGGCATCGGCTCAGGCTTCTTCTCCGACTTCACCAGCGCGCTCAACGGTCAGGAGCCCGACATCGGCCAGGCGATGAGCCTGGTTCTCGCCAGCCTTGCTTTGTTCGGGCTCGGCATCTTCGGCCCGTCGATCGCCTCGGGCCTGGTCGCCGGCGCCCCTCAGCTCGGCGCCGGCGCAGCGGTCGGGACGGCGATTGGCGCCGGCGCGACCCTCGCCATGGGCGGCGGCGCCTCGATCGCCGCCGGCCGTGGCATTGCCGGTGGGGCGATGGGCGCGATCCGCGCCGGCACTGCGATGGGTACTGCGGCGTCGACCGCCGCGCAGCTCAGCCGCGAGACCGGAGGATCGAGCCTTGGCGGCATGGTCGCAGTAGCGCGCGGCGAGACCGCGCAGAGGATTGAAGACACCCTCGGGCTGAGCGCAGCTGCAGAGCGCGGCCGTGACGCCGCCTGGAGCGCGCTCAATGGTGCGAGCAACTCGTCGCCGTCGGCCGCGATCGACGGTGGCAACACCACGCCGGCATGGGCCCGCAGCCTGCGCGCCGAGCAGACAAACCGGCATCGCCGCCAGCTCGCCTACCACAGCCTCAAGGAGGGCGACCGCGGCGGCGCCTCCGCCACCCCCGACATCAAGGAAAGGGACTGACCATGCGATTTAAGCGCGCCCTCCAGCGCTACGGGCGGACGCCCGAACCCGAGACGCCCTACCAGCGCGCGGGCCAGCTATGGGACGAACGGATCGGTTCGTCCCGCGTACAGGCGCGCAACTGGCGGCTGATGGCGTTCGGTGGGCTGCTCCTTTCCACCGGCCTGTCCGGCGCGTTGGTCTGGCAGTCGATGCAGAGCCGCGTCGTGCCCTACGTGGTCGAGGTCGACAACCTCGGCGAGGCGAGGGCGGTCGCGCCGATCGCGACCGACTACAAGCCGACCGATCCGCAGATCGCGTGGCATCTCGGCAGGTTCATCGCCAACATCCGCTCGAAGTCACTCGACCCGGTGCTGATGCGCGAGAGCTGGCTGTCGGCCTATGATTTCGTGTCGCAGCGTGGCGCCATCTTCCTCGGCGAATATGCGCGCGCCGCCAATCCGTTCGCGGACGTCGGCGACAAGACCGTGTCGGTGCAGGTGACCAGCGTCGTGCGGGCGTCGGACAGCAGCTTCCAGGTCAAGTGGCTCGAAAATGCTTACGAGCGCGGCGGCTTGGCGAGCACTTCGCGCTGGACCGCGATCCTGACCGTCTCGGTCAAAGCGCCCAAGAATGCCGAGACGCTGAGGAAGAACCCGCTCGGGCTCTACGTCGAGGCGATCGACTGGAGCCGTGAGCTCGACACGCCCGTTCCGCGCCAGATCGAAGCGCCCGCCAGGCCGTCGACAGCCGAGCTGTCGCCGTTGAACGTCCCGCTCGGATCGCCGCTCGATCCCAACCTCGCTGCGCGCGCGCAGCCGCAACCGGAGAACCGTCCATGAAAGCCATCTTGCTTGGCGCGACCATGCTGGTCGGCGCCGCGCCAGCCCTGGCGCAGAACGCTAGGCCGATACCGGTCTTGCCGGACCTGACACGGGCCGCGCCGTCCACGCCGCCAGCCGTGGCGGTCGCAGCGTCAGCCCCGACAACCGTCGCAATAGCACCGCCTACTCGCGGTCAGATTCATCGGCCGAAGCCGCCGTCCCCGGCCATGCTGCGCGTCCGGGCGGCCAATGCGGCCGCGACACAGGAGCCGCAGTCCCGCGCGTTCATTAACGCCGTCCAAGTCTATCCGTACAGCGACGGCGCGCTCTATCGGCTTCTCGCCGCTCCCGAGCGCGTTACCGACATCGCCTTGCAGCCGGGCGAAGCCATCGTCTCGGTCGCCGCGGGCGACACGGTCCGCTGGACCGTCGGCGACACGACCAGCGGCAGCGGCGTTGCAAAGCGAGTGCATATCCTGGTCAAGCCGTTCGCTGCCGGGCTCGCCACCAACCTCGTCATCGCCACCGACCGCCGGACCTATCATCTCCAGCTCCAGAGCACCTCGGTGACGGCGATGGCCGCGCTGTCCTGGACTTATCCGCAGGACGAGCTGATCGCGATCCGGCGCGCGGCCGAGCAGGAGAGGTTGGCCACTCCCGTCGCTACTGGGATCTCCATCGACCAGCTTCAGTTCGGCTATGCGATCAGCGGCGACAATCCGGCGTGGCGGCCCATCCGGGCATTCGACGACGGTCGCCAGACCTATATCGAGTTTCCGGCAAGAATCGCCGTCGGCGAGGCGCCGCCTTTGTTCGTGCTCGGACCGAAGGGTGAGGCGCAGCTCGTCAACTATCGTGTCGCCGGGCGCTTCTACGTGGTCGACCGGCTGTTCGATGCCGCTGAATTGCGGCTTGGCGAGAAGAAGCAGGCGATCGTCAGGATCGTCCGCGGCGGCGGCGATCGCCGTCAGGATCGTCGGAGGGCGTCGTGACCGACGCGCCCGAAGAGGCTCCGGGGCCGGCGAAGGTCGATCCAGAGACGTTGGTGCTGCGCGGCACGCCCGACCGCGTCGTGCGGTTCCGACGTGGTGCGATCATCGCGATAGCCGCGCTCGGCTCGACGGCGCTTGTCGGAACCGCGTGGATAGCGCTCAGGCCAGCGACGTTCCGGATGGTCGTCCAAAACGAGGAGCGACCGGAACCCGTCGCCAGTGCGTCGACGGATGCACTCGCCGGTGCCCCGAAAACCTATGGGGATGTCCCGCAGCTCGGGCCACCGCTGCCGGGCGACTTGGGCCGCCCGATCCTCGAGCGCCAGCGCGCAATTGGAGCGCCGCTGGCACCGGGCGCCTCGGATCAAGCGGCGCAGGCCGCGGAAGCCGAGCGCCAACAGGTCGTGGCCGAACGTAAGGCGGCACGGGAATCTGGCGTGATGATGCAGATGTCCGGCGCAAATCGAACCGAGGTCGCGGCGACCGGCGGGACGGCAGGTGCGTCTGCTCCCGTGGCAGATGTCGCCGCAAGTCCTAAGCTGGCGCTCGATCCCGAGCACGATCCGAACGGCCAGCAGCGCAAGGCGGACTTCTTGGCCGGCAAAGACAGCGCCGGCGACGTCAACCCGCACGCGCTCGTGCCCGCCGCGTCTCCGTGGACCTTGAGCGCCGGCAGTGTGATCGCCGCGAGCCTGATCACAGGCCTCAACTCGGACTTGCCAGGGCTGGTGACTGCACAGGTGACCGAAAACGCCTATGACAGCGCCACCGGGGGGACCTTGCTAATACCGCAGGGATCGCGACTGATCGGCAGCTACGATAGCGTCGTGGCGTTCGGCCAGAAGCGTGCGCTGGTGGTCTGGCAGCGCATCATATTGCCCGATGGCTTCTCGATCAGGATCGACAACATGCCCGCGTCGGACACCGCCGGATATTCTGGCCTCGCCGACCGCGTCGATGTCCACACCTGGCAACTCCTGAAAGGGGTAGTGCTCTCCACACTTCTCGGCGTCGGCACCGAGCTGAGCTTCGGGAATGGTGAGGGCGATCTCATTCGTGCGATCCGCGAATCAGCGCAACAGAGCGGCTCGCGAGCCGGTGATCAGCTCGTCACCCGCAACCTTAATATCCAGCCCACCATCCGCGTCCGGCCGGGTTGGCCCCTACGGATAGTCGTCAACAAGGACATTGTTCTGCGACCTTGGCAGACAGCAAGGAGATAACGATGGCTGACCTTAAGCTTGCGAAGTTGCCGGATCGAACACCGGTCAAGGTGACCATAATGATCACGCCGGCTCTCCACGCGAATCTAGCTCGTTATGCGGATTTATATGCCGCGAGCTACGACCATTCCGCGTCGATTTCGGATTTGATCCCAGCAATGCTTGAAGCGTTCCTTGCTAGTGATCGCGCTTTTGCGCGGCAAAAGAATGTCATCGGCTCGGGCGGCGACTGATGCCTCCGGGTTCGGGCGATGGTTCAGTCAAGACATTGCTGACCGCGCAGGATGTCGCCCGCCGGCTTCAGGTTGAACGCGCCGACAGCGCTCGATGGCTGCGCCGCCTCTGTCGAAAATACGAGGTCCGCTACATCGAGATGCGGGGAGCGCCCCGTCTCACGGAAGAGCTCTATCAATTGCTGCTGGAGCGTATGACATGCTTAGGCTGCGGCGTCGTGGGAAGCGGGGGACGTGGTATATCCGCGGGAGTGTCACGCTTGGTGAGCGGCGGATCGTCGTCGCAGAGTATAGTACGGGAACGGGTGACAAGGCAGCGGCGTCGCACCTGATGGCGGTGCGAGAGCAGGAGCTGCGCGAGCAGCTTCTGTTCGGTCCGCGGGCGGTGGCGGCGAGTGCGGTGATCGCGGATGCGTTCGAGCTGTATCTGACCAAGCCGA
>CAXTMX010000093.1:6757-7986 GCA_964245585.1 uncultured Sphingomonadaceae bacterium | reverse complement strand
CGCATCAGCGCCTTGGTCTCGGCGAACGCGCTGCCGCCCGGCGCCTTGACGCGGATCCAGTCGGGCTTGCGCGCCCGGAACGAGAGGACGGAGGGCAATGCTTCGCTCATCCCGCACAGATAGCGGCCGACCGCGGGAGTTGCCACCCCTTACCCTCTGTCCCGTTCGCATTGGGCCTGTCGAAGGGCTTTCCTTTTTCGCACGATTGAAGGAAGGAGGCCTTCGACAGGCTCTGGCCGACGGTTGGGTAGGAATTCATGAGCGCACTGACCAAACTGATCGACGGCTATCGCCGGTTTCGTACCGACGGCTGGGCGACGCAGCGCGCGCGATGGAGCGAACTCGCCGGGGGCCAGCAGCCGGGCGTGATGGTGATCGCCTGTTCCGACAGCCGCGTCGATCCCAGCCAGATCTTCGATACCTCGCCCGGCGAGATCTTCGTCGTGCGCAACGTCGCCAATCTCGTGCCCCCGTTCGAGCTCGGCGGCGGGCGCCACGGCGTCTCGGCCGCGCTCGAGTTCGCGGTCACCCAGCTCAAGGTCGCCGAGATCATCGTGCTCGGCCATGGCCAGTGCGGCGGCGTCGGCGCGGCGCTGTCGCGCCAGTTCGAGCACGCGCCGCCCGGCGAAGGCGGATTCATCGCGCACTGGATCGATCTGCTCGACGACGCGCGCGACCGGATCGTGGCGCAGCATGGCACCGGCCCCGCGGCGGTGCGCGCGCTCGAGCATGAGGGGGTGCGCGTCAGCCTCGCCAATCTGCGCACCTTCCCTTGCGTCCAGGCGCGCGAGGCGGCGGGGGACCTGCGGCTGCGCGGGGCTTATTTCGCGATCAGCGACGGCGTGCTCGAGCTGCTCGACGACGGCGACGGGGAATTCCGCCCGGCCTGACGCGGAACGGCAGCGCGAGGCCGTCGTTACGCTCCCGACGACAGACGAGCGTCGCACAAGCAGGAGACGATCATGAGGCTTTCGCACCCCCTCCCCTTCGCGATCGCGCTGGCCGCGCTGGCGATCGGCGCCCCGTCCGCCGCGCAGGTGAGCGCAGACCCGCCCAAGACTAACGAGACCAAGACGCTCAACAACGCCGTGGCGGCGGTCGGCAACGATGCCGAGAAGATCAACGCGGAGAACCAGGCGCAATATGAGGCCGACGTGGCGGCCTATCGCGCGGCCGTGGAAGCGCATGCCGCGGCGACGACGCGCGACAACGTGCGCTACGCCCGCCAG
>CAXTMX010000093.1:0-6747 GCA_964245585.1 uncultured Sphingomonadaceae bacterium | reverse complement strand
AGGTCGCCGAGTGCAAGAAGGGCAGCCAGACGGCGTGCGACCTGCCGACGCCCGATCCGGCGGCTTATTATTGACGGCGGTTCCCGACCGCCCGCGGCGGCTGCGGGCGAAGCCGGCGGGCCCCGCGCCTGTTCGACCAGCCGCTTAGTCAGGCTGGCGTCTGCTGATGCTGCACGACACGCCACACGTCGTGCTGCAATCGGCGAACAGTGGTCGTACAGTGGGCGGCGTAACCGACGGAGCCCTCGCGCTCGGCTTCCGCCTTATACGCCAGCACGATCAGCCCTTCCTGCGGCCGAACGATCTGCTGCTCGCTGAACGTCACGTCCGACCAGCGGGGCGTGTCGGCGACAGCTTCGATCGCCTGCCGGCCGGTCATGACGAACGGCGGCTGAGGCAGCACCATGACGCACGCGTCATCGATCAGCTCGTGGTAGTGCGCAGCATCGCCCGTCCACAGGCTCTCTTCGAATGCCCAAACCCGATCGTCGTCCATCGTCGTCTCCTCGTGCTCGGTAGTCGAAGCGCGGGGTAACGACGATCGTTCCTTGCGACGAACGCAAATTCACGACGACCACAGGCCGCTCAGCGCGTGAGCTTCTTGTACGCCAACCGCGTCGGCCGATCCGCCTCGTCGCCCAGCCGGCGCCTTTTGTCCTCCTCGTAGCTTTCGAAATTGCCTTCGAACCATTCGACATGGCTGTCGCCTTCGAACGCGAGGATGTGGGTGGCGAGGCGGTCGAGGAAGAAGCGGTCGTGGCTGATCACCACCGCGCAGCCGGCGAAGCTCTCGAGCGCTTCCTCGAGCGCGCGCAAGGTCTCGACGTCGAGGTCGTTGGTCGGCTCGTCCAACAAGAGGACGTTGCCGCCCTGGCGCAGCATCTTGGCCATGTGGACGCGGTTGCGCTCGCCGCCCGACAATTGCCCGACCTTCTTCTGCTGGTCCGAGCCCTTGAAGTTGAACGCGCCGACGTAGGCCCGGCTCGCCACGTCGTGCTTGCCGAAGGTGAAGCGCTCGAGCCCGTCGCTGATCTCCTCCCACACATTATGGTTCGGATCGAGCGCGTCGCGCGACTGGTCGACATAGCCGAGATGGACCGTCTCGCCGATCTTGACCGCCCCGCCGTCGGGCTGCTCGGCGCCGGTGAGCAGCTTGAACAGCGTCGACTTGCCCGCGCCGTTGGGGCCGATCACGCCGACGATCCCGCCCGGCGGCAGGTTGAAGCTCAGATCCTCGAACAGCAATTTGTCGCCATAGCTCTTGGTCAGCCCTTGCGCCTCGATGACGTTGCCGCCGAGCCGTTCGGGGATCTGGATCAGGATCTGGTTCGCGCCGGGGCGGCGGTCGTTCTGCTTCTCGACCAGCTCGTCGAACGCGCGGATGCGCGCCTTGGACTTGGTCTGGCGCGCCTTGGGGCTCTGACGGATCCAGTCGAGCTCGTCCTTGATCGCCTTCTGGCGGCCTTCGTCCTCGCGCTCCTCCTGCGCCATGCGCTTGGCCTTGGCCTCGAGGAAGCCGGAATAGTTGGTGTTGAAGGTGTAATAGCGCCCGCGATCGAGCTCGAGCACCCAGTTCACGACATTGTCGAGGAAGTAGCGGTCGTGGGTGACGAGGATGACGTTGCCGGCATATTCCTTGAGATGGTTCTCGAGCCAGGCGACGCTCTCGGCGTCGAGATGGTTGGTCGGCTCGTCCAACAGCAGCACTTCGGGCTTCTCAAGCAGCAGCTTGGTCAGCGCGACGCGGCGCTTCTCGCCGCCCGACAGATTTTCGACCGACGCGTCGCCGGGCGGGCAGCGCAGCGCCTCCATCGCGATCTCGAGCTGGTTGTCGAGCGTCCAGCCGTCGACCGCGTCGATCTTCTCCTGGAGCTCGCCCATCTCGGCGAGCAGCGCGTCGAAATCGGCGTCCGCGGGGGGATCGCCCATCAGCGCGGAAATGGCGTTGAAGCGATCGAGCATGTCGGCGACGGGGCGCACCCCGTCCATGACATTCTCCTTGACCGTCTTGTTGGGATCGAGCTGCGGCTCCTGCGGCAGATAGCCGACGCGGATGCCCTCGGCCGCCCACGCCTCGCCGGTGAAATCGGTGTCGATCCCGGCCATGACCTTCATCAGCGTCGATTTGCCGCTGCCGTTGACGCCGATGATCGCGATCTTTGCGTCAGGCAGGAATTGCAGGCTGATGTTGTTGAGCACGGGCTTGGGCGCGCCCTGGAAGGTCTTCGTCAGGTTCTTCATGACGTAGCTGTACTGGACGGCCATCGGGGGTCGCTCCGGGGTCTGGATCTGGGGATGGGCGCGCTCTAGCGAAGGGCGGCGGAGTTGGCAACGCGCGGGCTTAGCTCGCACCACCCGTTCGCCCTGAGCCTGTCGAAGGGCTTTCCTTCTTCCGGACAAGAAGGAGTGTGCTTCGATAGGCTCAGCACGAACGGTGTTAATCCAGCCTAGTTCATCGAGGCGAGCAGCGAGGCGATCGGCACGAAAGCGAAGCCGACCGAGCTGTCGGCGACGCCATAGGGCACGAACAGCAGCTTATCGTGCAGGATCGCGCCGCAAGTGTAGACGACGTTGGGGACATAGCCCTCGCGGTCCTCGTCGGCGGCGGCGAGCAGCGGCTCCGCCATCCGGCCGATGATCTTCGAGGGGTCCTCCTTGTCGAGCAGCACCGCGCCGATCGAATATTTGCGCATCGCGCCGACGCCGTGGGTCAGCAGCAGCCAGCCCTCGTCGATCTCGATCGGCGAGCCGCAATTGCCGATCTGGACCATTTCCCACGGATAACGCGGCACGAGCAGCAATTTGCCCTCGTTCCAGCGCGTCAGCGTCTTCGATTTGAGCAGGAACAGATTCTCGCCGTCCTGCCGGCCGATCATCATATATTCGTTGCCGACCTTGCGCGGGAACAGCGCCATGCCCTTGTTGCGCGCCGCGGGCCCGCTCATCGGCGCCAGCGTGAACGTGCGGAAATCGAAGGTGCGCAGCAGCTCGGAGCGGATCGTCGAGCCCGAATAGGCCGTGTAGGTGCCGAGCCACTCGACCGTGCCGTCATCATGCGTGAACTTGACCAGCCGCAAATCTTCGAGCCCGTTGCGCTGCGCCGAGGTCATCGGGAACAGCACGGTACCCGATAGGGTGCTGTCGCGATGACGCTGCACCTCGATCGCGCCGTCCGCGAGCTCGTGCGCGGTGTCCGCGGCGGTCGCGAACGGCGGCTCGGGGGCCAGCTCGAAATGCGCGCCCGGGCTGAGGATGCCCTCGCGGAAGGCGACCGACGAGATGTGCCCCTCCCCCACCGCGCGCAGCGACATCGCGATCCGCGTCGAACCCGGCGAGAGGCCGCTCTGATCGGGATGCGCGACGATGCTGGGGTTCATCAGCGCGGCCGCGGCATAGCTGTACTCATGGCAGAAATAGGCGCCGATCAGCTGCTTCTTGGTTTCGGACAGCATGTCGTCGTCGAGCTTGAGCGCGGCCTGGATCTGGTCGTAGCGGATCATGAACACGCTGCGCGTCTGCCAATGGCGCGCCTCGAAGTCCTTGAGCACGACCTCAAGCTCGCCCAGCGCGCCCTCTTCGTCGAGCGCGAGCACTGCGTCGACGATCCGCCGGACGCGGCCGGGGCGTCCGTTAGTGGGCCTCAGCTCGATCGGAATGTGGAAAGGGCGGACCACCACGCGCGAGGGGTCTGCCTGCAGCCGCAGGGGCCAGTGAATGATATCTTCGCGCAACCCGCCCGTCCCCCGGCCAGGCGGCACGTCCTATGGGCGGGACGTCGCCGCTTCCGCCAGTGCCAAATCACCGGCGGTGACAGCCCTGCCCGAGTTCTGCGCCATGGCGCAACAGGCAAACTGAAACGAGAGGATCGATTCCGCGCCCTGGTTCAGGTTTGCGCGGTCGCTCATCAGCCCGTCGAAGCAGCCGCCGTCGGTGGGCGTGGCGATCGGTACCGCCAGGTCGTTGCGGCCGAGATACCATTCGTAGGCGGAGGTCGCCACCTGTTGCCACCGGGCGTCACCGGTGATCGCGCGAGCCACGAGAGCGGCGTCGATCGTCGCCCAGGCCTCGAGCGGCTGCTGGTCGAACGGCGACGGCGGGCTGAACGGACGACCGAAGCTGTCGCTGCCGACCGCGCGAAACTCGCCCTTCTCGTTGGTCTGGATGCCGTCGAGCCAATCGAGCGTGGCCAATCCGACCGCGATCATGCTCTCGTCGCCGAGCACGCGCCCGGCGCGCAGCAGCGCCTCGGGGAGCCGCGCATTGTCGTAGCCGAGCACGGATTCGAACCAGGGCCAGTCGGGCCGGCTCGCCGCCTCGAACTCGCGCTGCAGCCGTGCCGCGAAATCGGCGACCAGCGAGCGTGCGAGCTTATGACCGGGATGCGCCTGGAGCAGCGCCTCGGCGCCGAGGATGACGAACGCCCAGCTGCGCATGCTATTGAGGAAGCCGACGTGCGGCGCGACCTGATCGAACAGATGCAGCGCCCAGCGCCGCATCTCCTGGCGGCGGGCCTCGCCCGCGGTGACGCCGATCGACCATAAGGAGCGGCCGAAGCTGTCCTCCGAACCCTCGCGCTCGAGCCAGCTGCGATCGAACGCCATGAAATTGCGGAAGCGGCCGATCTCACCGTTCCAGGCGTGCTGGACGAACGAGGCATAAGTGACGGCGAGCCGATCGGCCTGCTCGGCCTGCGCGCCCGCGATCCGGTGCATCAGGATCAGCGCGCGGCAATTGTCGTCGACGCAATAGCCATGATCGCGGTCGGGCACGTGGAAGATCGCATGCTGGATCATGCCGCAGCCGTCGGTCATCCGCGCAATCGCGTCGAGCCGCGGCGCGACCGGCGTCGCGACCGGCGCCGCCGGACGCGTCAACCGCGTCGGACGCAGGCGGGCCGCATCGGCGAACAGCGCCATATAGGCGCGGGCGAGCTTGCTCCACGTCATCGTCCGGCCGACCTGCCAGGCGTGCGCACCCATCGCCTCGCGGCGTGGGCGATCGCCGAGCAGCGCCGATATCTCGCTGGAGAAACGGGCGACGTCGCCGAACGGGACCAGCACGCCGGTGCCGTTCGCGAGCAACTCGGCGGCATGCCAATAAGGCGTCGACACGACCGGCTTGCCCAGCGCGACGGCGTAGGACAAGGTTCCCGACGTGATCTGCGCCTCGTTGAGATAGGGCGTGACATAGATGTCCGCGGCCGTAAGATACTCGAGCAGCAGCGGTTGCTCGAGGAAGCCGTCGATGAAGCGGACGTGCGCGCCGACGCCGAGATCGGCGGCGAGCGCCTGCAGGCTCTCGCGATAGCCTTCCCCTTCACGCGCGACGAGATGCGGGTGGGTCGCGCCGAGCACGACGTAGAGCAGATCGGGATGCGCCGCGGCGATCGCCGGCAGCGCGCGGATCATCGTCTCGATGCCCTTGTTGGGCGACAGCAGCCCGAACGTCAGCACCACCTGGCGGCCGGAGAAGCCGAAGCGCCGCTTGAGCGCGACGGCGTCGCCGGGGGGCGTGTCGGGCACGCCGTGCGGCACCACGGCGATGCGATCCGCTGCGACATGGTGGACGCGTTCCAGGATCTCGCGGCCCTTCTCGGCCATCACGATCAGCTTGGCGGCGCGGCGCATCAGCGCCTCGATCACCGCGCGCTGATCGGCGGTGGGATCCTCGAGCACGGTATGCAGCGTCACGACGACCGGCGCGTCGACGCGATCGAGCAGCTTGAGCAGATGCGCGCCCGCCGCCCCGCCGAAGATGCCATATTCGTGTTGCACGCATACGATATCGGCGCTGCTGCGGTTTATCTGCAGCGCCGCCGCATGGTAGGAGGCGAGATCGTCTTCCGAAATCGAGCAGACCACCTCGGCGGGATATTCCTGCCCGTGGCGATCCTCCATCGCATAGAGATCGACTGCGACATCGGGGAATTCGGTGATCAAGGCGGTGCGGACGTCGGCGGTGAATGTTGCGATGCCACAGAGGCGTGGCGGGCTGTTTCCGATCAACGCTATCCGCTTCACCTTTGCCCCCTGTGCCATCGTGCTCATCCGTCTGCCGCCCGTGCTGCGTGGTTCCCCGATTGGTCCGTCGGTCGCGAAAGCGTCACAACGGCAACGTAACAATGCCTTAATCAAAGAAAGGTTGCGCCGCTTTCTTGTGCACTGCAACAACAATCGCCCGATCGTGTTAATCCGAGGTCAATTTTCGATTGACGGGCAAGGCGGGGCCGTTATGGGTCGGTCGCGGGATCGGCGTTCGGGCCGGGCCCTGTTTATCCTATGGGGAGCTGCTCGAATGAAGAAGCTTAGCTTTGTTCTCGCTGCCGCCGGCCTGATGACCCTGGCCGCGTGCAACAAGTCGCCTGAGGCCGAGGCCATCGAGAACGCCGGCGACAATGCCGCCGCTGCGCTCGACAACCAGGGCGAGGCGCTCGAGAACGCTGCCGATATGGCGACCAACGAGTCGACCGAGGCCGCTCTCGACAACGCCGCCGACAACGCGCACGACGCCGCCGACAATGTCGCCGACGCCGCCGAAGAGAAAGCGGATGCCGTCGACGACGCGAAGCACTAAGCGGCGGGCCGTTCCGGCCTCGAGATTAGCAGACGGGCGCCCCTCACCGGGCGCCCGTTTTGTTTGCGGTGCGTTTGCGCGTTGACCCGACCCGCCGACCCAGCGTAACCGCGCCGCGACGGGGAGTGGCGCAGCCTGGTAGCGCATCTGCTTTGGGAGCAGAGGGTCGCAGGT
>CAXTMX010000092.1:0-8043 GCA_964245585.1 uncultured Sphingomonadaceae bacterium | reverse complement strand
CCGCTGCCGGTCCCCGTCCCCTGCCCGCCGCTACCCGTGCCCGGACCAGCGACGTTCGACGCCCCGGCGGACGGATCGGGACCGAGCGCGGGGATTGGCGCCGCCACGACCGGCGGCACGAGGATCGGCCGGACCAGCGGCGGAGGAGCGAATATCTCGGTCGGCTTCGCCCGGAGGTTAGGCGGCGCGGCCGCGCCCGTCGCTCTTTTGGCCTTGGTCGGATGAGGCACGACCTCCTGAGGGGGTGGCGGCGGCGGGGGTAGGATGGCGAACAGCTTGAGGTCGTCGTCGATCCTGACGGGCAAGCGGCCCGCCAACCCGAACAGCAGCAAATAGCCCAGCCCGGCGTGCAACACGGCCGCGCCGATCAGCGCCTTGGTCCGGTCGGAAGTGCTCGGCTGGATCGCGTGCATCAGCGCACCGCCCCTCAACGATCCCTAGGCACGAACAGGTCGACGACCTCGGCATCCGCCGCGACCGCTTCGAGCAACAGGCGCCGGTGGCAGCCGCCGGGATCGCGCTCGAAGCACAGCAGCGCCGAGGGCTTCTCCGCCGCGAGATCGAGCATGATCGCCGCTTGGGCGATCGCCTCGGGCTGCTCGAGCTGGCCGGCGTAGACGCGCTCGAGCACGTCGTGGCGCCCCTTGCGCGCCGCCTCGCGCCCCTCGGGCGGGGTGCCGAGCGCTTTCAGATGGACATAGTCGATCGCGTGCTCGGCGAGGCCGTTCTTCAGCACGTTCTTGGAGAAGCCCGGCTTGCGCGACAGCGGCACCGCGCGCACGTCGATCAGCCGCTCGACGCCGGCGGCGGTCAGTGCCGCGATCAAATCGGGCTGGGTCGCGCCCTCATAGCCGATGGTGAAGATCCGCATCGCCGCTAGATAGGACGGCCGCGCGCGGTTATCGAGGCCGCCATGAACCATCGGATCCATATCGTCGGCGGCGGGCTCGCCGGATCGGAGGCGGCGTGGCAGCTGGCCGAGGCCGGCATCGCCGTGCGCCTGTCCGAGATGCGCGGCGTAGAAGGCACGCCCGCGCACCAGACCGACGACCTCGCCGAACTGGTCTGCTCGAACAGCTTCCGCTCCGACGATGCCGAGCGCAATGCGGTCGGGCTGCTCCATGCCGAGATGCGCGCGCTGGGGTCGCTGATCCTGCGTTGCGCCGACGCCCACCGGGTGCCGGCGGGATCGGCGCTGGCAGTCGACCGGCATGGCTTCTCTGCGGCGGTAACGGCAGCGATCGCGTCGCATCCGCTGATCGAGCTGGTGCGCGAGCGCATCGATACGCTGCCCGACGGCCCGGGGATCGTCGCCACCGGCCCGCTCACCGCCGCCACGCTGGCCGATGCGATCAAGGTCGAGACCGGCGAGGATGCGCTGGCCTTCTTCGATGCGCTCGCCCCCATCGTCCACCGCGACACGATCGACATGGACGTCGCCTGGTTCGCCTCGCGCTGGGACAAGGGCGACGGCGCCGATTACATCAACTGCCCGCTGGACAAAGCGCAGTATCTCGCCTTCCACGCCGGGCTGCTCGCCGGCGAGAAGAGCGCATTCAAGCAATGGGAGGCTGACACGCCCTACTTCGACGGCTGTATGCCAATCGAGGTGATGGCCGAGCGCGGGCTCGACACGCTGCGCTACGGTCCGATGAAGCCGGTCGGGCTCGATAATCCGAAGACCGGGCGCTGGCCCTGGGCGGTCGTCCAGCTGCGGCAGGACAATGCGCTCGGCACCTTGTGGAACATCGTCGGCTTCCAGACCAAGCTCAAGCATGCCGAGCAGGTCCGCCTGTTCCGCACCATCCCAGGGCTGGAGAAGGCCGAGTTCGCGCGCCTTGGCGGGCTGCACCGCAACACCTTCCTCAACGCGCCGCGCCTGCTCGATGCGACGCTGCGCCTGAAGGCGCGGCCCAACATCCGCTTCGCGGGACAGATCACCGGCTGCGAGGGCTATATCGAATCCGCCGCGATCGGGCTGCTCGCAGGGCGCTTCGCCGCAGCGGAGCTGTCCGGCGGTGCGCTCCCCCCGCCCCCGCCGACGACCGCGCTCGGCGCCTTGCTCGGGCACATCACCGGCGGGGCGGATGCCGCGACCTATCAGCCGATGAACGTCAATTTCGGGCTGTTCCCGCCGCTCGCCGAGAAATCGAAGAAGGCCGACCGCAAGGCGCTGATGGCCGCGCGGGCGCGCGCCGCGCTGGCGGAGTGGGTTGCAGCCTAGTCAGCCGCCTCGCGCGCCGGCGGGCAGGCGCAACGCGCCGCAGCCTTGCGCACCATCCGGGTCGTGGCGAATTCGGCGGCATCGAGCGTGCCGGACTTGTCGCCGTCCGCGCCGGCAAATTTGTCGAGCGTCTTGGCCGCATATTCCTCGAACGCGAGGCGCCCGTCGCCGTTGCGGTCCAGCTTCGCGAACGCCTTGCGCCGCGAGAGCAGATACTCGTCGCGCGCGACCGCGCCGTCGCGATCGCGATCGTAGCGGGCGAAGCGCTTCTCTTCGCGGGTCTTTTCGGAGGCCGCGGGCGGTTCCGTGAGCAGCGCGGCCGGGTCGCCCGATGCAACGGCGGGCGGCGGCGGCAGCGGCGTATCGCTGCGCGCCAGGCTTGCCCAGGTGAACAGCCCTGCCCCGGCCAGCAGCAACGCCGCCGCCACTCCCGCAAGAAATCGCGCCATCCTCGTCTCCCCGCCCTGAAGCTACTCACACGGCCGGCGAAGGCAAGGCTTCACGGCAAACCGGTCAGACGGTGGCCGAGCATCCGCGCGAGCCGGCGAGGGCTGCCCTGGCGCGGCAATTTGTCGAGCGGCCGGCGCGCATCCTCCCGGGCGAGGCGGGCGAGCATGCCGAGCGGACGCAGCGCGGCCGGCCAGCGCGCGCCGGACGGTTCAAATCGCAGCCGCGCTTCGCCCAGCGCCAGCGCCGCGGCACGGCGATCGGGCAAGCGGCGGGCAAGATCGACCAGCGCCCAGCCCTCCCCCGCCTGCGCCGCCATGCCGTCGCGGTCGCCGCCAAGCAGCCGCGCGGCGAGCGCGAACAGGCGGGCGCCGCGTTCGACGGCGTGGAGCGCAAGCGCGTCGCGATCGATCTCGCCATCGAGCAGCGCGGCCCAGCCTTGCGCGAGGCCGGCGAGCGCGTGTCCGGCGAGTCCTGCCGGAAGGAGCGTTGCGGCGATCGCGCGCAGCAACGGTTCGGCGGGAGGCGATGCCCGGTCCAGTGCGGCGAGCGCATCGCGCCACCAGGCCAGGCGGATCGCGGCCAGCGCGGGCTCGCGCGCCGTCACCGCGATGCGCCCGACAGTATCGTCGAGCCGCCAGAGCAGCCCGACCGGCGCACGGTGCCGTTGCGGAGCATAGTAAAGCGCCAGCATGCGTTCGGGGTCCACCGCGCCGTCCACGCATCCTCCTCTCACGGCTTGCGTCGTCCATGACCGTATTGGTGAATGGGTCAGGCCAACAGGTCGTTAACCCAACCGATTTAATGAGGCTTATTCAATATCGGGCAAGTCTGCACGTTGGTTGGCCCCCGGCCCGCCTGGGAGAATGTGAGCAATGGCCATTTCCGGTCCTCGTGGAACGCGAACGCAGGGAGGCGGGCTGCTGCGCGCGCTGCGGCACGACACCGCCGGGAATACGCTTGCGATCATGGCCGCTTCGCTCATCCCGCTTGCGGCCTTTGCGGGCTCCGCGATCGATACGGCGCGCCTGTATGTCGTCAAGGTCCGTCTTCAGCAGGCTTGCGATTCGGGCGTGCTCGCGGGCCGCAAGTTCATGCTCGACACTTCGCCGAGCACGCCGCTGGACAGCGCATCGCAAGCGCAGACCTTCTTCAAGGACAATTTCAGGGAGGGCTGGTTCACCACTCAGAACGTCAACTTCGTGCCGACCAAGACCAGCGACAGCCAGGTGCAGGGCACCGCGGCGGCGACCGTGCCGATGACCATCATGAAGATGTTCAATATGCCGGCAGTGACGCTGCGCGTAGCTTGTATGGCGCGCTACGACGTGGCCGACGCCGACATCATGTTCGTGCTCGACACCACCGGCTCGATGGCCTGCCCGACGAGCGCAGGTAGCGGGGGCTGTGGCGCGAGCACCAGCACCTATACGCATCAGCCCGACGGGACGACCGCCTACTACACGGTGGAACAGAGCGGTTCGAAACTGTCGGGACTGCGGAGCGCGGTGCTGAGCTTCTACGACACGCTCGCAGCCAATGTCGACCCGTCCACCAAGATCCGCTACGGATTCGTCACCTACACGTCGACGGTCAACGCCGGCTATTCGCTGCCGAGCGGTTCGCTGGTGACCGATTGGGATTACCAATCCCGCAAGCTCCAGGGCGAGACGAACAATGGATCGGCGACATCGGTCGTCATCAACAATGTCACCAGCGCGACATGCGATTCCAATGCAGGCCGTACTCCATCGGCGGGATTCACCGCTTCGGGTACCGCAGTCGTAAAGTCCGTCAGCTGGGTCGCCACAACCGGCACCACCGCACCGGGCAAGTGCACTGTCACCAGCCAGCCTAAGAAACCGGTGTGGCGTTACACTACGGTCAATTACCCCGTCACCCAATTCATTACTGGCGCGACCGTAGATGATCCGAGCAAGCTAGACGGCTCGACTTCAAAGTGGCAGGGCTGTGTCGAGGAACGCGCTACTACCCCGTCGTCGAGCTTTAATCAGAGCAGCCTGCCGCCTGATCTCGATCCCGATCTGCCGCCTACCAGCCCCGGCACCAGGTGGAAGCCGATGTGGCCAGACGTCATTTATTATCGCGGCAACAACCAGGCTCCCGTCGACGACTCCGGCGACCAGACCAATCCATATGGTGACGCGTCCTACTATCCGAGCTGGGGATCGCCGACCTATCTCGCGGCGGGCTACGCCACATGCGGCAAGCCGGTGCAGCGGCTGATGCAGATGTCGCGGTCGGACGTGAGCAACTATGTCAACGCCAGCGACTTCAAGCCGCAGGGCGGCACCTATCACGACACCGGGATGATCTGGGGCACGCGGATGATCTCGCCGACCGGCATCTTCGCGTCCGATACCGCGGCCTGGCCGGGCCGCTCATCGCCCAACCGATATATCGTGTTCATGACCGACGGTGACATGGCGCCGAACCAGTACATCTACGGTATGTACGGTATGGAATATTATGACAAACGCGTGACCAACGGCAGCTATTCGAACCTGGAGGATTATCACAACGCGCGCTTCCTCGCCGAATGCAGCGCCGCAAAGGCGCGCAACATCACGGTGTTCGTCGTCGGCTTCGGCCAGACTCTGACTCCTCAGCTGACCGCCTGTGCGTCGCCCGGAAAGGCCTATTATGCGAGCGACAATGCGGCGTTGACCGCGGCCTTCCGCGAGATCGCCAACCAGGTCGCCAGCCTGAGGCTGTCGCAATGATCCGCCGCAACCGCACAAGTCTTCGGCGCGACGAGCGTGGCGTGACGATCGTCGAGTTCGCGATCGTCGCGCCGGTCATGATCCTGCTGATCATGGGGCTGGCTGAATTGTCCTATCGCATCTACGTCCAGTCGATCCTCACCGGCGCGATGCAGAAGGCCGCGCGCGATTCCGCGATTCAGGGCGGCGCGCAGCAGATCACGACGCTCGATCGCTCGGTAATGAGCGCGGTGTGGGGCGTGGCGCCCAACGCAACCTACTCCTCGTCGCGGGATTTCTACACGCAATACAATTACATCGACCACGAACCCTATACCGATGGCATTGGCGCAGATCCCCCGGACAAAGTTTGCAATCACAACGAGCCCTACGTCGACACTAATGCCAACAACCGATACGACGCGAACCTCGCTCAGTCTGGTCAGGGCGGCGCGAGCGACGTGGTGCTCTACAGGATCGAGGTTACCTATCCGAACCTGTTCCCGATGTCGGGCCTGCTGGGCTGGACCGCGCTGCGGACTATCCGTTCAACCACGCTGCTCAAGAATCAACCCTTCGCGACCCAGAGCAAAGCGGTCGTGACTTCGCGGAATTGCAATCCATGAAGCTGCTAGCCCGTCGGCCGATCGCCGCCGCACTGCATCGCCTGCGCGACGATACGAGTGCGCTCGCCTTGCTCGAATTCGGGCTCAGCCTGCCGCTCGTGCTGGCAATGGGGGGCTATGGCGTTGAGCTGTCGAACGTCGCGCTCGTCAACCTCCAGATCAGTCAATATGCGCTGACGCTCGCCGACAATGCCTCCCGCGTCGGCGTGGATAGCGGCCTGTCCACGTTTCAATTGAACGAATATGACATCAACGACGTCATGGACGGCGCGCGCAAGGTAAGCGCGGGGCTTCAGATGACAACATACGGCCGGGTAACCTTGTCGAGCCTCGAAAATGTGAAGCAACCCTATCAACCCCCTGGCGCAGTCGCCGTCCAGCGAATCCATTGGCAACGCTGCATCGGCCTCAAAAGCGGCGCCGGATATGATTCGACTTACGGCACCACAAGCCCGTCGGCGGGAAGCGACGCTACGTTGGGAAACGCGGGCACGCTGACTCCCTTAGGCATGGGCGATCCTCCCTCGATGGTAAACGCGCCGTTGGACTCGGGGGTGATGTTTGTCGAGATCAATTACGACTATCAGCCGCTGTTCGGCACGATGTTCGTCGGCCCAACCAAGATCCATTATCACGCATCGTTCATCGTACGCGACAGGCGAGACTTTTCCCAGATATTCCCTGCTCCCAGCATAATGCCGCCCAAATTGGCGGCCGCCGCCAAGTGCAACCTCTACGCCGCCTGATCAGCGCTGACGTCCGCTAGCGGTAGCAAACCTTCTTCACCGCCGCGACGACATCCTCGACCTTGAGCAGCGCCGCTTTCTCGAGATTGGCGGCATAGGGCAGCGGCACGTCCTCGTTGGTCACGCGCAGCACCGGCGCGTCGAGGTCGTCGAAGCCTTCGTCCATCACAATGGCGATGATCTCGGAGGCGATCGAGCAGGCCGGCCAGCCTTCCTCGACCACCACCATGCGATTGGTGCGGGCGAGGCTTTCGAGCACTGTCGCCTTGTCGAGCGGGCGCAGCGTGCGCAGGTCGATCACCTCGGCTTCGATCCCCTCGCCCGCCAGCTTGTCCGCCGCGTCGAGCGCGACGCCGACGCCGATCGTGTAGCTCACCAGCGTCACGTCGGCCCCCGCGCGCACGATCCGCGCCTTGCCGATCGGGAGCACGTAATCGTCGAGCTGGGGCACCTCGAAGCTTTGGCCGTAGAGCAATTCGTTCTCGAGGAACACGACCGGATCGTCGCTGCGGATCGCGGCCTTGAGCAGGCCCTTGGCGTCGGCCGCGCTGTAGGGCGCGATCACGATCAGCCCGGGCACCGACGCGTACCAGGGCGCGTAATTCTGGCTGTGCTGCGCGCCGACGCGCGCGGCCGCGCCGTTGGGCCCGCGGAACACGATCGGGCAGCGCATCTGGCCGCCCGACATGTAATTGGTCTTCGCCGCCGAGTTGATGATGTGATCGATCCCCTGCATCGCGAAGTTGAACGTCATGAACTCAATGATCGGCTTCAACCCGCCCATTGCCGCGCCCGCGCCGACGCCGGCGAAGCCATGTTCGGTGATCGGCGTGTCGATCACGCGCGCCTCGCCGAACTCGTCGAGCAACCCTTGCGTGACCTTGTACGCGCCCTGATATTGCGCGACCTCCTCGCCCATCACGAACACGCGCTCGTCGCGGCGCATCTCCTCGGCCATCGCGTCGCGCAGCGCCTCGCGCACCGTCGTCTTGACCAGCGGCGTGCCCGCCGGGACTTCGGGATCGTCGTGGGTCCGCTCGACCGAAGCGACGAGATCGCGCGCGGCGGTCTCCATCTGGTGTGGGGTAGCGGATTCGGGGGCGGGAGCCTTGCCCTCCTCTTCCCCTCGCCCCGCGGGAGAGGGGGGAGCCGCGGCAGCGGCAGGTGAGGGGGAAGGAGCTGACGAAGAAACTTCGTCACCCTCACCCCGCGCGCCTTGCGGCGCTTGCCCCTCTCCCGCCGGGACAGGGGCCGTGCCCTCGCCCTCCCCCGCGATC
>CAXTMX010000091.1:1668-8075 GCA_964245585.1 uncultured Sphingomonadaceae bacterium | reverse complement strand
GCCGCGCTACGATCTCGAGCGCTTCGGCGCCGCGCCGCGCGCGAGCCCGCGCCAGAGCGACGTGATGATCGTCGCCGGCACGCTGTGCAACAAGATGGCCCCGGCACTCCGTCGGGTCTATGACCAGATGAGCGAGCCGCGCTACGTCATCTCGATGGGATCCTGTGCCAACGGCGGCGGCTATTATCACTACAGCTATTCGGTGGTGCGCGGCTGCGACCGGATCGTGCCGGTCGACATCTACGTGCCCGGCTGCCCGCCGACCGCCGAGGCGCTGCTGTACGGGATCATGCAGCTGCAGCGAAAGATTCGCCGCATCGGGACGATCGAGCGGTGAGGATGCTCCCCACCCCTCAACCGTTCGCCCTGAGCTTGTCGATGGGCTCTGGTTCTTCGCACAGGTCGAAGAAAGGGAAGGGCTTCGACAGGCTCGGCCCGAACGGTTTTTTGGGAAATTGAATGGGTAGCCCCGCTCCCAAATACGCCTCCAACGACGGCGTGATCGATAGCGCCCGCGCCG
Organism: uncultured Sphingomonadaceae bacterium; assembly: GCA_964245585.1. Lineage (GTDB taxonomy): Bacteria > Pseudomonadota > Alphaproteobacteria > Sphingomonadales > Sphingomonadaceae > Solisphingomonas. The sequence goes on along the minus strand of CAXTMX010000091.1, from coordinate 7,555 downwards.
CGCTCGGCGACCTGCTCGAGCATGCGCGCGACGAGGTCGGCGAGATCGCGCTCCACATCCGGCGCGACGGTCTCGTCGCGGCGATGACGATCCTGCGCGACACGCCGGGGCTGGCCTATCAGCAGCTGATGGAGATTGCCGGAGTCGACTGGCCCGACCGGACCCCGCGCTTCGAAGCGGTCTATTGCCTGCTGTCGCTGACCCGCAACCATCGCCTTCGCGTCCACGTCGCGACCGATGAGGCGACGCCGATCCCGTCGGTGACGTCGCTATGGCCGGTCGCAGGCTGGCTCGAGCGCGAGGTGTTCGACATGTACGGCGTGCTGTTCGAAGGGAACGCCGACCTGCGCCGCATCCTCACCGATTACGGCTTCCGCGGCCATCCGCAGCGCAAGGACTTCCCGCTGACCGGCTTCGTCGAGCTACGCTATTCCGAGGAGCACAAGCGCGTCGTCTACGAGCCGGTCGCGCTCGCGCAGGATTTCCGCAGTTTCGATTTCCTCTCGCCGTGGGAAGGCGCGCAATATGCGCTGCCCGGCGACGAGAAGGCGCAAGCGCAGGCCCCCGGCGCGCCGACACCCTTGAGCGCGGACTCGGTCAAGAACGTGCCGGCCGCGCCCGCGACGCCGCCTCCCCCGACGCCGAAGACCACCGAGACTGCCGAGCAGACCGGCGCGGGCAGGAAGGTCCCCGACGACGGCCAGACCGGCCAGCCGCAGGCGCCGGGTGCGCCCAAGGCGGTGAAGGAATGAGCGCGATCTTCGCATCGTTCGCCCTGAGCTTTCTGTCTTTTTTCGGGAAGAAGAAGGAAGGGGAGGGCTTCGACAGGCGCAGCCCGAACGGGTTGCGGGCGGGAGGCAAACATGTCTGATCCCGTCCTCACCCTCGAAGCGCAGGTGGACACCGAAAACCCCACCCTCGGCGACGTCGAGATCCAGAACTACACGATCAACTTCGGCCCGCAGCACCCGGCCGCGCACGGCGTGCTGCGCCTGGTGATGGAGCTCGACGGCGAGATCGTCGAGCGCACCGATCCGCACGTCGGCCTGCTCCACCGCGGTACTGAGAAACTGATCGAATACAAAACGTACCTCCAGGCGCTGCCTTACTTCGACCGCCTCGATTACTGCTCGCCCTTGTGCATGGAGCACAGCTACGTCCTTGCGATCGAGAAGCTGCTCGGGCTCGAGGTCCCCTTACGCGCGCAATACCTCCGCGTGCTGTTCGCCGAGCTGACGCGCATCTCGAACCATATGCTCAACCTCGGTAGCCATGTGATGGACGTCGGCGCGATGACGCCGAACCTGTGGCTGTTCGAGATCCGCGAGGACACGCTCGGCTTCTTCGAGCGCGCGTCGGGCGCGCGGATGCACGCCGCCTGGTTCCGTCCCGGCGGGGTCCACCAGGATGTGCCGCTCAAGCTGCTGGCCGACATCGCCGACTGGCTCGACACCCGTCTGCCGCGACTCTTCGAGGACGCGATCAGCCTCGTCGCCGACAACCGCATCTTCAAGCAGCGCAACGTCGACATCGCGGTGGTGTCCAAGGAGGACGCGATCAAATGGGGCTTCTCCGGCCCGATGATCCGCGGCTCGGGCATCCCGTGGGACATCCGCAAAAGCCAGCCTTACGACGTCTACGATCGGATGCACTTCGACGTCCCCGTCGGCACGCGCTTCGATTGCTACGACCGCTTCATGGTGCGCGTCGAGGAGGTGCGGCAAAGCGCGCGGATCATGAAGCAATGCCTGAGCGAGATGCCCGACGGCCCGATCGCCAGCCTCGACCGCAAGGTCGTGCCGCCCAAGCGCGGCGACATGAAGCAGTCGATGGAGGCGCTGATCCACCACTTCAAGCTGTACACGGAAGGGTTCCACGTCCCCGCCGGCGAGGTCTATGTCGCGACCGAGAGCCCCAAGGGCGAGTTCGGCGTCTATCTGGTCAGCGACGGCACCAACAAACCCTACCGCTGCAAGATCCGCCCGACCGGCTTCAGCCACCTCCAGGCGATGGACTTCATGATGAAGGGCCACATGCTCGCGGACACCACCGCCGTGCTCGGCGCGATGGACATCGTGTTCGGGGAGGTGGACCGGTGATAGGCAGACGTAATGCAATAACGTTGCTGGCGACTGCTCCTGCGCTGATAGCGGCTGGGAGCCTCAGCTCCAGTAGGCCCTCAATAGAGACTAGAATTCTGCGTCATAAGCGGCTGGCTGAAGCTTTAAATGCTTGGGCTGCTAGAGATCGACAACGCTTTGAGGCAAGTTTCGTGCCCCTTGTCCTCGATGGGAAAGAAGGGGCGGGAATTAGGTTCGCGATATTCGATGAAACCGATGTGTTCGATGCTCCGTTGATCGGAGTTGAGGACAGCCACGCATCGATCGAGAACATCTGGTCCTTCGGCAACAGCGAATTAGTCACGACTTACGTGCACTGGCAGCGGCCAGCCCGCGACGATGGTCGATGGATGCCGATGGCTTATCTGTTCAACGCGAACTTCCGTAATCTGAACCAACCGGAAGGGGATAAAATTCTCGAGCTCAAGCTTGTTGCTAACTACGCTCTGGATATTGTTGATGGCTGACGCCGCGCACATCCCCGACGAGGCCGAGACGCGCGCCCGCTGGGGCGGGTTTGCCTGGACCGAGGCGAACGCCGCGCAGGCCAAGACGATCATCGCGCGCTATCCGCCGGGCCGCGAGTTCAGCGCGGTAATGCCGCTGCTCGACCTCGCCCAGCGGCAGGTCGGGGCAGAGACCAACACGCAGGGCTGGCTCCCCGTGCCGGTGATCGAGTTCGTCGCCGCACAGATCGGCATGCCCTACATGCGCGCCTATGAAGTCGTCAGCTTCTACACGATGTACAACATGGCCCCGGTCGGCCGCCACCACGTCCAGGTATGCGGGACGACGCCGTGCATGCTGCGCGGATCGGACGACGTGCTCGCCGCCTGCTACGCCAAGGGTCTCAAGAAGGGCGCGACCACCGCCGACGGGCTGTTCACGCTGACCGAGGTCGAATGCCTCGGCGCCTGCGCCAATGCGCCGATGGTCCAGATCAACGACGACAATTACGAGGACCTGACCTTCGCCAGCATGACCGCAATCCTCGAGACGCTCGCGGCGGGCGGCATGCCCCAGCCCGGCCCGCAGATCGATCGCCAGACGAGCTGCCCTCAGGGCGGCCCGACGACGCTCAAGGAGCTGGCGCAGTGAGCCCCATGCCACCCCGACCGTTCGCCCTGAGCCTGTCGAAGGGCTCTCCTTTCTTTCCCGCCGAAGGAAGGGAAGGGCTTCGACAAGCTCAGCCCGAACGGTTTGGGGTCTGGGGAGGCGCGCGCCATGCTCGCTGACGCCGACCGCATCTTCACCAACCTCTACGGCTTCCAGGATTGGGGCATAGAGGGCGCGCTCGAGCGCGGCGACTGGGACGACACCAAGGGCCTGATGGCGCGCGGGCAGGACGCGATCATCGAGGAGATCAAGGCCTCGGGCCTGCGCGGCCGCGGCGGCGCGGGGTTCCCGACCGGCATGAAGTGGAGCTTCATGCCCAAGGAGCCCAAGGACGGCCGCCCGAGCTTCCTCGTCGTCAACGCCGACGAGTCCGAGCCGGGGTCATGCAAGGATCGCGAAATCCTGCGCCACGATCCGCACAAGCTGATCGAAGGCGCGCTGATCGCGGGCTATGCGATGCGCGCGCGCGCCGCCTACATCTACATCCGCGGCGAGTTCATCCGCGAGGCGGAGAACCTCTTCGCCGCGGTCGGCCAAGCCTACGACAAGGGCTTCATCGGCAAGAACGCCTGCGGCTCAGGCTACGACTTCGACGTCTTCGTCCATCGCGGCGCCGGCGCCTATATCTGCGGCGAAGAGACTGCGATGCTCGAAAGCCTCGAAGGCAAGAAGGGCCAGCCGCGGCTCAAGCCGCCGTTCCCGGCGGGCGCGGGGCTCTACGGCTGTCCGACCACCGTCAACAACGTCGAATCGATCGCTGTCGCGCCGACCATCCTGCGCCGCGGGGCGGGCTGGTTCGCGGGCATCGGCCGCGACAAGAACCAGGGCACCAAGCTGTTCCAGCTCTCCGGCCACATCAACACGCCGTGCGTCGTCGAGGAGGCGATGGGCATTCCCTTCCGCGAGCTGATCGAGAAGCATGGCGGCGGCATCCGCGGCGGCTGGGACAATCTGCTCGCGGTGATCCCCGGCGGCTCGTCGGTCCCGCTCGTGCCGGCGGCGCAGATCATGGACGCGCCGATGGACTTCGACGGATTGAAGGAGCTCGGCTCGGGCCTCGGCACCGCCGCGGTGATCGTCATGGACAAGTCGACCGACATCGTCCGTGCGATCAGCCGCCTGTCCTATTTCTACAAGCATGAGAGCTGCGGCCAGTGCACGCCGTGCCGCGAAGGCACCGGCTGGATGTGGCGCGTGATGGAGCGGCTGCGCGAGGGCAATGCCGAGATCGGCGAGATCGATCTGCTCCAGGAGGTCACCAAGCAGGTCGAGGGCCACACCATCTGCGCGCTCGGCGACGCGGCGGCGTGGCCGATCCAGGGCCTGATCAGGCACTTCCGGCCCGAGATGGAGCGGCGGATCATCGAGAAGCAAGGCGGCGCGATGCTGGAGGCGGCGGAATAGCATGGGCATCATTCTTGCCGACATCGAACTCGCCAATGCGCGCGAGGACGAGCTCTTGCCGATGACGGTGAGCTCGCTGGTCGACAGTGGCGCCGTCCACCTGTGCATTCCGCAGCATGTCGCCAATCAGCTTCGCTTGCCGGTGCTCGATCGGCGAGAGGTGACTGTTGCCAATGGAGCCACCGAGATGGTGGACTATGTCGGGCCGATCAAGGTGCGCTTCGCCAATAGACAATGCCTGGTAGGTGCGTTGGTACTTGGAGACCAAGCTTTGCTAGGCGCCATTCCGATGGAAGACATGGATTTGGTAATCAGCCCATCGCGTCAGTCGCTGACAGTCAATCCGAACAGCCCGAATATCGCCATGTCCTCGGCGATGGGCATTCGTGCCGCTCGGAAGGCGGACTGATGCCCACGCTCACCGTCGACGGCATCGAGGTCGAGGTTCCCGCCGGCGCCACCGTGCTCCAGGCGTGCGAAGCCGCGGGCAAGGAGATTCCGCGCTTCTGCTACCACGAGCGCCTCAGCATCGCCGGCAATTGCCGGATGTGCCTGGTCGAGGTGAAGCCCGGGCCGCCCAAGCCGCAGGCGTCGTGCGCGCTGCCTGCTGCCGACAAGATGGAGATCCGCACCGACTCGGCGATGGTCAAGAAGGCGCGCGAAGGGGTGATGGAGTTCCTGCTCATCAACCATCCGCTCGATTGCCCGATCTGCGACCAGGGCGGCGAATGCGACCTGCAGGACCAGAGCCTCGCCTACGGCAAGGGCCACTCGCGCTACGACGAGAACAAGCGCGCGGTGACCGACAAATATATGGGCCCGATCGTCAAGACGAGCATGACGCGCTGCATCCAGTGCACGCGCTGCATCCGCTTCGCCGAGGAAGTCGCCGGGGTCGAGGAGATCGGCGCGGTCGGCCGCGGCGAGAACATGCAGATCACCACCTATCTCGAGGGCGCGATCAGCTCCGAACTGTCGGGCAACGTCGTCGATCTCTGCCCGGTCGGCGCGCTGACCTCGAAGCCTTATGCGTTCGAGGCGCGGCCGTGGGAATTGAAGAAGACGCCGACGATCGACGTGATGGACGCGGTCGGCACCAACATCCGCCTCGACAGCCGCGGCCGCCAGGTGCTGCGCGCGCTACCGCGGCTCAACGAAGAGGTCAACGAGGAGTGGGCGTCGGACAAGACGCGCCACGCGGTCGACGGGTTGGTCCGCAACCGGCTCGATCGGCCGTGGGTGCGCAC
>CAXTMX010000091.1:0-1658 GCA_964245585.1 uncultured Sphingomonadaceae bacterium | reverse complement strand
GATGTACGCCGCCAAGGCGCTGCTGCGCGGGCTCGGCTCCGATCTGCTCGAAGGGCGCCAGACCGGGCTCGCTTACGACACGTCGAGCCTCGCCGCGGTCAATTTCAACAGCACGATCGCCGGGATCGAGACCGCCGATGCGATCCTGCTGGTCGGCACCCATCTCCGCTGGGAGGCGCCGCTGGTCAACACGCGCGTCCGCAAGGCGGTCAAGCGCGGCGCCAAGGCGTTCGCGATCGGGCCGCAGGTCGACCTGACCTATCGGGTGGAATGGCTCGGCGACGACGTCGGCCTGCTCGGCAAGCTGCCCGACGCGGTCGGCGAGGCATTCGCCAAGGCGCAGCGCCCGGCGGTGATCGTCGGCGGCGCCGGGCTGAAGGCGGGGCAGGGCGCTTCGCTCGCGCTGGTCGAGCGGTTCAATCTCGTCCGGGAGGGCTGGAACGGCTATAATGCGCTCCATTTCTCGGCGGCGCGCATGGGCGGGCTGATGCTCGGTTTCGCGCATCCCGGCGGCATCGCGGCGCTCGCGCAGCAGCAGCCAAAGCTCGTGTTCCTGCTCGGCGCGGACGAGGTCGCGGCCGATCGCTTCCCTGGCGCCTTCACCGTCTACATCGGCCACCACGGCGATGCTGGTGCGCGCCAGGCCGACGTCATCCTGCCCGGCGCGGCGTATGCCGAGAAGAGCGGCACCTGGGTCAATCTCGAGGGGCGCGTCCAGCGCGGCGAGCGCGCGGTGTTCCCGCCGGGCGACGCGCGCGAGGATTGGGCGATCCTGCGCGCCTTGTCCGACGTGCTCGGCGCGAAGCTGCCGTTCGACACGCTCGAGGCGCTGCGCGCGGCGATGGCCGCCGAGGTGCCCGATCTCGGCCGCGAAGGGCTGGCGCGCTACGAATGGGCGCCGCCGTCGCTCGATGTCGAGACGAGCGGTGCGATCGCCGGCTATCCGATCCAGGATTTCTACCTGACCAATCCGATCGCGCGCTCTTCGCCGACCATGCAGCGCTGCTCGGCCGAGCTGGTCCATGGCCTCGACTATGCGGAGGCGGCGGAGTGATGCGGTCCGCCCGTCCCGATCCGTTCGCCCTGAGCCTGTCGAAGGGCTTCCCTCTTGTTTCTCCGGCTCGAGAGAAGGAGAGGGCTTCGACAAGCTCAGCCCGAACGGCTGGGGGGGAGACGGGCAGGTGACAAACTTCTTCCAAACCCACCTGGGCTACGCCCCCGGCTGGTTCGTCGCCAACCTGATCCTGATCCTGCTGATCGCGTTCCCGCTGATGCTCGCGGTGGCGATGATCATCTATGCCGATCGCAAGATCTGGGCGGCGATGGCGCTGCGGCGCGGCCCGAACGTCGTCGGGCCGTTCGGCCTGCTCCAGAGCTTCGCCGATGGATTGAAGGTGTTCCTCAAGGAAACCATCATCCCGTCGTCGTCCAACAGGGGCCTGTTCCTGCTCGCGCCGATCCTGACCTTCACCGTCGCGCTGATCGCCTGGGCGGTGATCCCGTTCGGCGCGGGGATGGTGCTCGCCGACATCAACGTCGGGCTGCTCTACATCCTCGCCGCCTCGTCGCTCGGCGTGTACGGCGTGATCATCGCCGGCTGGGCGTCGAACTCCAAATATCCGTTCTTCTCCGCGCTGCGCGCCGCGGCGCAGATGGTC
>CAXTMX010000090.1:0-8161 GCA_964245585.1 uncultured Sphingomonadaceae bacterium | reverse complement strand
TCTCGTCGTCCACGGCAATCCTTCTGCGGACGTTCGCCGCGATTGGCAATTGAGAATACTCAATTGCCAATCGCGGTCCCGCGTGCAAGTCCGAAAATCGACGGGCACCGCAGAGCCCCGGAACGGCCGGCGGGGACGTCGGGAAAGGAAGACGATGGGCGCTCTCGACGACGTCAAGGTGCTCGACTTCGGCCGATTCGTGGCCGGACCCTATTGCGCGACCCTGCTTGCCGACTTCGGCGCCGAGGTGGTGCGCGTCGAGCGGGTCGGCGGCGGCGAGGACCGCGCGATCGCACCCGTCACCGCGGACGGCCAGGGCGCGCTGTTCCTCCAGATCAACCGGAACAAGCGCAGCCTGACGCTCGATCTGCGGTCGGCGGCCGGACGCGAGGTGGTCCGCCGCCTCGTCGCCGACGCGGACGTGGTGGTCGTCAACGTGCCGCATTCCGCGCTCGCCGGCATGGGCCTGGATTACGAGACGCTGCGCGCGATCCGGCCCGACATCATCCTCGCCAACATCTCCTCCTTCGGCGCCACCGGCCCCTGGGCGGATCGGCCCGGCTTCGACAGCGTGGGCCAGGCGATGTGCGGCTCGGCCTTCCTGACCGGACCGGGCGACCGGCCCTACCGCACGCCGATCACCTGGGTCGATCACGCGACGGCCGTGTTCGCCGCGTTCGGCATCATGGTCGCGCTCGCCGAGCGGAGCCGGACCGGCCGCGGCCAGCAGGTCGACGGCAGCCTGCTCGGGTCCGCCCTTGCGTTCAGCGCCACTTTCCTCGTCGAGCAGGCGATCGCCGGCACGGATCGCGCCGCGATCGGCAACCGCAGCTTCCTGAACGGTCCGACCGACACGTTCCGCACCAGCGACGGCTGGGTCGTGACGCAGGTGGTGGGCGATTCGCTGTTCCGCCGGCTCGCCAGACTGATCGACGAACCCGACTGGCTCACGGATCCGCGCTTCGCGACGGACGAGATGCGCGGCCGCAACGGCGCGCTGCTCTCGGAACGCATGGCGGCCTGGTGCGCGGAGCGGAGCAGCGCGGAGGCGCTCGAGGCGTTTGCGACCGCGAGCATCCCGGCCGGCCCCGTCCTGTCGCCGCGCGAGGCGATCGATCATCCCCAGGTCGAGGGCCTGAACCTTCGTGCGCCGGTCTCGATCCCGGGCCTGGCCGATCCCGCGCCGCTGTTTCGCGTGCCGCTCGATCTCAGCGTCTCGCCGGCGGCGATCCGGCGGCCGCCGCCCGGCATCGGCGAGCACAGCTCGGAGATCCTTGCCGAACTCGGCTACTCTGCCGCCGATATCGAAGCGTTGCGGGCGAGCGGCACGATCTGAACCGCAGCAGGACCTCGAGCCTTAGCGAGCGTCAGGCGTCAAAGCATGGTGGGAATGACGAAGCTCGGATCCACGACGCCACCGCCGGACGGCCAGCGCTGAGTGACCTTCTTGCTGCGCGTGTAGAAGCGCACACCGTCCATTCCATACTGGTCGAGATCGCCGAAGCCCGAGCGTTTCCAGCCGCCGAAGCTGTGATAGGCGACCGGAACCGGGATCGGAACGTTTATCCCGACCATTCCAACGTCGACGTCCGCAGCGAACCTGCGGGCATGGTCGCCGTTGCGCGTGAAGATCGCGACGCCGTTGCCATATTGATGCTCGCTCGGAAAGCGGAGCGCTTCCTCGAAGGTCTCGGCACGAAGGATCTGAAGCACAGGGCCGAAGATTTCCTCCCGATAGCTTGTCATGCCGGGCGTCACCCGGTCGATGAGCGTCGGCGCCAGGAAAAATCCATCCTCGTAGCCCTGAAGGGAGAAGCCGCGGCCGTCGACCACCAGCTCCGCGCCCTCGTCAACGGCCATCTGGATATAGTTCTCGATCTTGGCTTTGTGCGCCGCGCTGATGACCGGGCCGTAGTGGGCGTCCGCATCGGTGGCGATGCCGACTCTCAGGGCGCCGATCGCGGTGATCAGCTTCTCTCGCAACGCCTCCGCGGTCCGTTCGCCGACGGGCGTCACCACCGGCAATGCCATGCAGCGCTCGCCCGCGGAGCCGTAAGCCGCCCCTATGATGTCTGCCACCGCCTGATCCAAATCAGCGTCGGGCAGCACGACGCCGTGGTTTTTGGCGCCTCCCATGCACTGCATGCGCTTGCCGTTCGCGGCACCACGGCCATAGACATAGTGCGCGATATCCGATGATCCGACGAAGCTCACCGCGCGGATCGCGGGGTGATCGAGTATGGCGTCCACGATCTGCTTGTCGCCGTGTACGACATTCAGGATGCCCTCGGGCAATCCCGCCTCCAGCGCGAGTTCGGCCAGCCGTACCGGGACCGAAGGATTGCGTTCGGAGGGCTTCAGGATGAAGGCGTTGCCGCATGCGACGGCAGGCGCGGCCATCCACAGCGGGATCATCGCTGGGAAGTTGAACGGGGTGATGCCGGCCGCCACGCCGAGCGGCTGACGCGACGAGTAGACGTCGATCCCCGGCCCCGCATTCTCGGTGAAATCGCCCTTGAGAAGATGGGGGATGCCGCAGGCGAACTCCACGACATCCAGGCCCCGCTGGATGTCGCCCCGCGAATCGGCGAGCACCTTGCCGTGCTCGGAGGAAAGAAGATGCGCGAGCTCGTCCATGTGCTGCTCGATCAGCGCGCGCCAGGCGAACATGACGCGGGCGCGGCGCTGCGGATTGACCGCTGCCCACGCGGGCTGAGCGGCCTGCGCAGAGGCAATCGCCTGGGTGAGGAGCGCGGGATCCCCGAGCGTGACGGTCGCCTGCACTTCTCCGGTGGAAGGATCGTATACCTTGCCGGTGCGCGAGCTGTCGAAGGGAGCCGATGCACCGCCGATGAAGTGGGTTATCTGTCGCACGCGCCATTCCTCCGCCCGTATCCGCCATGACAGCTAGCCAATCACGCTTTGCGCGGATAGGCGCATGACAGCTCAATCGGTGTGCAAATATTCGATGCCCAGCTCGGACCAGCTGATCGCCTTCCTCGCCGTCATTCGCGAGGGCTCGACCCTCGCCGCAGCGCGGCGTCTGCGGCTTGATCACAGCACGGTCTCACGCCGGATCGTGCTGCTGGAAGCCGCGCTCAAAGCCCGCTTGTTCGATCGTTCGCCTCGCGGCCTGACGCCGACCGCCGCCGGCTTGGCGCTCGCCAGCAAGGCGGAGGATGTCGAAGCGGCGATGCTGGCGGCCGTCAGCAGCGTCGCCGGCGCGGACGAGAAGGTAGAAGGGACGGTTCGCCTCGCCACGCCGGAGATATTCGGCAACATGCTCGTCGCGCCGCGCATCCCCATGCTGGTCAAGCGCTGGCCGGCGATCAGGCTGGAACTGGTGCCTGAAACGCGCTCGGTCAGCTTGAGCAAGCGCGAGGCCGACATAGCGGTGACGTTCCGGCCTCCTTTGCACGGGCGGCTCGCGGCGCGGAAGCTCACCGATTACCGTATCGGCCTGTACGCATCGCACGACTATCTGGCGGCGGCGCCGGCGATCCATCGGCGCGCGGACCTGGCTCAGCAGAAGTTCGTCTCCTACGTGGAAGATCTCATCTATTTTCCCGAGGTCGAGGCGCTCAGCCACGTCGTGCCGGAAGCCGAGCCTATCTTCCGCTCCAGTTCCAGCGTCGGGCAGCAGGCGGCCGTAACGGCAGGAACGGGTCTCGGGATGCTCCACATCCTGTCGGCCGATCGCGATCCGCGGCTTCTTCGATTGCTCAAGGACGAGATCGAGGTCCGCCGAAGCTATTGGCTCATTTTGCACAGGAACCTGCAGCGCACCCCGAGAGTGCGCGCGGTCGTGGATTTCGTATGTGAATTGGTGGCGCAAAATCGCGACGTGCTCTAGCGGTATCGCGGGATACGCTAAGGCGAGATGCGCCAGGCCAGCTCGGCGCGCAGGCCGATGGCCAGTGCGTTGCCGAGTGCGCGATCGGCGCCGGGGTTGACGACATATTGGATGTTGGGCTGGAGGCTCAGCCAAGGCGCGACGGACGCGCGATAGGTGAACTCGATCGCCGTTTCGGCCCGTTCGGCGTCGGCTGCACGACGGTAGCTGCGGCTCGTGAACGCGGCGGCGACGGCAAGGCCGAGCTGGTCCGCGTCGCGGCCGCGAATCAGGCCGGTGTAGTTCAGCCCGGCAGAGGCGAAGCGGCCGAACATGTTGGTCCGGCCGGCGGCAGCGCCCAGCCGGAAGAACCCTGCCAGTCCCTGCTCCGGATCGGCGGCCTCGCGAACGAGACGACGTTCGCCGCGCAGATAGATGCCGCGGTTGCCGCGCGCGCGCGTGCCGTCGAGCCGGTCGAACCGGGCGGTGTAGCGCCATGCGCCCAAGAGCAGCTTGCCGTCGCGAAGCGGCACCTGCGCCTCGCCGATGAAGAGGGCGCCGTCGCCGCGGCCGAGCTTCACCGCGGTGCGCTTTGGCCTGTCCGGATCGCCTGGCACGCCGTCGAGCACCGCGGTACGCAGCGCCCAGCCCGATGGGGTGCGATACTCGATCCGCGCGGCGAGCGAGGTCACCGGAAAGATCGACGGGCCGTTCCGGCCGGATTGACTGATGTCGGTGCCGACTCCGTGCGCGCTGCCCAGGAACAGGCCGCTCGCATCCAACGTGTCGAACTCGGAGTTGAGGTCGTACAGCCCGAGCTTGAGCAACGTGCGCGTCCCGAACTTCTGGCTCAGCCACGCCTCGTAGAGCCGCAGCGCCCTGACCCCGGTCTCGATATTGCTAGCGAGCTGCGCGTCGCCCATCAGCGCGCCGAGCGACTTGCCGTTGTTGTAGAGGCCGTAGACATGCAGCTCCGCGCCCCGCCAGCCGGCCAAACGCTCGAGGTCGGCTTCGGCGACCACGTCCAGGTTGTCGAGGTAGCGGGTGCCGCGTCGGATCCCGCCCGAGGCCGCGCGCCACAGGTCAAAGGTGTAGACGAGGTCGACCGACAAGGGCGCCTGTTCCTCGTCGATTTCGCCTTCGGCATGAATATGACTGTGCGGACGGTCAGGCTCGGCCGCCAGCGCCAGCGCTGGCAGCCAAAGCGTCGCGGAGAGACCAACAATCGCCCTCGCACGGCCTCGGCCGCGTTGTCGGACGCGATCGGATGAGCGCCTCATCGCCGCGTTCAATTCGCGAACGCCAGACCGAGATAGAAAGCGTAGCGGCCATTGGCACGACGGTGCTGCACGATCGGTCCGCCCGATCCCAGCACTGACCAATGTTCGGCGAACCGATAGCTGCCGCCTAGTCCAAGTCCGGTCGCGGCCTGGCCATCGGCTTCTTCGCGGGTGTTATGATAGGCCTCGGCGCCCAAACTGAGCCGGTCGTTGACTTCGCGCGTGACCGCATAGCCGATCGACCAGGAGTCGCGATTGTCGTGCCCGGGATTGATCTCGTAGCCGCCGCCGCCGAACATCGACCATGTGCCGAAGTCCTTCTGCGCGAACAGCGGCAGAAACGCGCCGACCCTGCCGCGACCGAAGCCGTGGCGCGCGGTCGGAAGCGTGATCGTCGGATAAAAGCTCACGTCCGGCCGCCAGCCGTCGTCCTGCTGGTGTACGAACATATATTTGGCGCCGAGTTCGACGTCGCTGAACCCGGCGCGCGCTTTGCCCTCCTCGTGTTCATACCCGAACGGCAGCACGACGGTCAGCTGGAGATCCTTCGCCGCGCCGTGGTTGATGTCCAACCCGCCTTCCGCCTCGGTCCCACGGCTCAGTCGAGTTCCGGCCGCGAAGGCGTAGATCTCCCACTTGCCCAAATCCGTCGGCTCGGGATCGTCAGTGACATAGGGTGGACCAGCTGTTGCCACGGTTGGGGCGAGAACCAGACCAGAGAAGATCAAGCGTGCGACCCACCGAAGAGACGTACTTTTCATGACAGTTCCGTTCCTTTCCCAAGGAAGCCGACGACGCGCCTGCCGGGCGGGCGTCGAAGGTGCGTTTCGATCTTTCCGGGTCGCCACGACGATCGTCATGAACCAGAAAAATAATCACCGAGCAATCATCGGACAGGAATGGGCGGCGGCAGGGAACGGCGCGTTTCGGTTCACACCCTGGAATTGCAAGAGCGAGCTGCTCACGTGCTGCGCTAAATCCGCACGTATCGGAAGTACCAGACCTCATGCCCCTTCACTCGGGCCTTGGCTTCGTAGCGGGTCTCGGGCCAGTCGGCGGGGCGGGCGAGGAAATCCGCCGGTCCTGCCGCCTGCCATGCGAAATCGTCGCGCCGCCCCATCACCATCATCGCCCAGCGGCAATAGACCGGATGGTCGGTGCCGAAGCGGAATTCGCCGCCGGGCTTGAGCTTGGCCGCGATCAAGTCGATCGGCCCCGCGTTCATGAAGCGGCGCTTGGCGTGGCGGGCCTTGGGCCAGGGATCGGGGTGAAGCAGCCAAACGCGCGCGAGGCTCGCATTGGGCAGGCGCTCGAGCACATCGAGCGCGTCGCCCATGTGCAGGCGGACGTTGGTCAGCCCCGCGTCGCGGATGTGGAGCAGCGCGCCGACGACGCCGTCGAGGAACGGCTCGCAGCCGATCAAGCCCGTATCGGGCCGCAGCGCCGCCTGTCCGGCGAGATGCTCGCCCTTGCCGAAGCCGATCTCGAGCCCGAGCGGCCGATCGTCGCCGAACAGCGTCACGGCATCGAGCGGGCCGCCTTCCGGCACCGCGACCCGCGGGAGCAGATTCTCGACCAGCGCCGCCTGGCCCTGGCGCAGCTTATGGCCGGCGCGGCGGCCGTAGAGGCGGCGGATCGTCGCCGGATCGTTCATTGCGAACGGTGCGATCAGAGCGCCTGCTTGAGCGCGTCGACCAGGTCGGTCTTCTCCCAGGTGAAATGGTCGCCGTCGGCGGTGCGCCCGAAATGGCCGTAGCTCGCGGTGCGCTGGTAGATCGGCTTGTTGAGCTTGAGGTGCGTGCGGATGCCCTTGGGGGTCAGGCGGATCAGCTGCGGCAGCGCCGCCTCGATCCGCGCCTCGTCGACCGTGCCGGTGCCGTGCGTGTCGACATACAGCGAGAGCGGCTCGGCCACGCCGATCGCATAGCTCAGCTGGATCGTGCAGCGGCGGGCGAGCCCGGCGGCGACGATGTTCTTGGCGAGATAGCGGCTGACATAAGCGGCCGAACGATCGACCTTGGTCGGATCCTTGCCGCTGAACGCACCGCCGCCGTGGGGCGAGGCGCCGCCGTAGGTATCGACGATGATCTTGCGCCCGGTCAGCCCGGCGTCGCCGTCGGGGCCGCCGATTTCGAACAGGCCGGTGGGATTGACGAAGATGTGGTCGTCCGCGGGCAGCCAGCCCTGCGGCAGCACGTCGGCCATCACGCCTTTGGCATAGTCGCGCAGCTTCGCCTGGTCGGCGCCCGCCGCGTGCTGGGTCGAGACGACCAAGGCGGTCGCGCGGACCGGCTTGCCGCCTTCGAAGCCGAGCGTCACCTGGCTCTTGGCGTCGGGTTCTAGGAAATCGGCCGCGCCCGAATGGCGGTCGGCCGCCATGCGCTCGAGGATGCGATGCGAATAATGCAGCGTTGCCGGCATCAGCTCGGGCGTCTCGTCGCAGGCGAAGCCAAACATGATGCCCTGGTCGCCGGCGCCCTCGTCCTTGTTGCCGCTCTCGTCGACGCCCTGCGCGATGTCGGCCGACTGCGAGTGCAGGTGGTTGGCGAAGTCGGCGGTCCGCCAATGGAAGCCGTCCTGCTCGTAGCCGATGCGCTTGACCGTGGCGCGCGCGGCAGCCTCCACTTCCCGCTGCGCATCCGGGGTCAGGTGGCCGCTCGCGTCCTGGATGCCGCGGCAGCGGATCTCGCCGGCGAGGACGATGCGCTGCGTCGTCACCATCGTCTCGCAGGCGACGCGCGCCTCGGGGTCCTTCGACAGGAACAGGTCGACCACCGCGTCGGAGATCTGGTCGGCGACCTTGTCGGGATGGCCCTCGGAAACCGATTCGGACGTGAAGAGATAGTCGCTGCGCATGAGAAGTCGCGTGCCTCCGGAAAGACGGATATAAAGGATTCCTTATGTCGCCTTAGCGACGCTTGCGGCGGACCGCAATCGCGCAACCCGCGAGCAGCGCGGCGAAGGCCAAGGGGAGGACGTTGCCGTGACGGGCAAAGGGCGTCGCCGACTCCGGCCGCGACGCGATCGCCCGCGCCGGGCGCGAACATCC
>CAXTMX010000089.1:7936-8223 GCA_964245585.1 uncultured Sphingomonadaceae bacterium | reverse complement strand
CGTGCTGCGGCGCGGGCGGGCGGGTGCGGTGCTGGCCGCGCTCGCCGACGAGACGGGCGCCGCGCGCATCCACGCGTTGCGCCATTCCGAACCCTGGTGGCGCGAGGCGGAGGCCGCGCTGGCGGGCCGGCTGGAACTGCACCACGGCAACAACCTCGTCGCGCTGCGCGACGTGGCGACGGCCGGCGGCCAGCCCTTCCGCGTCTATTCGGCCTTCTGGCGCGCGCTTCAGGCGCATTTGCCGCCTCCCGCACCTTCGCCCGCGCCCGCGACGCTGGCCGCACCCG
>CAXTMX010000089.1:0-7926 GCA_964245585.1 uncultured Sphingomonadaceae bacterium | reverse complement strand
CCGACCGCTGGCCCGAGTCCGATCGCCTCGACGACTGGGCACTGCTGCCGGCCAGGCCCGATTGGGCGGCGGGCTTCGACATGACGCCGGGCGCCGCGGAGGCCGCGCGGCGGCTCGAGGAATTCGCCGACCGCGTCGAGGATTATGAAGCCGAGCGCAATCTGCCGGCGGAGGAAGGCACGTCGCGCCTGTCGCCGCATCTCCACTTCGGCGAGATTTCGCCGGCGGCGGTCTGGCACGGGGTCGAGGGCCGCGCCGCGGCGGAGAAGTTCCGCAAGGAGCTCGCCTGGCGCGACTTCGCGCAGGGCGTGACACTGGCCCTGCCGGATTACGCGCAGGTCAACGGCCATCGAAAATATGACGCGCTGCGCTGGCGAAGCGGCGAGCAGGCGGACGCCGACCTGCGGGCGTGGCAGCGCGGGCGGACCGGCTATCCGATCGTCGATGCCGGGATGCGCCAGCTGTGGGCAACGGGATGGATGCACAATCGCGTGCGGATGATCGCCGCGTCCTTTCTGGTGAAGCATCTGCTGATCGACTGGCGGCGCGGCTGGGACTGGTTCTGGGACACGCTGATCGATGCCGACTACGCCAACAACAGCGTCAACTGGCAGTGGATCGCCGGCACCGGCGTGGACGCCAATATGTTCAGCCGCATCATGGCGCCGCTCGTGCAGAGCGAGAAATTCGGCGCGGGCGGCTATATCCGGCGCTGGGTGCCCGAACTCGCCGGCGTGCCCGATGCCGCGATCCACGATCCCGGCCCGGTGAACGGCTATCCGGCCCAGATCGTCGGCCATCGCGAAGGACGGGAGCGCGCGCTGGCCGCGGCCCGCGCGTTGCGCCCGTCGTGATCGCGGGCGGCCGGCACCGGCGCGGACAGGGGCGCGGCTTCCAGATCTTAGCATAGGCTAAGACATCGCCGCCGAACGAATATAGGTTTGGTTCGTTCGGACGCCTGACGAGTGAATCTCCAGTGTCGCGCTCGCACAGTTCGCAATCCGACGGTGGACCAGCAAGGATAGAATAATGGCACGCAAGACCACCAAAGGCGACATCGGCAAGCTCAAGGGCGAGAGCGCGGCGAAGGTGCCGCCGGCGCCCCCCGGCGCGGATCTTCCGACGAGCTACGCCGAGGTCCAGGGCAACGGCGGGGAAACCCATCAGAGCACCTCCGATCCGGCGCTCACGATGACCAGCCAGCAGGGCATACCGGTGTCCGACGGGCAGAACAGCCTCAAGGCCGGCGCGCGCGGCCCGACGCTGCTCGAGGATTTCCAGCTGCGCGAAAAGATCTTTCATTTCGATCACGAGCGCATTCCGGAGCGCGTGGTGCACGCGCGCGGCTATGGCGCGCACGGCGTGTTTGAGCTGACCGACTCGCTCAGCGACGTCACGCGCGCCGACGTGCTCGGCACCGTCGGCCAGCAGACCGAGGTCTTCGTCCGCTTCTCGACCGTCGCGGGCAACAAGGGCTCGCCCGATCTGGCGCGCGACGTGCGCGGCTTCTCGGTGAAATTCTACACCCGGCAAGGCAATTGGGATCTCGTCGGCAACAATATCCCGGTGTTCTTCATCCAGGACGCGATCAAGTTTCCCGACCTGATCCACGCCGCCAAGCCCGAACCCGATCGCGAGTTTCCGCAGGCGCAGACCGCGCACGACAATTTCTGGGACTTCGCCAGCCTCACCCCCGAATCGTGGCACATGATCATGTGGATCATGTCCGACCGCACCATCCCGCGCTCGTTCCGCACGATCGAGGGGTTCGGCGTCCACAGCTTCAGGCTGATCAACGACGCCGGCGAGCCGACTTTCGTCAAGTTCCACTGGAAGCCCCGCCAGGGCCTGCAATCGGTGCTGTGGAACGAGGCGGTGAAGATCAACGGCGCGGATCCCGACTTCCACCGGCGCGATCTGTGGGACGCGATCGAAGCCGGCGATTTCCCGCAGTGGGATCTCGGCGTGCAACTGTTCGACCAGGCGACCGCCGACAGCCTGCCGTTCGATCACCTCGATTCGACCAAGATCATCCCGGAAGAGGATGTGCCCGTGCGGCTGGTCGGCACGCTGACGCTCAACCGCAACGTCGACAATTTCTTCGCCAACACCGAGCAGGTCGCCTTCTGCACGCAGAACGTGCCGCCGGGGATCGATTTCAGCGACGATCCGCTGCTGCACGGCCGCAACTTCTCCTACCTCGACACCCAGCTGAAGCGGCTCGGCGGGCCGAACTTCACCCACTTGCCGGTCAACGCGCCGCGCGTCCCGGTGATGAACTTCCAGCAGGACGGCCACATGGCGATGACCAACCCCAAGGGGCGGGTCAATTACGAGCCGAACAGCTGGGGCGCCGACGGCGGGCCGCGCGAGAACCCGACCGCGGGCTTCACCAGCTTCCCCGCCGCGATCGAGGGCACCAAGCAGCGCATCCGTTCGGACACGTTCGCCGATCATTACAGCCAGGCGCGCATGTTCTACCTGAGCCAGCTGCCGATCGAGCAGAAGCATATCGGCGACGCGCTCGTGTTCGAGCTGTCGAAGGTGGTCCGCGTCGATATCCGCGCGCGCGCGGTCTCGCATCTGCGCAATATCGACGACGACCTGGCCGCGACGGTCGCGGACGGGCTCGGCATGGCCTTGCCGGACGCCGCCGTCGCGGCGAAGCCGACGCTCGACCTGCCGACGTCGGACAAGCTCAGCATCCTCGCCAACGGCCCGGTCGATTTCAGCGGCCGCAAGATGGGCATCTTCCTGACCGACGGCGCGGACGCCCAGATCTTCGCCGCGCTGACCGACGCGCTCGACGACGAAGGAGCGATGTGGGAGGTGATCGCGCCGAAGATCGGCGGCGTGACGCTCGACGACGGCACGGCGGTCGCGGCCAAGCAGAAGATCGACGGCGGCCCGTCCGTATTGTTCGATGCGGTCGCGATCCTGCCGTCGGCCGACGGCGCGGCGATGCTGGCGCAGGATGCCGCCTCGAAGGATTTCGTGTCCGATGCATTCGGCCACTGCAAATTCATCGGCTATACGGCGGCCGCGGCGACCTTGTTCGCCGAAGCGCGCGTCCCGCCCGAACTGGACGAGGGCTTCGTCGCGCTCGCGCGGGCCAAGGACGCGAAAGCGTTCGTCGCCACCTGCCGGTCGCTGCGCTTCTGGCCGCGCGAGCTGACGGTCGATCTCGACGCCGCCTCGCTCAACCCGCCGTCCTGACCTGGTGCTCCCGGGAGTCGTCCCGGGAGCACCCGCGAATCAGCTCAGGGCGAGACGCGCCGCCATTTCGTCGTTTCCCTGGGCCCTGGCGACCGTCAGCGCACTGTTGCCCGCGGCGTCCTCAAGATCGCGCGTCGCGCCGAGGGCGAGCAGCCGATCGACCAGGCGGCGGTGATCGAACAGCGCCGCGAGCATCAAGGCGGTCTGGCCGGCGTCGTTGCGCCGGTCAACCTGCGCGCCGGCCGCCAGCAGCAGTTCGGCGACCTTGTCGAAGCCCTTGAAGGCTGTGCCCATCAGCGCCGTATTGCCCCGCGCGCCGTCCGCGGCATCGACTTGCGCCCCGTGCGCCAGCAGGAGCGCGGTCGCCTCGGCATGGCCGTTGTAGCTCGCCAGAATGAGCGGCGTATGACCCTGTTCGTTGCGGGCCTCGATATCGGCGCCGGCCTGGAGCAAAGCGGGGATGACGTCGACGCGGCCCATCCTGGCGGCATCGAACAGCAGCTCCTGGAGGCGCTGGGGCGACGGCAGGGCCGGAAGCTCGTTCATCGTCTCTCCGTGCCGGACCGGGCTGCTCCTGCTCTCGTACGTCGGCCCGACGAGCAGTCCGGCGTCCCCACACTCCGGCCCGGTGCCGAGCCGCTGATCGTATCGTGAAACACTGGAGCGGGCGAAGGGATTCGAACCCTCGACCCCAACCTTGGCAAGGTTGTGCTCTACCCCTGAGCTACGCCCGCTCTGGCGTGGCCGCGCGCGGACAAGACCCGGGCGGCAAGGCGGCGGCTGCTACCATGGGGCGGCGGGCCGGGCAAGTGTGCGCGGACTATCGTCGCTTGAGGGCTTGGCACCGGCGCCCGCGCGCCCACATAAGGGCGGCACGACAGCAGGGGAACGACGCCGCTCATGGCCAGCTTGGGAATGACCGCCGCCGAACGCGAGGCGATCGAACGGTTCCGCACCGACGTGGTCGAGCCGTCGATGACGCAGCTCGTCATCCTCGATTTCTGGGCCGAATGGTGCGGGCCGTGCAAGCAGCTCGGGCCCGTCCTCGAGAAGGTCGCGGCCGATTATGCGGCCAAGGGCGTCAGGCTGGTCAAGATCGACGTCGACCAGGACAAGGTGATCGCGGCGCAATTCCGCGTGCAATCGATCCCGACCGTCTATGCCCTGTTCCAGGGCCAGCTCGTCGCCGACCTGACCCCGGCGCGGACCGAGTCGCAGCTGACGCGCACGCTCGACCAGCTGCTCGCGCAGCTGCCGGTCGGCGCGGCCGAGGCCGCTCCCGAGCAGGACATCGCCGGACTGGTGGCGATGGGCGAGGAGGTGCTCGCCGCGGGCGACGTCGAGCGCGCGCTGTCGATCTTCGCGCAGATCGTCGAGATGGCGCCCGAGGATGCCGCCGCGGTGGCGGGCAACGCGCGCGCGCTGCTCCGGGCCGGACGCGGCGAGGAGGCGGCGGCGCTGCTCGCGACGCTGCCCGAGGCCAAGGCCAAGGCGCCCGAGGTGGCACGCGCCAAGGCCGCGCTGGCGCTGGCCAAGGAGGCGCAGCCGGTCGACGACCTCGCTGCCTTGCGCGCCGAGGTCGCGGCCGATCCCGACGATCAGGACGCGCGCTACCGCCTCGCCGGCGGGCTGATGGCGGCGGGCGAGCGCGATGCCGCCGCCGACACGCTGCTCGAGAGCATCCGCCGCGACCGCGCATGGAACGAGGGCGCGGCCAAGACGCGGCTGCTGACCTTGTTCGAGGCGGTCGGGCTCGAGGACCCGTGGGTCGGCGCGCAGCGCCGCCGCTTGTCCGCGATATTGTTCACCTGATGGACGACAAGCCGCTCAGGCTGTCGATCTTTCCGCTGGCCGGCGCCCTGTTGTTTCCACGCGCGCATCTGCCGCTGCACATCTTCGAGCCGCGCTATCGCGCCTTGATCAACGACGCGATGGCGCGCGATCGGCGGATCGGGATGATCCAGCCGCGCGACGAAGGCCCGCGGCCGGCGCTGTTCGACGTCGGCTGCATCGGCCGGGTGGCGCATGTCGAGGCGCTCGACGACGGGCGCTTCAACATCGTGCTCGAAGGGCTCAGCCGCTTCCGCCTGCTGCGCGAGATCGACGCGACGACGCCGTTCCGCCAGATCGAGGCGAGCGTCGCGGGGTTCGCCGACGAGGGCGAGCCCGAGCCGCTCGGCCTCGCGCTACGCGCCGACCTCGAGCGCGAATCGCGCCGTTTCGCCGAGGCGCGCGGCTATGCGGTCGACTGGGACGCGGTCGGACGGATCGACGACGAGACCTTGGTCAATAGCGTGGCGCAGATCTCGCCGTTCGAAGCAGCGGCGAAGCAGGCGCTGATCGAGGCGCCGGACATCGCCGCGCGCGCCGATCTGCTGGTCCAGCTGCTCCATTTCTATCGGCTCGGGCCCGAGGATGGGCCGGAGGCGAGGCTGCAATGAGCGGCGGCCTCGATCCGGCTCTGCTCGCGATCCTGGTCTGCCCGGTGACGCGCGGCCCGCTGCGCTACGATGCCGCTGCCGACGAACTGGTGTCCGAGGCGGCGGGGCTGGCTTTTCCGGTGATCGACGGCGTGCCGGTGATGCTTGCCGACGAGGCGCGGCGGATCGGCCCTGATTTCTCCCAACACCGTTCGGGCTGAGCCTGTCGAAGCCTTTTCCTTCCCGCTTGCACAGAAGGAGAGCCCTTCGACAGGCTCAGGGCGAACGGTTGGGTAGGAGACTAAATCGGAAAACCCCGCAGCAAGCTCGGCAATTCCCCGCTCTCGCCGCGCGCTTCGGCCATCAGCTGGCGCTTGAGCGGGGCGATGCGATCGACCAGGCCGATGCCGAAGCCGCGGGCCTTCGCCGCGCTGCGCCCGGGCAGGCCGAACAGCCGGGTCAGCCCGTCGGTCGCGGCGGCGACCATCAGCGTGTCGAGCCCGCGCCAGCGCTGGTAGCGCGCGAGCAATTGCGCGTCGCCCGGATCGAGCCCGAGGCGCGCGCCCTCGACCAGCACCTGCGCGAGCGCGGCGGCGTCGCGGAAGCCGAGGTTGAGCCCCTGGCCGGCGATCGGGTGGATGCCGTGCGCGGCGTCGCCGATCAGCGCGAGGCGGGTGGCGGTGATCCGCGCGGCATGGTGGAAGCCGAGCGGATAGGACGAGCGCGGCGCGGCGAGACGGATGCGGCCGAGCATGCCGCCCATGCGCTTCTCCGCCTCCGCGGTGAACGCGCGCTCGGACAGCGACAGCATCGCCGACGCATCGGCGCGATCGACCGTCCACACCAGCGCCGAGCGCGGGCTGCCGGCTTCGTCGGGCAGCATCGGCAGCAAGGCGAACGGGCCGGCCGGATAGAAGATCTCGTGCGCGACATTGGCGTGGGGCGTCTCGTGCGCGAGCATGCCGACGATCGCGGTGTGATCGTAGCGCCAGCGCGCGACCTTGATCGCGGCCGCCTCGCGCGTCGGCGAGTTGCGGCCTTCGGCGCCGACCAGCAGCGGCGCGGCGAGCACCCGGCCGTCGGCGAGCGTGACGCGCACGCCCCGCTCGTCCCGCACGACATCGACGGCGCGCGCGGGCATCAGCAGCGTGACGTTGGGCGCCGCGGCGCACGTCTCGCGCAGCGCGGTGCGCAGCGCGCGATTTTCGAACATCCAGCCGAGCGGGTCCCCCGGCGCCGGATCGAACGCCAGCCCGCCGGGCGCGAGCCCGTCGCTGACCGCGATCCGCTCGATCGGATTGCCCTGTCCGGCGAGGCGCCGGGCGACCCCGATCGCCTCGAGCATGCGCCACGACGCGCTCGCCACCGCCGAGGCGCGCCCGTCGAACGCGGCGCCGAGCGTCGCGACGGGGTCGGCGGGATCGACGACGATGCTGGTGAGCTCGTGCGCGTCGAGCGCCGCGGCGAGCGTCAGGCCGACCAGGCCCCCGCCGAGAATGATCACGTCCGCCTGCATCGTGGAGCGGCCTCTTGATGATGAGACGTCCCTGAACACCGTTCGGGCTGAGCCTGTCGAAGCCCTCTCCTGCTTTGCGCTTTAACGCAAGAAGAAGCAGCCCTTCGACAGGTTCAGGGCGAACGGAGTCGGCTATAACGGCCTGAGGTTGACCGGATTCCCGAGCAGGCGCATGGTTAATCCGGAACATTAGGGGCACAAGGCGATGGCGGGCGGATTGGCGGCGCGGGCGCCGCTGTGGCGCGAGCAGGCGAGATATCATGCGCGGCGCGGCGGCGAGATGCTCGGCGGGGCGGGGCTGGTGCTCGGCGCGGTCCTCCTGCTGGTCGCGCTGGCAAGCTATCGCTCGAGCGATCCCTCGCTCAATACCGCCGCCGGCGGGCCCGCGCTCAACTGGCTGGGTCTGCCCGGCGCGTGGCTCGCCGACCTGCTGCTGAGCCTGGGCGGGCCGGCCGCCGGACTGTTCGCGACGATCGCGCTGGTCGCGGGGCTGCGCGTCGCGCGCGGCGAATTGGCGGGGCAGTGGAAGCGCGCGTTGCTGCTGTGCCTCGTCGCGGTGCTGTTCGTCGGTACCGCGTCGGCCTTGTTCCGCAGCGGCGCGACGCTGGCGCTGCCGTCGGGCTGGGGCGGCGCGCTCGGTCTGGCCGGATCGGGCGCGATCGAGGCGCTGCTCGGGCTGATCGGCGACGACGGGATCGCCGCGACGATCCGCCTCGCGCTGATCCCGCTGACCGCGCTGATCGGTCTCGGCCTGTGGCTGTGGGCGCTCGGGCT
>CAXTMX010000088.1:8246-8575 GCA_964245585.1 uncultured Sphingomonadaceae bacterium | reverse complement strand
CGGCCTTTCCGATCAGTTCGTCGAGGATGTCGGACAGCGCCGCCTGCCAGGGGCGAGGGACGATGCCGTACGCCGCGCCGATCTTTGCGCTCGACAGCAGCGAATTGGCCGGGCGGATCGCGGGAGTGGGATACTCGCTGGTGGAAATCCCCTCCACCGTCGGCGAGGGCCCTCCTCGCCTCGCGGCCTGCGCGAAGATCTCGGTCGCGAAACCGTGCCAGGTGGTGGCGCCCGCGTTGCTGAAATGGAAGGTGCCGGTCGGCGCGGCGGGCTCCTCGACCAGGCGCATCGTGATCGTCGCCAGTGCCGCGGCGAGGTCCGCGGCAGCG
>CAXTMX010000088.1:0-8236 GCA_964245585.1 uncultured Sphingomonadaceae bacterium | reverse complement strand
CCGTGCTGATCCGCGACCACCCGCATTACCGGCCGTCCGCCACCGACGCGCAGCATCGTCTTGACGAAATTATTGCCGTGGGCGCTGACCACCCAGGCGGTGCGGACGATCGCGTGACGCGGGTTGCCCGTGCGCACCGCCTGCTCGCCCCCTTCCTTCGAGGCGCCGTAGACGCCGAGCGGCCCGACCGGGTCCCCCTCCTCCCACGCCCCTTCGCGGCCGCCGTCGAAGACATAGTCGGTCGAGACGTGGATCAGCGGAATTCCGGCCTGCTTCGTCGCCGCGGCGAAAGCGGCGGGGGCGAGCGCGTTGACCGCCCAGGCGGCGACGATGTCGTCCTCGGCCTTGTCGACCGCCGTATAGGCGCCGCCGCTGATCACCGCCGCCCACGGACGCGACGCGACCATCGCGGTAATCGCGCGCGTGTCGGTCAGGTCGAGCTCGTCAAGGTCGGTCAGCACCACCGCCCAGCCTTCGGGCCAGGGATAGCGGCCGAGTTCGGTGCCGAGTTGGCCCTTGCCGCCGGTGACGAGGATTTCGCGCGCCGTCACGCGGCGAGCCCGCGGCGTTTGTCCGCCGCTTGCGCGATGACGATCGGCCGCCACCACGACTCGTTATCGAGATACCAGCGCACCGTGCGCTCCAGCCCGGTTTCGAACGTCTCTTGGGGGCTCCAGCCGAGCTGGTCGCGTATCTTGCTTGCGTCGATCGCATAGCGCATGTCGTGCCCCGGGCGGTCGGCGACGAAGCTGATCTGGTCGCGGTACGACTTGCCGTCGGCGCGGGGCTTGAGGCGGTCGAGCGTGGCGCACAGCGTCTCGACCACCTCGAGATTGCGGCGCTCCGAATTGCCGCCGACGTTGTAGGTTTCGCCGGGTACGCCCCTCTCGACCACGGTTTGCAGCGCGCGGGCATGATCCTCGACGAACAGCCAGTCGCGGACGTTGGCACCCTTGCCGTAGACGGGGAGCGGCTCGCCGGCGAGCGCCTTGACGATCACCAGCGGGATCAGCTTCTCGGGAAAATGAAAGGGACCGTAATTGTTCGAACAATTGGTGATCAGCACCGGCAAGCCATAGGTGTGGCCCCAGGCGCTGACGAGATGGTCCGATCCCGCCTTGGACGCCGAATAAGGCGAGCGCGGGTCATAGGATGTGGTTTCGGTGAACAGCCCTTCGTCGCCGAGCGAGCCGTAGACCTCGTCGGTCGAAATGTGATGGAAGCGAAACGCCGCCTTCTGCGCTTCGGGCAATGTGCGCCAATAAGCGAGGGCCGCCGACAGCATCGTGAACGTGCCGAGGACATTGGTCTGGATGAACGCGCCTGGCCCGTCGATCGAGCGATCGACATGCGACTCGGCGGCCAGATGCGTGATCGCGTCGGGGCGGAAACCGGTGATCGCCGCGGCCATCGCCTCGCCATCGCAAATGTCGGCTTGAAGAAAGCTGTAGCGCGGATTGCTTGCGACTTCGGCAACCGAGGTTTTCGTGCCAGCGTACGTCAGTTTGTCAACGTTGAGCACGAGATGGTCGGTATGGTTGATCAGCTGACGGACCAGCGCCGATCCGATGAAACCGGCCCCGCCGGTGAGCAGAATGCGCATGATCGACTTAACCTCGTTAAAGATCGAGGGGTTGAAGTGGGTTCCCGTCATACTCGAACGGGCTGACGAAGTCGGCGAGCGCGGGCAGCAGGCCGTCCTTCGGACTGAGCAGCGGCTGGGTTCCCCCCGGCAATGGCCAATCGATGGCGATGGCGGGATCGTTCCAGCGGATGCCGCCATCGTTGGCGGGGGCGTAAAGCGCGGAGACCTTGTAGCACACCTGTGTGTCGGGCTCGAGCGTCAGAAAGGCATGGGCGAAGCCGACTGGAACGAACAGCTGATGCCCGCTGTCCGCGGACAACTCGGCGCCAACCCATTGGCCATAAGTCGGCGAGCCGCGGCGAATATCCACCGCGACATCGAAGATGCGCCCGGCGACGCAGCGCACCAACTTGTCTTGCCCATGCGGCGGGGTTTGGAAATGGAGCCCGCGCAGCGTATATTGGGGACGCGACAGCGAATGATTGTCCTGCACAAAGCGGACAGCGATACCCTGAGCGACGAATGCCGCTTCGTTGTACACTTCAGAGAACCAGCCGCGGTCATCGCCGATGCGCGGGCTTTTGATCAAGCGAACCGGGTTCATGCCATCCTCGTGCAAGCGCCGATCTCTTTCGTCCGAAATGGGCCTTAGTGCAACGGCGTCGATGTTGCGACGCACAAAATTGATGGTGAACGGCGTTTCGTCTCCCTTTTGTCACCCCTCGCGCAGGCTGGTCCACAAGGCACGATCAAGCGGTTCCAGGAGATATTGCAACAGGGTGCGCTTGCGCTGCGGAATGAGCAGTTCGACGGGCATGCCCGGACGCAGCACCGTCCGCGGGCCGTGGCGGCGGGCGATTTCGGCGAGGCGTTGCTCGGGAACGATCACTTCGGCGGTGTAGAAGCTGCGGCCGGTACGCTGATCTTCAAAGCTGTCGGCCGACAGGCGGCTGACCGCGCCAAGCAGGATTGGCAGCGAGCGGTCGTGCAGGCCGCTCAAGCGAACCTCGGCGGGCTGGCCGACGTGGATGTCGTCGGCGTCCGCCGGGGAAACATTGGCGGTGACGACCAGCCGCGCGGCGTCGGGCACGATTTCCATGAGCTTCTTGCCCGGCTCGATGACCGCGCCGACGGTGGTGACGTCGAGACCAACGACCTGCCCGCTGGCGGTGGCGCGGATGCGCGTACGTTCGAGTTCGGCACGGATCGCGCTTAATCGAGGGAGCAGATCGGTGAGGTTCGCCTGCACCGATCGGCGGGCCTCCATGGCGTCGCGCAATTGGGTCGCGTCGAGCGCCGCCGCCTGGAGATGGGCCTCGCCGATCTGCTGGCGGGCAGCTGCGGCGCTGGCGATCAGGCCGGCGGTGTCCGAGCCGAGCTGCTCTTTGGCGCGCTCCATCTGGCGAACGCGGTTGGCACTGGCGAAACCCTTGGCGAGCAGCGCGCGCATGCCGCCGAGCTCCTCATCGAACAATCGAGTCTGGCGGTGGCCGGCCGCGATTTGCTCGCCGATGCCGCCGACGCGCTCCCTGAATTCCGCCGCCTGCTTGCCAAGCGCCGCCTTCTGGACGCCGAGCGCGCGGCGGCGCGCCTTGAGTTCGGCGCGCTGGTGCGCGAGCGCCGCCTCGGCCAGTCCGCGGTCGGCGATCGGAAGCGCCGCAAAGGCGGCGGGGGTGTCCACGGTTGCCGTGCCCGTTTCCTCGGCATCGAGCCGGGCCGACTGGGCCTGGCGATCGACCACCTGCGCGGGGAGCGCGCGTGCGGTGGCGGCAAGCTCGGCGGGGGCGAGCTCGACCAGGACCTCGCCGCGGCGCACGTGCTGGCCTTCGATGACGTGCAACGCCGAGACGATGCCGCCGTCGCGATGCTGCACGACCTGCCGACTGCCGGAAACGGTGACCGCGCCGGTCGCGTGGGTGGCGGCGTCGAGACGCGCAAGCGAGGCCCAGCCGAGGAACAGGCCGAAAAAGCCGACTGCGGCGATCATGCCGATGCGCAGGTCGATCGTGGCGTCGTCATCGGCGCGGCGCGCGCGTCTTATCGGCAGGCGCCAAGCTGGTGGCGGGGCCTCCTTGGCGAGGTCGAGGAACTGTCGATGCGATTCGGGGATCATGTCGGGCTCCGGTTCACGCGGCCGCGCTCAGCAGGGCGGGGGTTGTCGCCTCGGCAATCCGGGCCCGCACCTCGGCGGCGTCGCCGAAGGCGGCCATCCGCCCGCGCACGAGCAGCAGCAGCTTGTCGACATCGGCAAGTACCGCCTGACGATGCGCGACGACCACGACCGCGGCACCCTCTGCGCGGGCCGCAGACAAGGCGCGGACGAGAGCGATCTCGCCGGCGGCGTCGATGCTGGCGTTAGGTTCGTCGAGCACGAGCAGCTTGGGCCGGCCGTAAAGCGCGCGGGCGATCGCGACGCCTTGCGCCTGGCCGGCGGAAAGAAAGTGCATGCCCGGCGCGACGACCGTGTCGTAGGCGTGGGGCAGACGCAGGATGAAATCATGCGCGCCGCAGAGCTTGGTGACGCGCATGATCTCGGCGTCGATCTCGGCGGTGCGCTGCGACGGGAAGCCGGCGATATTGTCGGCGACGGTGCCTTCGAACAGGATCGGTTCCTGCGGGACGTAGCCGATCGCCTGGGCCAGCTGATCGCGCGGCCAATCGCCGAGTGCGGCGCCGTCGAGACGGATCTGGCCGGCGGAAGGGCGGATCACGCCGGCCAGGGCACGGGCGAGCGTCGACTTGCCGGCGCCGCTTTGGCCGATCACGCCGATCATCTGGCCCGGGGCGACATCGAAGGTCAGTGCCTCGAGCACGGGCGCGGCGTCCAACAGCGGGCAGACCGACAGCTCCTCCACGGCGAGCGCCCCGCGCGGATCGGGCAGGCGCGTGCGCACGATCGGGGCGGGCGTGGCGGCGAACAGCGCGCGCAGGCCGGCGAAGGCGACGCGCGCGTGGCCGAGGCTGCGCCAGGCGCCGGTGATCTGCTCGATCGGCTGAAGCGCCTTGCCGATCAGCAGCGAGGCGGCGAACACCGCGCCGCCGGTGATCTTGTCGTCGATCGCGAGCCACGCGCCGAGGCCGAGGCCGAGCGATTGCAGCAGCATGCGCAACATGCGCGCCGCGGTGACGTAGGACGAAGCGGCGAAGCTCGCGTCGAGATTGAGCGAGACCCCGGCGTCGCGGCCGCGGCCGTGCGATTCGAGGAAGCGTTCGCGCAGGCCGAAGGCGTCGAGCAGCGCGGCGTGCGCCAGCATCCGGTCGATCCCCGCATAAGCGTGGCTGCGCGCGGCGGCGGCGCGGGCCACCAGCGGCGAAGTGCGCCGTTCGCCGAGCACCGCGATGATTACGAGGACGATCGCGCCGACCAGCGCCATCGCCCCGACCCACGGATGCACCAGCGCCGCGACGAGGATGTAGACCGGCGTCCACGGCGCATCGAGCAGTGCCAGCAGCGTCGGCCCCGACGCCGCCTGGCGCAGCGTATCGAGGTTGCGCAACGCCGCCGCATTCGGCGCTTCGCCGTCGCGGCGGATCAGCGCATCGAGCACCGGGCGCGACAGCAGACGATCGAGCCTGACCCCGGCGCGCGTCAGCAGCCGGCCGCGGGCGAAATCGATGGCCGCCATGGCCGACATCGCGAGCAGATAGATCAGCGCGAGCATCGCCAGGGTCGAGAGGCTGCGCGACGGGATCGCCCGATCGTACACCTGGAGCATGAACAAGACCGGGGCGAGCCCGAGCAGGTTGAGCAGCACACTGAACGCGGCGACCTGCACCAGCCGAGGCTTGCACTCGGCAAGCGCCGCTTCGAAGGCGTTGGCAGGGCGATCAAAGGACGTGTCGGCCATGACGAATCCGTGCAAGGGGGTCGCGCCCTGCTAGCCGCCGCCGGCTAAGCGCCGGTTAATTGCACGCCCGGCCATGCAGTTTTCATTTTCCTACTCGCAGCTTTCATGAGAACAGACCATGAACTCGAACCAGCCGGAGGCCCCATGCCCGATTCCGATTCCTTCGTTTCCGCCCCGGGGCGCTTCGTCCCGCGCGCCGCCGTTTCGTTCGGCACCGACGGCACCGCCGCAACCGCCGTGGACGACGCTCATCCGCTGCCGATCGCATCGGGAGCGCCGTCGAGCGCCACGGCTTCGATCGCCAACACGACGGCGTTGAGCGCCGCAGTCGACCTCGGCGCGCAGCGGCTGCACCGCATCGCGCTGCCGGCGGGCTGGACCGCCGCGGCGATCAGCTTCCAGAGCTCGTTCGACGGAAGCAGCTGGGCCGACCTCTACGACGCGAACGGCGAAGTGACGCTCGCCGCGGCGGTGGTCGCCGCGAACCGCGCGATCGTGGTCGATCCCGCGCCGTTCCTCGGCATCCGCTATCTCAAGATCCGATCGGGCACGGCGGCGACGCCGGTCAATCAGGCGGCGCAGCGCGACCTGACGCTCGTCACGGTGGCGCGCTGATGCTGATCGGGCAGCGGCGCGCCGCCGTGCTCGGCCGCAGGCGCGCCCCGGCGCCGCCGCCGGCGCCGGCCGGGTTCGTGCGCAACGGCGCAAGCAACGCCACGCTGCGCGCGATGCTCTCGCGCGTCAAAACCGGCGCCGGCCGCGGCAAGATCATTCTGATCGGGGACAGCACGACCGCCAGTCAAGGGGCAGGCACGGGCTCGTACAATCTTACCAACGCACGCGCGAATCGCGTCGCCAACGTCATGGCCGCGGAGCTGCGGGCGGCAGGCTATGCGGCACGCGACGGATCGGTCGTGGTCGACAATGCGGTGCGTTTCGCCGGCGTCGGCCTTGCGACCTATGATCCGCGCATGTCGGGGTCGATCACGGTCGGCGCGGACGACAATGCTATCGCGCGCGGTTTCCTGAAACCCGGCGGCAGCGCGGCGATCTTCACGCCGGACGAGACGGTCGACACGTTCGAATGCCTGATCGCGGGCTATACGACCAACAGCGTGACGTTTCAGATCGACGGCGCAGCGCCGGCGACGATGAGCATCAACGGCGTAGCCCAGGCGGCGGGCGCAAGCTCGGTCGCCCAGAGCGGCGCGACGCCGCTGCAGCGCGTCGTCATGTCGGCGTCGTCCGCCGGCACGCACGCGCTCAGCTACACGGGCGGAGCCAATTGCGGCATTATCTCGCTGACCGCCTACAACAGCGCGACCGCGGCGATCGACATCAAATCCCACGCCGGCCTCGGGCTCATCACCACGGCGGCGGTGAATTCCGGCAGCTTCTATACGCTGGGGGTGGAGACGTTCGAGGCCGCCGACCTCTACGTCATCAACCTCGGCACCAACGACATGATCCAGGGCACCATCGCCGGCAACGTCGCAGGCTATAAGAGCGCATGGCTGACCGCGCTCGGCACGCTGGTCGACACGTGCAAGGCGGTCGGAGACGTGCTGCTGGTGTTCCCTTATGCGTTCAACAATGTCGCCGACGTCACCACCGCGGACTGGAACGGGGCGGCCAAGACGCTCGCGGCGAGCAAAAGCGTCAGCCTGCAGAGCCTCTACGATTATTTCGGTCCGTCGACGGCCACCTTCCAGAGCACGCGCACGGTCGACGGCGGCCACGGCAATGCCGGGCTCTATGCCGAGATCGCCTCGATCGAGCGTCAGGCCATTCTGGCGATGGCGGGATAATCGCCGCAGCGCGCAACGACGAAGTCGCGGTCGTCGACGCCGGCCGTCGCACGCCTCAGAAACGGACCGGCCCACCGAAGTCCCTCGCCTCGCCGGCGGCGATCTCTTGCCCGTTCCCGCGCCCGCTTCTCGACCACCGTCCGGCTAACATACCCGCAGGCCGCCGACCCGACCAACCGCGGATCGTCAGCCGCGAGAATGCGCGGTTTCGGCCATTCCCGGGACGATGGCGGATGGCGCCGGATGGGGTAATGGTGCCCAGGGACGGGATCGAACCGCCGACACCGTGATTTTCAGTCACGTGCTCTACCAACTGAGCTACCTGGGCACGGCCATTGGCGGGGCGGCTATAGAAGCGGGTCGGGATCGCTGTCCACCCCGTCGGCGGCGATTTCGCGGCCGCTGTCGTCGGCCGCCGGCCCCGGCGCGCGATAGGCGTCGCCGAGCCAGTTGAGCAGGTCGCGATCGCGGCAGCCGCGGCTGCAGAACGGCGCGTGCGCGGCGACCGGCGCGGCGCCGCACAGCGGGCAGCCGCCGCGGCGTCTAGGGGTGTTCGGTGGCGACATGCCCAGCCGATATGGCGAGGCCCGGCTCGGCCCGCAACCCGATCGCGGCGCCGACCCGGCGGGCGAGCGCCTCCTGCCAATCGGCCCGCGCCGCGATGCGCGCGATCAGGGCGGGCGCAGCGATCAGCGTCCGCGTGCCCGCGCCCCCTGCCCGCTCCGCCCGGCGGAGCAAGGCGCGCGCCGCAGCACCGGGCGGATCGGCGCGCAGGCGCTCGGGCAGCGACATGCGCTCGCGCCGGCGGACGACCTGGACGAAGCCGAAGCCGTTGACCGCGGTGCGCTCGAACGGCGCGACCATCGCGGCGTCGAACGCGGCGGCGGCGGCGAGGCGCGCGGCCTTCGACGCCGTCGTCGGCAGGTCGAGCCCGATCGATCCGCCGAGGCCGAGGCGGCGGATCGCGCGTGCCGCGGCGGCGGCGCCGGCGGCGG
>CAXTMX010000087.1:0-8724 GCA_964245585.1 uncultured Sphingomonadaceae bacterium | reverse complement strand
CCGTGATCGGCGCCGGGGCGACCTCCGGCGGCGCGATGGACGCGTCCAACCTGCTCAAGCCCGCTTTGTCGGGCGGCACGATCCGCTGCATCGGATCGACCACCTACAAGGAATTCCGCAACCATTTCGAGAAAGACCGCGCGCTGCTGCGCCGCTTCCAGAAGATCGACGTCAACGAGCCGACGGTCGAGGACGCGGTCAAGATCCTCGCCGGCCTGCGCACCGCGTTCGAGGCGCACCACCACGTCAAATACACCCCCGACGCGATCAAGTCGGCGGTGGAATTGAGCGCGCGCTACATCAACGATCGCAAGCTGCCCGACAAGGCGATCGACGTGATCGACGAGGTCGGCGCGATGCAGATGCTGGTGCCGCTCGCCAAGCGCAAGAAGGTGATCACCACCCGGGAGATCGAGGCGGTGATCGCGACGATGGCGCGCATCCCGGCCAAATCGGTGTCGTCGGACGACAAGAAGTCGCTCGCCACGCTCGAGACCGATTTGAAGCGCGTCGTGTTCGGCCAGGACAAGGCGATCGAGCTGCTGTCGTCGGCGATCAAGCTGAGCCGTGCCGGCCTGCGCGATCCCGACAAGCCGATCGGCAATTATCTGTTCACCGGCCCGACCGGCGTCGGCAAGACCGAGGTCGCGCGCCAGCTGGCCAGCATCATGGGCATCCCGCTCCAGCGCTTCGACATGTCCGAATATATGGAGCGCCATTCGGTCAGCCGGCTGATCGGCGCGCCTCCCGGCTATGTCGGCTACGATCAGGGCGGGCTCTTGACCGACGCGGTCGACCAGCAGCCGCATTCGGTGCTCCTGCTCGACGAGATCGAGAAGGCGCATCCCGATCTGTTCAACATCCTCCTCCAGGTGATGGACAACGGCAAGCTGACCGACCACCATGGCAAGACGGTCGATTTCAGGAACGTCATCCTGATCATGACGACCAACGCCGGCGCGTCCGACATGGCGCGCGAGTCGCTCGGCTTCGGCAATCTCACCCGCGAGGGCGAGGACGAGGAGGCGGTCAAGAAGATGTTCACGCCCGAGTTCCGCAACCGCCTCGATGCGATCGTGCCGTTCGCTTATCTGCCGAGCGAAGTGGTCGCGCGGGTGGTGGAGAAGTTCATCCTCCAGCTCGAGCTCCAGCTGGCCGATCGCGAAGTGCACATCAGCCTCGACGAGGACGCCAAGACCTGGCTGACCGCGCGCGGCTACGACAAGCTCTATGGCGCGCGGCCGATGGGCCGCCTGATCCAGGAGAAGATCAAGCAGCCGCTCGCCGAGGAACTGTTGTTCGGCAAGCTGGTCCACGGCGGCGAAGTCAAGGTGCATCTGAAGGACGACGCGCTCGCCTTCGAGATCACTCCGGCCCCGCCGAAGCGCCCGAAGAAGCGCGGCAAGGCCGACGTCGAGGCCAAGGCCTGACGGAAATTCCCTCTCCCCGGGGAGAGGGTTGTGCAGACTTGGCGGCTTGCTGCTTTGTCGGAGCTGGGTGAGGGGTTGCTCGTGCGGCGATGGCAGGGCCCCTCACCCTCCCATCGCCGACGCGATGGGGTCCTCTCCCCATGGGAGAGGGGCCCCTCGCCTCTCCCACCGATTGCGATTAGCTTCGCGATCGGATTCGGGAGAGAGTGATGACCGACGACAGTTTGCGCCGGCGCGCGATCGCGCTGTACGACCGCTTCACCCATGAGACGCACGACCGCCGCGCTTTCATGGCCGATCTGATCAAGCTCGCCGGCAGCGCCGCTGCCGCCGAGGCGCTGCTGCTCGGCATCGCCGCCGATCCCGCCGCTGCCACGATCGTCCCGCCCGACGACCAGCGCGTGCGCACCCGGACGAGCAGCTGGACCACCGCGCCGGGGCGGACGCTGACCGGCTATCGCGCGGTTCCGGCGACCGCGAAGGGCGAGCGCTTGCCCACAGTCCTCGTCATTCATGAGAACCGCGGGCTCAACGATCATATCCGCGACGTCGCGCGGCGGATCGCGCTTGCAGGGTTCATCGCAGTCGCGCCCGATTTTCTCAGCCCGGCCGGCGGAACCCCCGCCGACGAGGACAAGGCGCGCGCGATGATCGGCGCGCTCGATCTTGCGCGAACCACCGACGACGCGGTGGCGACGGCGCGGATGCTGGCGGCCGAGCCACGTGCGAACGGCAAGGTCGGCGCGGTCGGCTTCTGCTGGGGCGGCGCGCTGACCAACCGCCTGGCGGTCGCGGCAGGCGCGAGCCTCGCGGCGGCGGTGGCTTATTATGGACCGGCGCCCGACCCGGCCGAGGCGGCCAAGGTCCGTGCGCCGCTGCTGCTGCATTATGCCGGGCTCGACGAGCGCGTCGCGCAGACCGGCGGGCCGTGGGTCGCGGCGCTCAAGGCCGCGCACAAGGATGTCACCGCCTTCACCTATCCCGGGGTCAACCACGCGTTCAACAACGACACCGCCGGCGACCGCTACGACGCGGCGGCCGCGACACTCGCCTGGGGCCGGACGATCGCTTTCCTCAAGGAGAAACTCACATGACCGAACTGGTGCTCTACACCAACCCGATGTCGCGCGGGCGGATCGCGCGGTGGATGCTCGAAGAGGTCGGCCAGCCCTATCGCGCCGAGATCGTGGACTGGAAGGCGAAGAGCCCCGATCTGCTCGCGATCAATGCGATGGGCAAGGTGCCGGCGATCAGCCATCGGGGCGTGATCGTGACGGAGACCGCGGCAATCTGCGCCTATCTTGCCGACGCCTTTCCCGACGCCGGCCTCGCGCCCCCGCCCGGCGATCCCGCGCGCGGGCCCTATTATCGCTGGCTGTTCTTCGGCGCGGGGCCGGTCGAGGCGGGCACGACCGACAATTCGCTTGGCGTGGTCATTCCCCCGGAAAAACAGGGGATGGTCGGCTATGGCAGTTTCGCGAGGCTGATGGACGGGCTCGAGCAAGCGGTCTCGGCGGGCGACTATCTTGCCGGGGACCGCTTCTCCGCGGCCGACGTCTATGTCGGATCGCAGATCGGCTTCGGCCTGCATTTCGGCTCGATCGAGAAGCGCCCGGCGTTCGAGCGATATTATGCGCGGCTGGCCGATCGTCCCGCGCTCAAGCGCGCCAACGAGATCGACGACGGCCTGATCGCCGCCGCGGAAGGCTGACACGACAAGGCCCGGCGGATCGCTCCGCCGGGCCTCATTCATCACGCTCGCAGGCGACGCTTAGCGGCGGTCGCCCATGAACTGGAGCAGGAAGGTGAACATGTTGACGAAGTCGAGATAGAGCGTCAGCGCGCCCATCACCACCGACTTGCCGACGAAGTCCGTGCCCTGAACCTGGAAATACATGCTCTTGACCTTCTGCGTGTCGTAAGCGGTAAGGCCCGCGAACAGCAGCACGCCCAGCCCGCTGATCACCAGCGCAAGCGGCCCGGACTGCAGGAACATGTTGACCACCATCGCGACCAGCAGCCCGACGACGCCCATGATCAGGAACGTGCCGAAGCCCGACAGATCCTTCTTGGTGGTGTAGCCGAACAGGCTCAGGCCGGCGAAGGCGGCGGCGGTGGCGAAGAAGGTCTCGGCGATCGACGTGCCGGTGAAGACCAGGAACACCGACGACAGCGACAGCCCCATCGCGACCGCGAACGCCCAGAACAGGCCTTGCGCGGCGGCGGTGGACAGCCGGTTGATGCCGAAGCTCAGCACCATCACGAACGCGAGCGGCGCGAGCATGATCACCCAGCGTAGGGGGGTGACGAGCACCTGCTCGGCGAGGCCGGAGCGCGCGAACAGCATCGCGACGATGCCGGTCAGCAGCACCCCCGACGCCATATAATTGTAAACCGAAAGCATATAGGACCTGAGGCCCGCGTCGAACGCGGCCTCTCTGCCGACGCCGATCGTGCGCGGCGCGGCGGTCGTGCGTGGGTCGGACCAGTTGGCCATCTCGAAAAACTCTCCAAGCGCGCGGCGGGACTGCCGCACGCCGCCAATATCGGATCAAACACGTCCGCTTTCAAGCGAAAGCGGACGTACCCGTTCGAGAGAGCTCAGCGAGCGCCGAACTTGGACACCGCGCCGCGGTGCGCGCCGACCGGCCCGCGCGGGCGGAAATGCCGCTTGGGCGCCCCGCCGGGAGCGGCGTCGTCGCGCGGGCGATCGGTGCGCGGACCATCGTGGCGCGGCGCGGCATTGCGCTGGCCGCCGCGGCCGAAGTCGCGCCGACCGCCGCCGAAGCCACGCTCTTCGTCGCGTCCGCCGGCCGCCGGCTTGGGCAGCTTGGCTTTCTCCGCGTTGAAGTTCTCGGGCAGCGGCACGGGAATCAGCTGGACGCGGGTCAGGCGCTCGACGTCGCGGATCGAGCCCTTCTCCTCGGGCGAGACGAAGGCGTGCGCGATGCCCGCGGCGCCGGCGCGCGCGGTGCGGCCGATACGGTGGACATATTGCTCGGCGACGTCGGGAATGTCGAAGTTGAACACATGGCTGACCTTGTCGATGTCGATCCCGCGCGCGGCGATGTCGGTCGCGACGAGCACGCGGATCTGGCCCGACTTGAACGAGGCCAGGGTGCGCTCGCGCTGCGGCTGGCTCTTGTTGCCGTGGATCGCCTCGGCGCGGATGTCCGCCGCCACGAGGTTCTTCACGATCCGGTCGGCGCCATGCTTGGTGCGGCTGAACACGAGCGCGCGGCTGATGTCGGGATCGCGCAGCTTGATCGTCAGCAGCGCCTGCTTTTCCGCCTGATTGACGAAGGTGACATATTGATCGACGCGCTCGGCGGTGCTCGACACCGGCGCGACCGAGACCTTGACCGGATCGGTCAGGAACTTGTCGCCCAGCTCGGCGATCGCCTTGGGCATCGTCGCGGAGAAGAACAGCGTCTGGCGCTGCTTGGGCAGCATCGGCACGATCCGCTTGAGCGCGTGGATGAAGCCGAGATCGAGCATTTGATCGGCCTCGTCCAGGACGAGGATTTCGACATGCCGCAGGCTCAGCGCGCGCTGGTCGATCAGATCGAGCAGCCGGCCCGGCGTCGCGACGAGCACGTCGACGCCCGCCTGAAGCTGGCGGATCTGGCGGTTGATCGGCGTACCGCCGAACACGGTGGCGACCGACAGACGCAGGTTCTTACCGTATTTGACGAAGCTCGCGGCGATCTGGCTGGCGAGCTCGCGCGTCGGCGACAGGACGAGCATGCGGCACCCGCCCGGCGGGCGCGCCTTCGGATTGCTGTGGAGATAATCGAGCGAGGGCAGCGCGAACGCCGCGGTCTTGCCCGTGCCGGTCTGGGCGATGCCGCAGATGTCGCGGCCGGCGAGCACCGGCGGGATCGCCTGGAGCTGGATCGGCGTAGGGGTGTCGTAGCCGGCCTGGGTGAGCGCCTGCACGATCGGCGCAGCGAGGCCGAGTTCCGAGAATTTGGTCAAGGGAATACTTTCAAGTGGGCACGCGCAGGCGCCGGAATGGCGC
The DNA here is from genome assembly GCA_964245585.1 of uncultured Sphingomonadaceae bacterium. Classification (GTDB taxonomy): domain Bacteria; phylum Pseudomonadota; class Alphaproteobacteria; order Sphingomonadales; family Sphingomonadaceae; genus Solisphingomonas. The sequence continues at coordinate 3,273 of CAXTMX010000087.1, read as the reverse complement.
GCACGGATGCGGGGGTCTTAATGACGACCCGCGTGAAATGGGTTGCCTGGGGCATATCAGCGTTCCGAGGCTCGAAGCACGGTCAACCCCGAAAGGCCGACGATCACGCTGCTCCGTCCGGACACCCGAGGGCATCGACGCTGACGGCCCTATAATGCACCGCGAAAGAAAAAGCAATCATTAAGCTCGGCAGCTCATAAATCGTCGAAGAGGCTGCTGTAGCTTTCATACCAGAAAACGCGATTGCGCCTACGCCCGGTGATTTCCCGGAGAATGCCGATGTCGACAAGCTGCTGTATGATGGTGTTGGCAGTCGGATAGGATATATTCTGCTCCTTCGCGACCGCGGAAGGTAGCGCAACCGGCAACTTGTAGAGGCGATCCAGCACGCGCAGCGGAGTGGCGGCGGCCCGCTCGAACCGGTCGATGACCCTCTGGCGATCGTCTTCTCGCAGCTGCAGGACGCGGCGTGCCGTATCGGCCGCGAGATTAGCGACGCTGGCCACGCCTTCTAGAAAAAACAGCAACCATGCCTCCCAATCGCCACGTTCGCGCAGGCCTTGAAGCAGGGAATAATATTCCGATCGGTTACGCTTAAAATAGTAGGACAAGTACAGAACCGGTCGGCTGAGGATGGTTTTCTCCACCAGAAACAAGATGATCAGCAGGCGCCCAACCCGTCCGTTCCCGTCGAGGAAAGGATGGATGGTTTCGAACTGGCCGTGCATGAGGCCCGCCTTGACCAGCGGCGGCAGGGGGCTTTCGTCGTGCACAAACCGCTCCAGCGCGCCAAGGCATTCATGCACCGCACTCGGCGGCGGCGGCACGAACAACGCGTTGTTCAGCGAGCAACCGGCCGGGCCGATCCAGTTCTGGCTGGTGCGTATCTCTCCCGGCTTTTGATGATCTCCGCGCACCCCGTTCATCAGGGCGCGGTGCAATTGATGATCTCCGCGCACCCCGTTCATCAGGGCGCGGTGCAATTCGGATATCAATCGCGTCGAAATCGGCCATTCCCCAAGCAGCGCGGTGCCGCGATTCATTGCAGAGATATAGTTTTGGACTTCGCGGACATCCGAAGGATGGGCCTTTCCGACCAAATCGGCTTCGGCTTTGATGACATCGTTGAGCGAGGCCTGTGTTCCTTCGATCTGGCTGGAGAGAACCGCTTCGCGACGGACAAACATCGAGAGAAACAGATCCGGCTCCGGCAGCGTCTCGATCGACCCGTCCAAGCGCCCCAAGGCGCGATCGGCGCGAGAGAGAGCGGTGTTCATTCGATCGTTCATGATTATCGCAGGACGCGGCGGCAAAGGTGCCGGCATAAAGGCCCGATAGCCCTGAGGCTGCTGGATATAGGTGCCGGCATTCCTGATCGTGGCCATCAAAAGCTCGTTTATATAACGCGATTATGTCGGCGTCTTATTAAAGATAGGCTTTAATAAAGCGGCGTTCTGGCGCCCATGTCAAGGTTCGCTTTGACAAGGAAGCAGTGCCTGCCCTTGATCCCTATCGCGATCCGTCCCAAGTGCAGCGCATGCTGATAGAAACCGAGACCACGCCCAACCCGGCGACGCTCAAATTCCTCCCCGGCCGTGCGGTGATGCCCGCCGGCACGCGCGACTTTGCCGATCCCGAGGAAGCGCAAGCCTCACCGCTCGCCGAAGCGCTGTTCGATCTCGGCGACGTCGTCGGCGTGTTCTTCGGACGCGATTTCGTCTCGGTCACCGCCGCGCCGAGCGTGGAGTGGCGCGAGCTCAAGCCGCAGGTGCTCGGCGTGCTGCTCGATCATTTCGCCGCCGACGCGCCGCTGTTCCGCGCCGGCGACGCTTCGGATATCCGCGTCTCGGAGCAGATCGCGACCGACGATCCCGCCGACGCCGACATCGTCGAGCAGATCAAGGAGCTGATCGACACGCGCGTGCGCCCGGCGGTGGCGCGCGACGGCGGCGACATCGTCTACCGTGGCTTCCAGCAAGGCACCGTCTATCTGGCGATGCACGGCGCCTGTTCGGGCTGCCCCTCGTCGACCGCGACGCTCAAGCAAGGCATCGAGCAATTGCTCAAGCATTATGTTCCCGAAGTCAGCGAGGTTCGTGCGATCTGATGTCACAGCCAATCTCGGACGAAGCGCTCGACACGCTGTTTCGCGCCGCGCGCACCTACAACGGATATACCGACGAACCCGTCAGCGAAGCGCAGCTGCGCGCGATCTGGGACCTGATCAAGATGGGGCCGACGTCGGCGAACATGGAGCCGGCGCGCATCGTCTGGTGCGTCAGCCAGGAAGCGAAGGACCGGCTGGCCGCTTTGGCGAGCGGCACCAACGGCCCGAAGATCAGCAAGGCGCCGGTGACGGCGATCCTCGGGATGGACATGGAATTCTACGAAAAGCTGCCCACGCTGTTCCCGCCCGCCGACGCGCGCAGCTGGTTCGTCGGCAACCAGCCGCTGATCGACAGCGGCGCATTCCGCAACAGCTCGCTCCAGGGCGCCTATCTGATCCTGGCCGCGCGCGCCTTGGGCCTCGATACCGGGCCGATGTCGGGCTTCGACAATGATGCGGTCGATGCCGCGTTCTTCGCGGGCACGCCGATCAAGTCCAACTTCATCTGCACGCTTGGCCATGGTGACCCGTCGACGATCTTCGGCAGACTGCCGCGCCTGGCGTTCGACGAGGCAAACCAGATCGTCTGATTCCATGCGCCTCGTCATCGAGACGGCGACCGCCGCCTGCTCGGTGGCGCTGATCGATCGCGGCCGGGTGATCGCCGAACGCCATGAAATCGTCGGCCGCGGCCATGCCGAGCGCCTGATCCCGCAACTCGCCGAGCTGCCGGGCCAGGGCCGTGCCGCGGCCATCCTCGTCGATTGCGGGCCGGGCAGCTTCACCGGCATACGGGTCGGCGTCGCCGCGGCACGCGCGCTCGGCTTCGCCTGGGGGGCGCCGGTCAGCGGATTTTCGTCGCTCGCGCTGCTCGCCGTCGCCGCGCTCGATGATCCGGCCGCGCCTGACAGCGTCGCAGCGGCGATCGCGGGCGGGCATGGCGAATTGTTCGTGCAATGCTTCGCCCGCGCGCCGCTCCGCGCGCTCGATCCGGTCGCCGCGCTGACCCCGACGGCGGCAGCGCGCGCGATCGCCACGCCGTGGGTGATCGGCCCGGCGGCGGCAGCGCTGGTTGCGGCGCGCGGCAGCGGCGTCGCGCACGACACATGGCCGCGGGCGGCCGACGCTGCTCTGTTGCCGCTCGCGTTCGCCGCTGCGGCCCCTAT
>CAXTMX010000086.1:0-8909 GCA_964245585.1 uncultured Sphingomonadaceae bacterium | reverse complement strand
CGACTTGCCGGCCCCGTTGATGCCGAGGATGCCGTAGCTCGTCCCGGCGTCGAAATGGGTCCAGACGTTGCGGAGCACGGTCCGCCGATGGCCGGAGATCCGGTAATGCTTGGAGACGCCGGTGAGCGTGATCATGTCGGGCGGTCTGTGGGACGGAGTCCGATAGGCGGCGAAGATGGCCGCATGGCGGCGCCCCCGCACGGCTCCGGCGCCTCGTTGTGAGACGCCGCGATAGCGGCTAGGTGCTCGCGCCCGAGACCCGGAGGTTCAGGATGAAGTCGCGCGCCGCCGTCGCCTGGGAGGCCGGAAAGCCGCTCACGATCGAGACCGTCGACATCGACGGCCCGAAGGCGGGCGAGGTCCTGGTCGAGGTGATGGCGACCGGCATCTGCCACACCGACGCCTACACGCTGTCCGGCCTCGATTCGGAAGGCAAGTTCCCGGCGATCCTCGGGCACGAGGGCGCGGGGATCGTGCGCGAGGTGGGCGCGGGCGTGCTGTCGGTAAGACCGGGCGACCATGTGATCCCGCTCTACACGCCCGAATGCCGGAACTGCAAAAGCTGCCTGTCGCGGCGCACGAACCTCTGCACGGCGATCCGCGCCACGCAGGGCCAGGGCGTGATGCCCGACGGGACCAGCCGCTTCCGCTGCGAGCCCGTGCGGGGCGGCCCGGACACGGTCTTCCATTACATGGGCTGCTCGACCTTCTCGAACTTCACCGTCCTGCCCGAGATCGCGGTCGCCAAGATCCGCACCGACGCGCCGTTCAAGACGAGCTGCTATGTCGGCTGCGGCGTCACCACCGGGGTCGGCGCGGTGATCAACACCGCCAAGGTCGCGGTCGGCGACAAGGTGATCGTGTTCGGGCTCGGCGGAATCGGGCTCAACGTGCTCCAGGGCGCGCGGCTCGCGGGCGCGGGGATGATCGTGGGCGTCGACATCAATCCCGATCGCGAGGAATGGGGCAAGCGCTTCGGCATGACGCATTTCGTCAATCCGAAGACGGTCGACGGCGATATCGTCCAGCATCTCGTCGCGCTGACCGACGGCGGCGCGGACTACACGTTCGACTGCACCGGCAATACGACGGTGATGCGCCAGGCGCTTGAGGCGTGCCACCGCGGCTGGGGCACGAGCATCATCATCGGCGTGGCCGAGGCGGGCAAGGAGATCGCGACGCGCCCGTTCCAGCTCGTCACCGGGCGCAACTGGCGCGGCACCGCGTTCGGCGGCGCCAAGGGCCGCACCGACGTGCCCAAGATCGTCGACTGGTACATGAACGGCAAGATCGAGATCGATCCGATGATCACCCACGTGCTCGGGCTCGAGGAGATCAACAAGGGGTTCGATCTGATGCACGCGGGGACAAGCATCCGCAGCGTCGTCGTCTACTGAGCATGGAAACGCTGTCGACCAACGTGGCACATGCCGGCGTGCAGGGCGTCTATCGCCACGCGTCGTCGGCGACCGGCACCGACATGACCTTTTCGGTCTATGTGCCGTCGCATGCGCCGGACGCAAAGCTGCCGGTCGTCTGGTATCTGTCGGGGCTGACCTGCACGCATGCCAACGTCACCGAAAAGGGGGAGTATCGCGCCGCGTGCGCCGAACTCGGCCTGATCTTCGTCGCGCCGGACACCTCGCCGCGCGGCGAGGGCGTCCCTGACGACCCCGCCGGCGCCTATGATTTCGGCCTCGGCGCGGGCTTCTACGTCGATGCGACCGAAGCCCCGTTCGCGTCGAGCTATCGCATGCGCAGCTATGTGGCCGACGAGCTCCCCGCGCTGATCGCGGGCGCTTTCCCCGCCGACATGGCCCGCCAATCGATCATGGGCCATTCGATGGGCGGACATGGCGCGTTGACCATCGGGCTGGCCCATCCGGAGCGCTACCAGGCGGTGTCGGCGTTCGCGCCGATCGTCGCGCCCTCGCAGGTTGCATGGGGCCAGAAAGCGTTGGGCGGCTATCTCGGAGCGAACCGCGCCGCGTGGCGCCGGCACGATGCGGTCGCGCTGATCGAGGATGGGGCGAGGGTGCCCGACCTGCTCGTCGACCAGGGGGCGGCAGACCAGTTCCTGGCCGACCAGCTCAAGCCCGAGCTGCTCGCCGATGCCTGCGCCCGGGCCGGCATTCCGCTGACGCTGCGGATGCAGCCGGGCTACGATCACAGCTATTATTTCATTTCCACCTTCATGGCCGATCACCTGCGCTGGCACGCCGAGCGGTTGCGGAAAAATCTTCCCGCTGCTTGAACTCCACCGCGTCGAATGCGAATCAGGCGGCGTCGGCGAGCGCGTAACGCCGGCAATGCTCGAGATAACCGGCTTCGTGGCTCGCCATCAGATCGACGACCCCGCGCCAGAGCCACGGCGGCGCCTCCAGTCCGGCGCCGCGATGATCGAGCAGGGTGCGCCGCCATTCCGCGCGGACCTTGGCGTCCATCTGCCGCGCATGCGCCTTGCCGACGACATAGGCGAGATAGCGCGCCGACCGGGTTGCTTCGCTGCGGGTGAACTGGTCGACCTCGAGCTTCAGATCCTGCGGCATCAGCTCGCGCAGCACCATCGGCTTTCCGAGCAGGCGCGTCGCGAGCATGCGCTGGCCGAGGTTGGGGGACAAGGCACGCGCGCCCGCGACCACGCGTTCGGCGTGGTCGGCGGGCATGTCGCTCTTCGGGGCGGGCGGCGCGACGGCGTCGACCGCCTCCTTGAGATCGATCAACGCCAGCGGGCCGAGATCCTTCTTCGATCCCCCGACCGCGACCAGCGCGGCGAAACGCAGTTTGCCGAGCGAGCTGCAGCCCTTCATCCAATAAGCGGCGTCGATCAGATGAACCTTGTCGCTCTCCGCGCGGTGCTCGAGCGTCAGGATCAGCTGTTGAACGTCGTCCTGCGCGAACAATGTCTCGAGCGCGTCGCGCTCGGCCTCTTCGAGCGCCCAGAACTTTCTGCCCAGCGGGATGGTCGGCTCGATGTCGGTGAGCCGCTCCGTCGCCAGATGCTTCCACCGGCGCCCCAGCGCGCGCCGCCGGACGGATCGCACCACGTCGGGCTCGGGCGCGGCATGTTCGCTGTCGGGATCGACCAGCGCCAATTCATAGCCGTCGACCATCTCTTCGATCATCCGCGCCGTGGTGACGCCGGGCAGATCGGAACCGCGCGCGGCGGTCGCCAGCGAAAGACCGAGCCGAATGAGGTCGTGCGCGGGATTGCCGATGACCGTCTGGTCGAGATCGCGGATCTGGATGTCGACCCGGCCGTCGGCATCGGCGAGCGGACCGAGATTGCCAAGATGACAGTCCCCGCAGATCCACACCGGCGGCCCCGCCGGGAGCTTTCCCGCCACCGTCGACGCGGCCAGCCATTCGTAGAACTTAGCGGTATTGCCGCGGACGTAGGCGTGGGTGGAACTCGCCATCTTCAACGCGCGTGCGCGATCGAGCACCCCCAGGCGTTCGGTACTGAGCGACGCTCTCATCAGGCGGTTCTCGTCCTGTCGATTGATTCCCAGCGCATCGATCAGGCATCCGCCAGGTAACGCTCGAGATCGTCGCTGCCGCCGATCCGCTCGTCATCGATAAACACCTGCGGCGTCGTATCGACGTCATGTTCGGCCTCGAACGCATCGACCTCGTCGCGCGAGCTCAAGATATGCTCGTCCACGTCATAACCATGTTGCTCGAGCATCTGCTTGGCCCGCACCCCGAACGGGCAGGTATGATCGGGCAATATCATACGGTATAGGGTCGCACGCTTATCCGCCATGTCATATCCTTGCTAGCGGCACGCGGATACGCGCCGATCCTATAGCGAAGCTGGCAGCAGAGCGTTCCCTGCGGCGGACGCGCGACGAGTGTCAGGCAGCGTCTCTCTCTCGGTCGGGCCGATGTCGATCGCTATGCGCCGTATTCAAGCTTGGGATACCAATCGGTGCCGCGCCCACCGGGGGTGAGGTCGAGCATTGTCCACAGCGCCTCGGCGTCCGGCACGATACGCGCGTCTTGGCCAGGGTCGGCGGTGCCGGTCATTTCGGCCGCGCCCCAGAAATGGCGGACGGCATCGCCCTGCCGCGTCCACACGTCGAGCTGCGGCCATTCCTCGCCTTCGGGGCTCAGCCCGCGATAATCGGTCGGGAACCGGTCGCCGACGCACTGGTAGAAATCGAGGAAGCGCCAGCCGCGCTCGATCGCGAAGGCGAGCTGGCGCGACACCAGCGAGCGCCCGATCACTGCGACGGCAACGCGCTGCGTCAGGTTGCGCGCGGCGGCGTCCAGCGCATCGAGATGCGCGGTGCACATCGGGCAGGGCCGCTCGCGCTGCGGCCCGTACATCCAGAAGTAGCTGACGAGGGTGTCGTGACGACCGAACAGGTCGGCGAGCCGGTGCTCCTTCCCGTCCTGGTCGAGGAACTTGTAGTCGCCGGTCACCTCGCCGCCGGGCGGCAGCGCGCGGCGCTGCTCGGCGACGCGCCAGAGATGGCGGCGCAGCTCGATCTCTTCCTGCAGCAATGCCGTTCGCGCCTGGCGATAGGCTTCACTGTCATTGGGATAGGGCTTGCTCGCCTTTGACGCGAGTTCTGCGGCAGGGACGAGTTCGGTCATGCGAATGCTCCTTCACTTAATCATGCTGATATCGGCCGACGGCTTGCGATCGTCGTCAGGCGCGCCGTAGACGCAGCGGATCGCGCCGGGGACCTGATCCATATGTTCGCCGGCATCGTCGAGCGAGGCGCGACGGTCATCCCGTCTTGTCCATGATCGGCTCGAAGCCGCCGAACACCATGCGTTTGCCGTCGACGAAGGCCATCGCCTCGCCCCACTCGCGCATGCGCGGGTCGCTGCGCATCTTCGCGTTGGCGGCGTCGCGCGTCGCCTTGTCCGGATATTCGATCCACGAGAAAACGACGCTCTCCCCATCCTCCGCCTTCACCGCGCGGAAGAAATCGGTGTGTTCGCCATGCGGCACGTCGTCGCTCCAGCATTCGACATGGCGGAGGGCGCCCCACTCACGGAACAGCGTCCAGGTCAGCTCAGCGAGGTCGCGATAGGCGTCGCGCTTGTCGCTGGGCACCGCCAGTAGAAATCCATCGATATAGCTCATCGGTCGTCTCCTCCTTCAAGCAGGCAAGCAAGTTTCTCGAAGGTTTCGGTCCAGCCCTGTTCATGGCTGTCCGCCTCGGCCTGGTCGGGCAGGCCGGCGTGTGTCAGCGTCAGGCGGGTGCCGTCGCCATCGGCTTCGATGTCGAAGGTGACGAGCGATGTCACGCCGTCGGGCGGCTGATCGGGCGGGCCTTCGACCCAGGTCCAGGTGAGTTGCAAGCGGCGCGGCGCCTCGACCGCGCGGTAGATGCCCTGCGCCGCAAAAGTTCCGGGCCCGCCGGTCATGCGGAAGAAGAAGCGTCCGCCGACGCGCACGTCGGCCTCGACCGTGCAGTCGTGGAACGGGCGCGGCGAAAACCACTGCCCGAGCAGGTCAGGCTGCGTGCAGGCGGCCCACACGTCGGCCGGGGACGCGGCGAAACGACGAACGATCTGGAGCGACGCGTCCGCACTCATACGGCCGCCTCGTTGTCGCCGCTGCGCGAACGGGCAAAGACGACGCGGTTGCCGTCGGGATCGGAGAAGATCACAGTATCGACATAATCGCCCCGGCTCGGCGGCTCGTGCGCGATGGAGGCGACATCGAGCGCCTCCAGCGCTGCGTCGAAATCCTCGACCACCAGCGTCAGCGATCCGTGCCCGGCACGGTCGGGGTCGGTGAACAGCTGCAGCCAGCCGCCCCCGGAAAAGCGATATTCGATCAGCCCGTCCATCGGCCGCGTGTCGGGGGCGCGGCCGATCAGCCTGGTGTACCAGCCCTCGGCGCGGCCGAGATCGGTCACGCCAAGGCCGGCGAGCACGTTCTTGATTGTCGTCATGCCGCGTCTCCCTCAAGCAAAGCGTCCAGCGCGTCGAGCCGCGCGGTCCAGAAATCGAGGTGGCGTTCGAGCCAATCGACCGCCTCGTCCATCGGTGCGGGGGCGAGCCGGCATTCGACCCCGCGCCCGATCCGCGTGCGCGTGATGAGGCCCGCGTCGGTCAGCACGTCGAGGTGCTTGATCACCGCGGGCAGCGACATCGGAAAGCCGCGCGCGATTTCGCCGACCGCGATCGCGTGCCCGTTTGCCAACCGCGCGACGATGGCGCGGCGGGTCGGGTCGGCAAGCGCGGAAAAGGTCTTGTCGAGCATCGCGGATAAAACAGCTAACCTGTTGGTTAGTTCCGACACGGCTCAAGGGCTGCCGTCGGTCGTGGCTTTCCGCACATCCTTTCGCTATGGACGTGGCACAGTACGGGCGGCAGTAAGCTTATAGTCGGTCCGATCCGAGGGCACCTCTTCGGGAGATCCGCGGTCGAGGGGCGGTCATTCGGACCCGGTCCGGTTTGGGGAGCCATGTGGCGATAGCGCAGCGGAACAAGGTGCGGCTCGCAGGACAGGGCGAGCGTGCCATGGTGTTCGCCCACGGATTCGGTTGCGACCAGAATATGTGGCGCTTCGTCGCGCCGGCGTTTGAACCGGAGTTCCGGACCGTGCTGTTCGATCAGGTGGGTGCCGGCGCGTCCGACCTGTCGGCGTACGATCCCCAGCGGTACGCAAGCCTCGCCGGCTATGCCGCCGATCTCGTCGAGATTTGCAGCGCCCTCGATCTGCAACGAGCGGTCTTCGTCGGCCATTCGGTCAGCGCGATGATCGGGGTGCTGGCGTCGTTGTCGGAGCCGTCGCTGTTTGCTGAGCTTGTCCTGGTAAGCCCGTCGCCGCGCTACATCGACGAGGGCGACTATCGCGGCGGATTCGCGGCCTCCGACATCGACGAATTGCTGGCATCGCTGGCGGACAACCATCTGGGCTGGTCCGCGATGATGGCGCCGGTGATCATGGCAAATCCGGACAGACCCGAGCTCGGCGAAGAACTTACCAACAGCTTCTGCCGGACCGATCCGGCAATAGCGCGCGATTTCGCCCGCGTGACTTTCACATCCGACAATCGCTCCGATCTCGAAAAGGTTACCGCGCGGACGCTCGTCCTGCAATGCCGCGAGGATGCCATCGCGCCGGTGGAAGTAGGCGAGTACGTCCGCGACCACATCGCCGGCAGTCAGATGGTCCTGCTCGACGCGACGGGCCACTGCCCCAACCTCAGCGCGCCCGAAGAGGTCATCGCCGCGATCCGCGCCTTTGTCTGAGGCGGCCCCCCAGGCGCAGGACCTGAACGATGTACCGTGCGGCCTGCTATCGCTGCTGCCCGACGCGAGGATCGTGCATGCCAATCGCCGCATCGCGGAATGGACCGGCTATTCCCAGGAAGAACTCGCCGGAAAGCGGATCCACGACTTGCTAAGCGTGCCGGCGCGCATTTTCTACGAGACGAACATATCTCCGCTGTTGCGCATGCAAGGCTTCGTCGACGAAGTCGCGATGGACTTCGCCGGTCATGACGGGAGAAGGATCCAGAGCCTGGTGAATGCCGCGGAGCGCCGGACCCCAGCCGGAGAACTCCTGTTCACGGATTTCGCGATCTTCAAGGCAACGGAACGTCGCCGCTATGAGCGCGCCCTCATCGAGGCGAAGGACGCGACCGACCGCGCCGTCCTCGCCGAGCAGGAGGCGTCTCAGCTCCGCGAGCAGTTCATCGCCGTGCTCGGCCACGATCTGCGTAATCCGCTGGCTTCGATCAGCAGCGGGGTCCGGCTGCTGACCGAGCGGGAGACCGTCAGCCCCAAGGGACGGCGAATTCTATCGCTGATGCTCGGCAGCGTCATGCGGGCGTCCGAGCTGATCGATAATGTCTTGGACTTCGCGCGCGGGCGGCTTGGCGGTGGCCTGACGCTGAGCAGGGATGCGTCCGCGCCGCTCGCCCCCGTGCTCGAACAAGTGATCGCGGAGATCGTATCGGTATCGCCGGACAGGATGATAGAGGCGGACGTCGCAATACGGGATGCCGTCGACTGCGATCGTGTGCGGATGGGACAGCTGCTTTCCAATTTGCTGGGCAACGCCGTCACCCACGGGTCCAAGACCGACCCGATCATCGTTCGCGCCAAGATTTTCGGGGATATGCTCCAGATCTCCGTCACCAACGGCGGACGAGCGATCGACGAGGTCACGCGACAGAAGCTCTTTCAGCCCTTCTTTCGCGGCGAACTCCGCCCGAACCAGGTCGGGCTGGGGCTCGGTCTCCACATCGCTTCGGAGATCGCGAAGGCGCATGGCGGGACTTTGGAGGTTACGTCGAGCGACCGTGAGACGCGGTTCACCTTTTCCATGCCCTTGGCGACGCCGGCGGGCAGTTAGGCGGCGAACGCCAACCTGCGGAAAGCAGCGCCGATCGCCGGCCTGTCCATCGGCTTGCGAAAGACCTGCCCTAGCGGCGCGCACGGCGAGCAGGCTTCCGGCGTGGCCGTGACGAAGATCACGGGAATCGCGCCAAACTCGCCGCGGATCGCTTGGACCGCTCGCGGTCCGGTGCCTTGGGCAAGCGAGACGTCGGACAGGATGAAGTCGGGTCGGATATCGCGGGACGCGTCGAGAGCTCCCCGCTCACTGTCGGCAAAGCTGAACGTCAGCGCGCCGTAGGACTCGAGAAGGTCCTCGAGATCCAGCGCAATCAGCGGCTCGTCTTCAATGATCAGCACGTGGCACAAGCCCTGTCTCCATTTCTGATCCTCCAACGCGCCACAGCGGCGATCGGGCACACTGCGCAGAGCTGTATCTGAAGCGACTGAGTGACGTGCACGGACGACCGAAGTGGGACGCGCCACCCCAGCGATCTTGTGCGTCCGACGGCAAATGGCGCACTCGACAGGATTCGAACCTGTGGCCTCCGCCTTCGGAGGGCGGCGCTCTATCCAGCTGAGCTACGAGTGCGTCG
>CAXTMX010000085.1:0-8943 GCA_964245585.1 uncultured Sphingomonadaceae bacterium | reverse complement strand
ACCAAGGCGTCGCTGCAGACCCGCAGCTTCATCTCGGCGGCGTCGTTCCAGGAAACCACGCGCGTGCTGACCGAGGCGTCGGTGCAGGGCAAGAAGGACACGCTGACGGGCCTCAAGGAAAACGTCATCGTCGGCCGTCTGATCCCGGCGGGCACGGGCGCGGGCATGAACCGCCTGCGCGTCACCGCCTCCAGCCGCGACGCCGCGCTCCGCGCGCAGCAGCGCGACTGGCAAGCGAGCCTCATCGCGCCGAATTCGGCCGAGGAGGAGCATGCGGCGGAACTGGCGCGACCGGCAAGCGACGAAGCAGGGATCGGCGATGATCCGCTCGCCATCGCGGTGTCGAGCGGCCACGGCACCGATGCCGATGCCGGCGACTATCTCAATGAGGAAGCGGCCGACGCCTAGGCGTTCGCCCTGCTGAGCGAGACGAGCGGCCCGCCGGAGCGATCCGGCGGGCCGTTTCGTTTTGGGCGGCAAACAAAGCCTTGTTGTGCAAGCCTGCGGCGGCGCGTTAGCTAACAGCCCGACACAGGAACGCCGTCCGCTGGAATTCATCGCGCAGATCAACCCGTTCTACTCGCTGGCGGGGTTACTCGTCGGCGTGCTCGTCGGGCTGACCGGCGTGGGCGGCGGGTCGCTGATGACGCCGCTGCTGGTGCTGCTGTTCGGCTTCCATCCCTCGACCGCGGTGGGCACCGATCTGCTGTTCGCCAGCGCGACCAAGACGGTCGGCAGCGGCGTGCATGGCTGGCGCGGCAGCGTCGATTGGCGGATCGTGCGGCGGCTGGCGATGGGCAGCGTGCCCGCGTCGGTGGTGACGCTGGTCGTGCTCGGGCGCGCCGGACGGCCATCGGCGCTGGCCGAGCATGTCATCACCGTCACCCTAGGCGCCACGCTGATTGCGACCGCCATCGCCATGTTGTTCCGCACGCGTATCGTGCATGCCGCCAAACGCCGCTTCGGGCTGTCCGGACCGGCGCACCGCGGAATCGAGACGGTCGCGCTTGGCGCACTGCTCGGCGTGCTGGTATCGATTTCCAGCGTCGGCGCGGGCGCGATCGGCGTAACGGCGCTGCTGGTGCTCTATCCCGGGCTGCCGGTAGCGCGCATCGTCGGGTCGGATATCGCCCATGCCGTGCCGCTGACCCTGGTCGCGGGCATCGGTCATTGGCTGATCGGCACGGTCGATTTCGGCCTGCTCGCGGCGCTGCTGATCGGATCGATACCGGGGATCGTGTTCGGCAGCCTGCTCGGTAGCCGCGCACCGGACCGGCTGCTGCAGCCGCTGCTCGCGGCGGTGCTGACGCTGGTTGGGCTCAAGCTGCTAACGAGTTGAACTGAATCCATTGCGGGTAATTCTTACACCACCCCTTGCGTAAGTAGCAGCAAACATTCGGTTTTTCAAAGAGAGCCGGGCTATCGGCCAATCTTGACCCCCAACAAATCTGTGCCACCATGGAACAGAGAGTTGGGGGTGACGATGAAGACGAAAACAGCGACATTAGTCTTTTGCCTGATCGCTAGTGGTTGCGCCCAGATCAACAATTCGGCCCGAATCAATCCGCAGTCTGTGGCGGTTTATCCGGGCAGCAAAGGCCATGATGCCAATCAAAGCTGTCCGCTGACCAGTGGCGTCTATGACACGCGCGTCGGCGCGATCGACCTCGACTGCTTCACCCTGCCCGGGGGACAAGCGACCGCCTATATTGCTGCTGCAGACGATGAGATCGTGCGCAATCGTCTCTCCGCAGTCCTCCTCACCCACGCCGACAATGTGTGCGTGGTCGAGAAGGGCCGGCTGATTGCGCGATCGAGCGGCGTCAATTTCTCGCTTAGCTTGGCCACGACGGCTCTGGCAGCCGCTTCGACAATCGTCGGTGGGGAGCAAGCCAAGACCATTCTTTCGGGTCTCGCAACCACAGCCAGCGGGACGCGGGACAACGTGAATGCAACGTTCTACCGCAACCAAATTACTCAGGCGATCACCAAGGCGATCGATACCGAGCGTCAAGAGATTCGCACACAGATCGAAGGAAAGCGCACGCTTTCAAAAGAGCAGTGGACGGTCGACGAGATGATCCGGCTGGTAAATGCCTATCACCAGGCGTGTTCGTTCGAGCACGGACTACAGGCGCTGCTGGACGCGTCAGTGGACGCATCGGGAGCTCAAGCCGTTGTGCAAAACCAGGCGCGCAGCGCGGCAATCTCGCGGCTTGAGCAACACTTGGCCTATTTGCAAAAGAACGCGGCAATCGCCGGGGCGCCCGATCAGATCAAGGACACACTAGCCAAGATCCATGCGCTGCAGGTCGCCGACGCTACCGCGCGCGAGCAGCGGGCCGATGCCGCGGACGCAACCAAGGAAAAGTAACGGTGTGCTAGACGCCGTCCATCGCCGGCGGCGGGCCGACCAGTTCGGCGTAGCGTGCCAGGGCGTAGCGATCGGTCATCCCGGCGATGAAATCGCCGATGTGGCGCGCGGCAGCGGTGGCCTCCACGGGCAGGCGCGCGCGCCACTCTTCGGGCAGGCGCGATGGATCGTCGAGATAGGCGGCCGCGAGTCCGGCGATGACCTGGCGCGCGCCTTCGGCCACCATCTGCTGCTGGGGGTGGTGGTACAGCCGGGCGTACATGAACGCCTTGAAGCCGCGCTCCGCCACCGCGACCTGATGCGAAAAGCCTCCGAGCTGGCGTCTAGCCGCGCGCGCCTCGTCCGCGCTGCGCAGGTCGCGGCAGCGCGCGCGCGTCGCTTCGATCACGTCGTTGACCATCCAGCCGATCTGATGCCGCACCAGTTCGGGCATCAGGCGGCTCTCCGGCACGTCGAAAAAGCGCCGGCGCACGTCCGCCCAATTGTCGGCGAGGAACGGCTGCGCGAGCACTTCGTCGCGGTCGAGCAGCCCGGCGCGCAGGCCGTCGTCGATATCGTGATTGTCATAGGCGATGTCGTCCGCCACCGCCGCGATCTGCGCTTCGAGGCAAGGCCAGCGATCGAGATCGAGCGCGAAGGCGGCATCGGCTTCAGCCAGCGCCCAGCCGGGCGAGATCGCCGGGCCATTATGCTTGGCCAGGCCCTCCAACGTTTCCCAGCTCAGATTGAGCCCCGCCCAGCGCGGATAGGGTGTTTCCAGCGCCGTCACCTGCCGCAGCGTCTGCGCGTTGTGATCGAACCCGCCACAAGGCGCGAGCGCTTCACACAGCGCGTCCTCGCCTGCATGGCCGAAGGGCGGGTGGCCGATATCGTGCGCCAGGCACAGCGCTTCGGTCAAATCCTCGTCGAGGCCGAGCGCGCGCGCGATGGTGCGGCCGATCTGCGCGACTTCGAGGCTGTGGGTCAGGCGCACGCGGTAATGATCGCCGTCGGGGGCGATGAACACCTGGGTCTTGTGGCGCAGGCGGCGGAAGCCCGCCGAATGGATGATGCGGTCGCGGTCGCGCTGGAACGCGGTGCGCGGCCCGCGCGTCTCGCCCAGGACCTCGAGATGCTGGCGCCCGCGCGACAGCGCTGGATCGCTGGCATAGGCCGCGCGCGGCCTCACTTGCCGCCGAGCTTGTCGATCTCCTGCCCCGCCTCGCTCAGGAACACATTGGTCTTCAGCCCGTCCTTGCCGAGCTTGGCGACCAGCGCCTTGGCGTCGGCCTGCGACTTGATCGGCCCGACGAGCAGGCGATTGGTGCGGCCATAGGGCATCGCCCAGGCCGATTTGCCATCGAGCTCGTCATGCTCCTTGCGCAGCTTGTTCCAGGTGAAGGGCAGCGCCGCCTCGTTCGGGCCGCTGGCGATCTGCACCCAGATGCGCGACGGGTTCTTCCTGGCCCGCGCCTTTTCCTCGGCGAGCTCCTTGGCCTTGGCGGCGGCATCGGCCTTGGCCTGGGCTTCGGCCGCCGCCTTCTTCTGCGCGGCGAGCTTTTGCGCGCGCAGTCTTGCCGCATTGGGCAGCACCGGCGCGGTCTCTGTTTCGGGAGTCAGCCCGGCGAGCAGGCCGGAGAGGCGCCCGCCCGGCGCGAGCGGCAACGCCTGGCGGCGCGGCGGCGCCGGCTTGGCATCGGGCGCGACCGCCACGACGTTCGCAGGCGCCTGGCGGCGTGGTTCGGGGATCGCCTGCACGACGCTGTTGGCCGGCGCGAACACCGGCTCGCGGCGCGCGGGCGGCGGCGGCAGGTCCTGCGCCTCAAGCGAAGGCGCGGTGGGCTGGTTGCTCGCGATCGCCACATCCTGCCCCGGGCGGCGGCGCGAGGCGCGCGACACCGGCTCGGCCCGGCCGCGGCGGCCGGCGGCGATCGCCGGTATGTCATTCGACGCGACTTGCACGGGCGGCGGACTGGCCACGCCGCGATAGGGATCGCCCAGCGCCACCTGCGTGCGGCGGCCGCCGGCGGGCATCGAGCCGAAATTGACCGCATGCGCGCGCTCCGCGGCATTGAGGCCGCCGAGCCGCTGCAGGAACGGCGCCATCGACGCGGCGAGGCTGCCCGGCATCACCCCGCGCGCGACGGCATTGGCATCGTCGAGATTGCCGGTCATCGCCATGACGAAGGCGCGCGCGCGCCACGCCGCCTGATCGTTGCGGCGCATCAGCGGATCGAGCAGCGCCATCGCCGATCGCTGGTCGCCGGCGATGCCATAGCTCAGCGCCATGCGCCGCGTGATCTCGGCATCGGGGCCAGCCCGCAGCGCCAGCGCATAGTCGCGCTGCGCCAGCCGGTTGTCGCCGCGCAAATCGTAAGCCAGGCCGCGATCCTTGGCGAGCAACTGTTCATCCCCGCCGAGCTGCTGCGCCTCGGCGAAGAATTTGAGCGCTTCGTCGGGGCGTTCGAGCATCACCAGGCTCGACGCCAGCCCGGCCTTGGCGCGGGCGTTGCGCGGATCGACTTGCGACGCGCGGCTGAAAAAGCCGAGCGCGGCATTGGGATCGCCCGCGTCGAGCGCCGCGCGGCCTGCCCCGAGCAGCGCACCGAGATCGCGCGGATTGCCCGACAGCGTGCGGAGATAGCCCGCCAGCGTGTCGATCGACCCCGATTGGGCGAGCGCGGGTGCCGAGAGCAGCGCAAGCGCCAGGATCGACGTGCGGATCATCGGCATGGGCATATGCCCGGATCTCGCGCTCGCAACTGGCCGTGCGCTTAACGGTTGAGGAAGCGCGGCAGATCGAGGTCGTCGTCGCCCGAGGCCTGGCGTTCCCCGCCCGAAGCGCGCGCGAGGTTCGACATTCGCTCGAACAGCGAACCGCCGACCGCCTTGGTCGGATTGGCCGGCTCGGGGGTCAGCCACGCGCTGCCGGCGCTGCTCGGCGCTTCGTCGGCCGGCGGCGCATCGCCATCGGCCGACGGCTCATCGTCGAGCATCGCCATGTCGTCGAGCAGCAATTCGTCCTCGCTGCCGGCCGCGGCTTCGGCCGGGGCATCGGCCTCGGTCTCGGGCTGGGCTTCGGCGGCGGCAGCGGGCGCCAGCGTCGGCGCCTCGACCTTGCCCTTGAAGCCGGGGAAGGCGAACACCCGCGCCGGCTCGGCCTGATTGTTCTGCTCGGCCTCGATCCCCGTCGCGACCACCGACACGCGGATGCGGCCTTCGAGCGCGTCGTTGAATGCCGAGCCCCAGATGATGTTGGCGTCGGGGTCGACCAGTTCCTTGATGTGGCTGGCGGCCTCGTCGACCTCCATCAGGCGCATGTCCTCGCCGCCGACGATCGAGACGATGACGCCCTTGGCGCCCTTCAGCGACACGCCGTCGAGCAGCGGGTTGGCGATGGCCTTTTCCGCCGCCTCGATCGCGCGGTTGTCGCCGGTCGCCTCGCCGGTGCCCATCATCGCCTTGCCCATTTCGCCCATCACCGAACGCACGTCGGCGAAGTCGAGATTGATCAGGCCGGGCATGATCATCAGGTCGGTGATGCCGCGCACGCCCTGCTGCAGCACCTCGTCGGCCATCTGGAACGCTTCCTTGAACGTCGTCGAAGGGCTCGCGATCAGGAACAGGTTCTGATTGGGGATGACGATCAGCGTGTCGACATGCTTTTGCAGCTCGGCGATGCCGGCCTCGGCCGACTTCATCCGCCGCTGGCCCTCGAACGCGAACGGCTTGGTCACCACGCCGACGGTGAGGATGCCCTTGTCGCGCGCCGCCTTGGCGATCACCGGCGCCGCGCCGGTGCCGGTGCCGCCGCCCATGCCCGCGGCGATGAAGCACATATGCGCGCCTTCGAGCGCGCTTTCGACCGTCTCGAGCGTCTCTTCCGCCGCCGCGCGGCCGATCTCCGGCCGCGCCCCCGCGCCAAGCCCCTGCGTGATCTTGTGGCCGAGCTGGATGCGGCGTTCGGCGGTCGACTGCTTGAGCGCCTGCGCATCGGTGTTGGCGACGACGAAATCGACGCCCTGGATCTGGCTGGCTATCATGTTGGCGACGGCATTGCCGCCCGCGCCGCCGACCCCGATGACGGTGATCATGGGCTTCAGCTCGTCCACCTCGGGTGGCAGGAATTCGATGCTCATCCGCGCTGTTCCTTCAATATCTTGTGGGCGCTGATCCCCAACATCCCCGCATCTATGACACAAAGCGATTCACCATACATGCGAAAAATCGCATTCGCGGCGATCATTGTTGTGGACAAGTCGCGCATCAATAACCGCTTTTGAAGGCCGAGATGAGGCGCCCGAACAGTCCGTCCGCTTTCGGCCGCGCCTGGCCCTCCCCCGGCAGGATCGCGCGCACGTCGACCGGGTCCGACGCGGCATAAGCGGCCAGCCCCGCCAGCGCGGCGAAGGCCGGGCCGCTATGCGGCTCGGGCAGGCCGTTGACCCCGCGCGGGCGCCCGACCCGGACCACGCGCCCCAGCGCCGCCTGGGCGTAATCGGCGATGCCCTTCAATTCCGCGCCGCCGCCGGTCAGCACGACCTGCCGGCCGATCGGGCCGGTAAAGCCCAATTCGGTCAGCGCCGCGCCAACCTCGCCCATGATCTGTTCGAGGCGGCTGCGGATGACGGCGATCAGCGCGGCGCGGGTGATCCGCGGGGTGTCGGCGCCCTGCCCGTCGGCCTCGCGCGGGCTGACCTCGATCATCTCGTGATTGTCCTTGGGGCTGGGCGTCGCCGAGCCGTAGCGGCATTTGAGCCGCTCGGCCTGCGCGCGCCGCGTCGCGAAGGCGGCGGCGATGTCGTCGGTGATGTCCGATGCGCCCAGCGGGATCGATTTGAGCCCGACGAGCAATCCCCCCGCCCAGAGCGACACGTTGGTCACCCCCGCGCCGAGCTCGACCAAGGCGACACCCAGCTCGCGCTCCTCCTCGCCCAGCACCGCCATGCCGGCGGCGACCGGCGCGGCGACGATCGCCTTGACCTCGAGATGCGCCGAACGGACGCACAGATCGAGATTGCGGATCGGCGACGGCTCGGCGGCGACGACATGGATGTCGACGCCCAAACTGTCGGCGTGCAGCCCCAGCGGCTTCTTGACCCCGCGCAGGCCGTCGAGCGTGTACAGCGTCGGCTGCGCGTGCAGCACCATCCGCCCCTCGGGATCGATCGAGCTGCGGCCATGCGCAAGCAAATCGTCGATGTCCTGCTGCTCGATACGGTGCCCGCCGAGGCTGGTCTCGACGCTCGCCAGCTTGGAGACGAGCCCGCCCGCCGAAAAGCTGACCCAGACATCCTCGACGGTCAGCCCGGCGATCTTCTCGGCCTGCTCCACCGCCTCGCGCACCGCGCGCTCGGTGGCGTCCATGTCGGCGATATAGCCGCGCCGCACGCCGCGGCTCTCGCGCTGCCCGGTGCCGAGCACGGTCAGCGGCTCGCCATCCTCGCCCCGCTCGGCGATCAGCGCGGAGACCTTGGACGAGCCGATGTCGAGCGCGGTGACCAGATCGTCCTTGTGCGGCTGGGCCATTAACGCGTTCCCCCAAGCCCATGTCGCCCCTGCGCAGGCAGGGGCCTCGATGGACTCTCAACGCGCAGTTGAGTCTCGATGGGAGAGATCATCCGGACCCCGGCCTGCGCAGAGGTGACATGGAAGGTGGAGATTGTACGCGTCATGCCGTCACTTCTGGTTTGTCCGGCGTAGGAGCGGCAACGGCCGGCGCTGGAGCAGCTCCCGGCGCCGCCTTCGGCTGCGTGATCGTCGGCGCCGCCGCCGCGCGCTTCACCCGCACGAACATCCGCGACGGATCGCGCATGTCGAAGCGCATCAGCCCGCGTCCGAGCAGCCGCTCGCTGGCATCGAGCCCGTCGAACTTGGCCAAAGCGGTCTGCGCCGCGGCATCGCCCTCGGGCAGCGACAGGATTTCGCCCGTTTGGAACTGCAGGTCCCAGCGCCGGTTGCCGATCCACGTCGCGGCGGCGAGCAGCGGCTTCAAGCGCGCCGCTTTGGCCAGCAGCGTGTCGAGCGGGCGGGCCTGGGTGTTGGCGCCGGGGCCGATCAGCAGCGGCAGGTTCGGCGCATTGTCGGGCGAGACCCGCGACAAGGGCACGCCGGCGGCATCGACCAGCGTCAATTGCCCCTCATGCTGCCAGATCGCCGCGGGCTCGCGCTCGATCACGTCGACGACCAAAGTATCGGGCAGACGGCGCGAGACGCGCGCATCGGCGATCCAGCCATAGCCCATCAGGCGGCTGCGGACGGCTTCGAGGTCGACATCGCTCATCGCCGCGCGCTGCTGGTCGAGCGCGATGTTGTAAACCGTCAGCCGGTCCATATGCTTCACGCCGGTGACCTGCACCCGCTTCACCGCGAAGCCCAGATTGGCGACGCTTTCGCTCAGCCCGCCGCGCACCAGCGCCGGCACCCCGGCGATCAGCGCGACACCAACGATGCCGCCGGCGATGATTAGCAGGATCAGCCACGTCGCCATCCGCTCCCACGCGCGGGTGCTGATCGGAATCGCGTTGAACATACGGGAGACAAGCGACTTTTTGCCCGCCCGCTTGCGGGAGGGGCGACTCGCCGGGGGG